>NZ_JAUSPP010000026.1:2500-177593 GCF_030656585.1 Rhodonellum sp.
GCCAAGCTTTCAAAATCAGCCTTCAGAAATTTTTTGTATGCCAATTCACCGATGGATTGGCTAGAATTGAAAAGTGGGACAAATCGCGAATTTGGATGGGAAAGGATCTCTTTGGATTTAGGTACTCCATCACCCAAAAAAAACACCTTCCCCTTTTCCAGGTATTCCATAAAAGGATTACTCTCCAAAATGAAAGGCTGAGGGGAGATGAGGGTGTCCCCAAGACCATCCATTACCAAAGCATACACTTCCATTCTTCTTGCGTCCAGCATTGGAATGATGGTGTCCGTTGAATCAGAAAAAGGAATGGCCCTAAAGGCAAGTGCTTCAAGCGTTCCAATACCAATTATGGGTTTGTCCAAGGCATAAGCCAAACCTTTGGCAACAGAGACCCCTATCCTTAAACCAGTATAAGAACCTGGACCAGAGGAAACCGCTACGGCATCCAAGGCTGTTTTCTCAAGGCCTGCTTGCTCAAACACATTCCGCACCAGCCCCATCAAACTTCTGGCATGAACATTATCTTGATGGAGCTCATGGAGCGCCATCAGATGACCATCTTCATGTAAGGCAACTGAACAGACCGCTGTAGCGGTTTCTATAGATAAAATTAAAGCCATTTGGGAAATTAAGATTCCAAAATCTTACTTACTCCTGTTTGAAGCAATCAACAATTTGGTCATCCTTGATCGATCGTTTAAAACCTCCAAGGATTTTTCGACCTCAGCATCTTTTCGCAACGATGCTTCGATGATACCTTCCTGAAAATAATACCTAGAAACGATTTCCTCCAGCAAAGCATCTTTAATATCCTGTTTGAAAGTGACTAAGTCTTGTTCCTTGCTGTGACTGACCTTCTTCTTCAAGTCTTCAATTTGGACTTTGATTTCGTCATAATACTTTTCTTTTTGGGCGTACTTTTCAAGGTCCTCGATACTTTTTTCCACGTATGTGGTATAATCATATTCTTTTCCTTCGAGAGACTTGATAAATCCGTCGTAGATCTTGTCGGTAATCTCAAATTCCCTTGGTGAAGCGATTTCTTTGTTGGCTCTGAAAAACTCAGTCCCAAAATCAAATACATGGTTTCTGGCCACCAAGCTATAGGCAATAGGTGAATAGGATTTCAATTCTACTTTGGTGTCTGGTTCGATACCAGCGCCATCAAGTACAATCCGCCCATTTTTGGTCTTGAACTGTTTTCTCAAGGAGTCAGGAATGGCAATCGAATTGCCATTCTCATCCCGATTGCTATAATCAATGGCTTGGATACAACGGCCACTTGGAATATAATATTTAGCGGTTGTCACTTTCACCTGGGAATTATACGAAAGGGGAATACTCGTCTGCACCAAACCTTTACCGAAAGTTTTCCTTCCTATCAACACTGCTCTGTCATAATCCTGCAATGCCCCCGCTACGATTTCCGCCGCAGATGCACTCCTTTCATTGATGAGAACCACCAATGGAATGTCTTTGTCCAGGGGTGTTTTTGTGGTTTTATAGACAGCGTTGACACTCTCAAGCTTTCCGATGGTCTTCACCACTTCTTTTCCTTTGGGGATAAAAAGGTTGACGATTTCGACGGCCTCTTTTAGGATCCCACCGGGATTGTCCCTTACATCGAGTACCAATCGGGTAATCCCCTGCGACTTCAAGTCGATTAGGGCTTTTCTTACATCTGCTGAAGCATTGGTGGTGAAGTCTGTCAGTTTGATATAACCTGTCTGCTCATCAAGTTTCCCATAGTAGGGGACATTGCTGATGACGATTTTCTTTCTTGTCAAATTTACCGAAAGCGTATCATCGCCTCTTTTCACCTCCACCATTACAGGTGTATTGGCAGGGCCTTTCAAAAGTTTAGAAATATCAGAGGTTAACTTTTCCCTGACATTTACTGTGTCAACCATTAGAATCTCATCCCCTATTCTCAGCCCACCTACTTGTGCCGGGAAACCTTTGTAGGGCATCAATATCATATTTATACCGGTGCGATTACCGATCAGCGCACCTACGCCACCATACTCCCCTGTGGTCATCAACCTAAAGTCATCCGAATTTTCTTCGGGGATAAACTCGGTATAAGGATCCAATTCTTCGAGCATTGCCGCGATTCCAACCGTGACCAATTTTTCGGGATCAATTTCGTCCACATAATAGGAATCAAGCTCCCGAATCAATGAAGCGAAGATATCCAGGTTTTTGGCAATGGAAAAAAGCTTGTCGTCTTTGTTGGAAAATGAAAAAAGAAGCCCCAGCGTCAAAACCGAAGCGAGCAGGACCAATACCGTTTTGTTTTTTAATTTCATCATATTCTTTTAGAATCAAGAGGAATGTCCCAATGTTTGCAGTTTTTTCAAAATTTTCTGAATTTTTGACTGGATGATTTCAAAGCTGGACTTATCGGTAGAAACGTAAATCAGAGCAATTAATTTCTTTTGCTCTGATTCGTGATTCAAAAGGTGCTTGTGGAGCCTATAGGCTTCCTTTACCCTTCTCTTCACGAAGTTCCTGTGGACAGCTTTTTTAATCTTCTTCTTTGAAACGGAAAAAAGTACCTGATGGGTTCCGTTTTCAATTATTGATTGATCAAGGTAGAGTACCTTGAAGGGATATAAAAAAAAAGAGGAACCTTTGTCAAAAAGTTCCTTAATAGACTTTTTCGAATGTACTCTCTCATTCTTGGGAAGTTTGTAATTCATTGCATTTACTTTCACGTATTAAAAATACGAAATATAATGCAATGGATTACTTCTTCAGCGTTTTTTCGGAGGAAACGGAAAGTTTGTGTCTTCCTTTTGCTCTTCTGGCTTTGATTACTCTTCTACCATTTGCTGTAGACATTCTTTCTCTAAATCCGTGCTTGTTTCTTCTTTTTCTGCGAGAAGGCTGAAATGTTCTTTTCATGACAATATCCTTTAATAATATGTTTGTTTCTTAATTCGCTTTATGGGATCTACCCCGAAAAGGACTGCAAAGATAGATAGGTTTTTTTTATTTACAAACCAGTCGATTACTTTTGTTTGAATCCCAAAAACAAAGATACATGCATTATTTGATTTCCAGAAAATCTGTAGCCTCTCAATTTATCCAAATCGAGATTTCTCTTGCCTGTTTGGATCATGAAACCTTAGACCTTCAGCTGCCTGCTTGGAGACCGGGAAGATACGAAATGGCCAATTATGCTCAAAAAATTCGGGGTTTTCAGGTGAAATTCAGAGGAAAGGATATCGCATGGAACAAGCCCACAAAGGATTTATGGCAATTCAGGGCAGATGAAAAGGGCACTTACCAAATCATCTATGAATTTTATGCCAATCAGATGGATGCTGGAGGCAGCTGGTCAGATGATGTTCAATTGTATTTGAATTTCACAAATTGTGCCTTTGAAGTTTTGCAAAGGAAGATGGAAAACATCACCATCGAACTCAAGATCCCCGAAAGTTTTCAGGTAGCCACGTCTATGCCCAACAGAGAGGGGTTCAAGTTCGAAGCTACGGATTTCCAAAATTTAATCGATAGTCCCTTACTCGCAAGCGAAAATTTAAAACATTTCCAATATAAAATCGCCCATACCACTTTCCACTTGTGGTTTCAAGGTGAAATCCATTTTGATATGGATGGTCTCATTGCCATTTTCCTGGCCTTCACTCAAAAACAAATCCTTGCCTTTGGCGAATTCCCTTCCGAAGACTATCATTTCATCTTTCAATTGCTCCCCTATCCACACTACCATGGCGTAGAACATGCCATGAGCACAGTCATCACCTTTGGGCCTGCAGAAAGCCTGAAGGAAAAGAATAATTTAGACAAACTTATCGGAGTAAGTTCGCACGAGCTTTATCATTATTGGAATGTCTGCCGGATCAGGCCAAAGGAGCTCCTCCCCTTTGATCTCTCTAAAGAAACCTATCTTGACACCGGACTTGTCTTGGAAGGCGTTACGACCTACATGGGTGACTTGATGCTCCTTAAATCGGGGTATTATAGTCTAACCGAATACCTCGCTATTTTGGAAAAACAGATCCAGCGGGAATTCGATGGCTTGGGATGGAAAAACCAATCAATAGTGGAATCAAGTCTTGATCTATGGGTAGACGGCTACAAGCCAGGTATCCCGAATAAGAAAGTCAATATTTATAACCGGGGTGCTTTGATTACCCTCTGTTTGGATTTGATGCTGGTCAGTGAGGGATCCTCGATCGAAGAAATCATGAAAGAAATGTGGTTGAATTATGGTAAAACCCAATTGGGGTACACACTAAACGACTATGAAGAACTGATCACCAAGAAATTTTCCGCCGGAAACAATTCAATCCAAAACTTTTTCCAGTCTTTTGTTTATGGCAAAGAGGACTTTTTCAATACCCTTGAAAAATTATTGGCGGGCATTGGTGTCAAGGTGATTCAAGAATACAACTCAGACTTCCTTGTCCATCGGTATGGAATTAAATTCGATCCCTCCGGTAAAATCATCGAGGTACACCCGGAATCGAAAGCCTACTATCAGGTAATGCTCGGTGACAAAATTTTGGAACTCAACGGAATTGAATTTTCAGCAGAGATCACCCACGAACCTTCAGAAGTAACCCTGATCCTTTTGAGATGGGGAAGAATAATCAATGTCGATTTGAAAAAAGATCCCACTTTGTATTTTCCTAATTATTCCTTGATGGCTCCGGATAAAGTTGGGTATCAAGAAATGTGGAAGCCCTAAGAAAAGGACATAATACATTGTTATACTGATGATTATAAATAAATAATTGGCAATTCATTCCAATTTTTAGTAAATTGAAATGTACAATAAATCAATTGAAAAAAATGGATGCTGTAGCCAAAATCGAAAAATGGGCGGACAAGCATCATCCTATTTGGATAGATTATGTCCGCATTGCCTTGGGTTTATTTATCCTTTATAAGGGTATCTTGTTTATTTCCGACACTGATGCATTGATTGGGATTTCAAAAACGGCAGATTTAGCGTTTTTTAATATGGCATTGGCGCACTATGTTGCTTTTGCACATTTGGTGGGTGGTATTTTGATAGCCCTCGGTCTTGTGACCAGGTTGGCGGTGTTATTTCAATTGCCTATACTTTTTTTTGCTGTCTTTTTTGTCAATATCCAACAGGGATTTCTTTCCTTGGGAAACAACCTTGAATTTGAAATTTCACTGGTTATCCTACTACTTCTGATTGTTTTCCTTGTCTATGGATCGGGTAAATACTCCGTAGACCATTGGATGAAAACCCATCCTAATGCATAAAAAAAGGCTTTCCGGAAATGGAAAGCCTTTTTTTCTTAATATGTTTTCAAACTTATTTAAAATCCGCATCCGTCAATTTCTGATTGAAAACGATAGAAGTCACTTTGCCTTCCAAAGCAATTGGCAGCATTGCATTTTTGATAGTCAGTGTCATTGGGATCAACAGCCCATCCACTTCCTGGTAATCTGAATAATCGATGTCACCTGTTGCATCAGAACTCGTTTTCAGTTTCAAACCACTGGCTACACTGTAATATTCCATGATCTTCATTCCATTTGGAAACGTGATGACAAGAGCATTGGCATCTTCCCCGCTTATGGTTTCGGTACCCCTGATTTCCAAGCCAAATCCCATTTCCTTATAATGCTCCTCTGGAAAAAGGTACATCTGGGATTTAATCATTTGCATCATTTCTTCAGTGATCGCCTGCTCCTGCCCCATTGCTGAGATTGTTCCCACACCGTTGACAACGACGGTTTTTTGGACCACATTTCCCATTACACTGGTCTCTTGGATCATGCGACTGTTTTCTTGATCACTGATTCCTTTGATCAAAATTGTATTTCCTTGAAAATCCGCTTCCATGACCCTTACCGAGTTCAGGATTTTTGCAATTTTTTCTTTTCCTCCAACAGCCTTCAAGTATTTTGCAATTACCTCTGATGGATCTATCTCCCTAATCTTTAATTTTGTCTCGGTTTTTGAAGTAAATTTTTTGCTTTCCATGGCCTCAGTGCCAGCCATTGCAGAGACCTGAAGTGCTCCTACTGTCAATATTGTTGCGAATAAACCAAGTTTTTTCATGAATGTTGATTTGTTTTAAATTGTTCGATGGGAAAAACAAAAAGAGGGCCAAGACCCTCTTTTTGTTTTTCTTTAATTCATTTCCTCACCAGAAATGGCAACATTGAATTCTATTTTTTCAACTTTACTTTCCAAGGGAACAGGAATCATCGGGGATTTGATGACCGTTTCCATCGGGTATTTTACCCCTTGAATTTCTTCATAGCTCCCAAATGAGGAATCACCCGCCTCAGCATTCTCATTTTTGATTTTCAAACCCGTGGCAACGCTGTAATAATTCACTTGTTTTGAACCGGTTGGATTAGTGACAATGACTTTGTAAGCTTCCTCTCCCTCCACATCTTTGATACCATCTAATTCTATGTTGTATCCTAGATCTTCAAAATGGAGCTCTGGAAAAATAAACATCCCCATTTTTGCAGCCTCGAATTGCTCGTCAGTCAACTCCTGAGTTTGTCCACCTGCGGACATCACGGCCTTTCCATCCTTAATGGTTGTATTGGAGGCAACGTTACCCATCATCATTACTTTTTGGTTGAAAGCCGCTTTTGGCTCATCATAAAGGAATAAAAACGACAATTTCATTCCTTGGATCTCTGCGGAAGATTCAATTTTTGCAGTCTTGATCTTTTTTAGATTTTCTTCTCCGCCGATTGCTGTGATATAATTGTCGATGACTTTACTGGCGGTCATTTCCGCATCTGCCATTTGCATTTCCTTTTCAGGTTCCCCCATATTGGTGAATGTTTTGATTTCTCCGAAAGCCGTCAGCTTGTCTTTGATTTCGCTTCCATTGCCGACAACGGTGATATACATGTTATCAGGTTTAAGGTGTTTTTTTGCGGCAGCATTTACATCCTCTATGGTGATCGCATTCAATCTCTGTAGGTAGGTAGTATAGAAATCCTTCGGTAATTTATATCTCTCCGTGTTGATGGCGAAATTGGCGATTGTGGAAGGACTCTCCAGTGATCTTCCAAATGAACCACTTAGATTGGCTTTGGCTGTTTCCAATTCAGATTGGGTAATCCCTTTATCGGCCAAGTTCCGGATTTCATAAATCATTTCATGAATGGAACTATCGGTCGCAGTTTGTTTAACGCTGGCATTTGCAGAAAAACTGGTTACCAATTTATCCGCTCCGATGGAGGAATAGGCACCATAGGTATATCCTTTGTCTTCTCTTAGATTTAAGAAAAGCCTTGAAGAAGATCCTCCGCCCAAGATATAATTCAACACCCTTGTGGTCAAATACTCAGGATTGTCCAATCTCATTTCCATGGGATAGGTAATGTTAACGACGGTTTGTACTGACGCAGACCTATCTACCAATGCCACCTGATTTTTTTCAGGTAAGGCAGGTTTGGCATACGTTTTCTTTGGCACTTCTCCTTTTTTCCACTTGCTGAAATATTGTTCTACCAATTTCCTTGCTTCTTTTTCATCGATGTCTCCCACGATGGCCAAGTATGCAATGTTGGGCTTGTAATAAGTCTGATAATATCCTTTGATATCCTCCACCGTGATGTTATTGATCGTGGCTTCTGTCTCAGACTCTCCATACGGATGATCTTTTCCATAAACCAAGGCAGCACTCAATCTTCTTGATATCGAATTTGGATCGTCCTTGCTTGTTGCCAAGCCGGAGATGGATTGTTTTTTCAATTTGTCCAATTCTTCTTGTGGAAAAATCGGATTGAACAAGACATCCGACATCAGTTCCAACACTTTTCCTTGGTGTTTTTTCAAGGAGGAGGCAAAAATGGAATTGGCACTGGCGCTCAACGAACCACCGATGAAATCGATTTCCTGATCCAGTTGGTCTTTCGTCCTGTTCGATGTGCCAGCAGTCATCATTTCTCCCACCAATCCCAGCATACCGGCTTTATTCCCCTCAAAGATCGGGTCACGCTCCAACACCAAAGAGAAAGCTACGCGAGGAAGTTTTGAGTTCTTAACCACAAATACCTTCAAGCCATTCTTCAGGGTAAAGGACTCAGCATCCCCTAATTTGATTTCCCTGGCTGGACCAGCTTCTGGATAAGTCGACCTATCAACCTGAGCCATTCCCGCAGGAATCATCAAGCTCATAATAAAATATAGCAATATCTTTTTCATGTTTCTCTTATTTTAAAAGGATCAAAAATTATTCGGCTGGTTGAGCGGATTTTGGAAGGTAATAAAGTACTACCCTTCCATCGAGATTGAGGTATTGTTTGGCTACTCTCTGGAGATCTTCTCTTTTCACTGCCCTGAAAAAACTCAATTCATTGTTGATGTAATCGGTTCCGCCAAAGAACAATCTTGATTCTGCAAGATTCTGAGCAATTCCAGCCATGGAGCTGTTTTTGCTGACCAAATTGTTTTCTATGATATTCTGGAGTTTTTGGAAGTCATTTTCAGAAATCCCTTCGTCCTGTACTTTTTTCAATAAACCATCCATTTCGGCTTCCAAATCTTTTGGTTCCACCCCCATATTGGTAATTGCATACATCAAAAACACGCCGCCATCTTCCAAATCCAAAGGAATGGCTGCTACCGCAAGTGCTTTCTGCTGATTGTCCACCAATTCCTTGGTCATCAAAGAAGATTTCCCTCCTGTCAAATAGGTAGAAAGCATGGACATTGCATAAGAATCCGGGTGGTTTTTGGGAGGAAGATTGTAAGACTGGATAATCGCTGGAATTTGTATGTTGTCATACACGATATCCCTAACTTCAGCAGTTTTCACTGCCTCTTTCACATTCGGCCTGTAAAACTCGCTGGGTCCTTTAGGAATTTCAGTAAAATAAGCCTTCACCCATTCTTCTGTTTGGTCATAATCAATATCCCCTGCAATGGTCAATGTTGCATTGTTGGGGACATAATACGCTTTGTGGAACGCCATAAATTCTTCCAGCTTCGCTGCATCCAAACCTTCCATGGATCCGATCACCGGCCACATGTAGGGGTGTGTAAGGAAAGCACGTTTCATCGTTTCGGGAAGAATGGTGCCATAAGGCCTGTTGTCATAAGACTGACGCTTTTCCTCCTTGATCACCTCACGCTGTGTATCCACGCCAACCTGATCAATTTTGGGATGGAGCATCCGCTCACTTTCCATGTAAATCGCAGTTTCCAGTTGGTTGGAAGGTACTATTTCGTAATAATACGTAATGTCATTTGAGGTGAATGCATTGAGGGTGCCGCCGATCGACTCGATCTTGGACATATACTCCCCCTTGCCAATGTTTTCTGTTCCCTCGAAAAGTAGGTGTTCGAAAAAATGGGCAAATCCAGTTCTCTCTGGATTTTCATTTTTGGAGCCAACATGATACAATACTGATGTGGCTACAATCGGAGTCGTATTGTCTTGGTGGAGAATCACATGCAGTCCATTGTCCAAGGTAAATTCCTTGAACTCGATTTTGTTTTGAGCGATTGATGAGAGACTTGTCAGTCCGGTCAACAACATTAAAAAGGTAAACTTTCTCATATTGGTTCTATTTGAATTTGGATTTGATTCGGCTTTTTAGTTAAACACATTTTCATAGGGTAAAGGTTTTGCAGAGGGCACCAAAAACAACCAATTATTTATGAATCTCTAAAAAGGGTTGGAAAAATATAATTAATAATCAAAAGAAACAAACTTGGGAACTAATTTATATTTAAATATAGATTAGTTCCCCCTAAACATTAAAAAATTCGATTCTGGGGTACGCGGATATACTTGAGAATGCTCTCTTAAAAAAAATAATCCCATCACTCTTCTCAGAAATGCTTGAAAAAAAGCATTAAAAAAACAAAACCCTTCCCGATTTTCAAGATCGGAAAGGGTTTTGAACTCATGGTGTCAACCTGGTCAAAACTTCTTTGGCTTCGTGCCACTTCAACCGTGGGCCAAACTGACTTACGATTTTGGAGCTGGCCATGGACGCAAGTTTTCCACTGGAAGCATAGGAATGTCCATTGGTAATGCCATACATAAAGGCTCCTGCAAACATATCCCCTGCTCCATTGCTGTCAATCGCCGTGGTTTTGTAGGGTTCGATATCGATAAAAGTATCCCCATCGTAAATCATCGCCCCATTCTTTCCTTGGGTGATGACAAAGTGTTTTGCCGCTTTTTTCAGTTCTTCTCTGGCTTCCAGAATATTATCCTTTTCTGTAAAGATCATGGCTTCCTCCTCATTGGCAAAAAGCAAGTCTACGCTGGGTCCAATCACATCATCAAAACCTGCCTTGAAGTATTTGACCATGGCCGGATCGGAAAAGGTCAGCGCAACTTTTGTCCCAGCCGCTTCTGCGATTTTCTTTGCATGGGCCATCGCCTCTTTCCCATTGGGAGAGGTGACCAAATAACCTTCTATGAACAAATACTTGGAATCCTTGATCGCAGCTTCATTGACATCCGCCTTGGAAAAGTTCTGTGTGATGCCCAAAAAGGTGTTCATCGTACGCTCTGAATCCTCGGTCACCATCACCAAACATTTTCCGGTGATGCCTTCGGCAAGATTGTCTGAAACAAGATTGTTGTCTACGCCGGAATCTTTCATGTCCTGAACAAAGAAATGCCCCAACTCATCATTGGCCACTTTGCAGCAATAAAAGGAATTCCCACCAAACTGACTGACGGCAATAACTGTATTGGCAGCAGAACCTCCACATTGTTTTTTTGCTTCCTCAGTATCGATCACTTCCATCAGCGCATTTTGGCGCTCTTCGTCCACCAATGTCATCAAGCCTTTTTCAACCTTGTAATCCACAAAAAATTGATCTTTCACTTTGAACTCTATATCTACCAAAGCATTTCCTATGCCCGTTACATCGTATTTTTTCATGTTTATATCTATTTAATTTTCGGTATTCAATTCATCTTGGCACGCGGTCGCCAGCTATCCAACGCCAAATTCGGTGAGGTGTTCAAAAGTCCAGTTGGGGGTTTCCATTCATGTGACAACCCCAATTGTTGAAAATCTCCCGAGCCTTCATTTTCATTTTTATTTAATCATTCAAAAATTTTATGCCTTTCAAAGAGTTTGCTGCTGTCAAAAAGGAGACGGTAGGTGTGATGCGTTTTATAGATTTCGGCGTTGAGCTGCTCACAGACGCGCATCATTTTCGGATTGAAATCACCGATCCAATTCATTTCAATGGTTTTGTATGAGAAATGATCCTGACTGGCAAAGGTTTTATTGTACTGCATGATCATCGCACTTTCCACGCCCATGCCCTGAACTTCAGGGACGACGCCAAATACCAATCCAAGCATCTTGTCAGGCGGATTGAAAGTCTTGTTCCAAAGGAACTTTAATTTTCCGATCAAATCCATTTTGCCATTCACAAATTTGAAAATCTGGTTGATTTCTGGAATATTGATGAAAAAAGAAACGGGTTCACCTTTGTGAAATCCAAAATAAATCAATCTAGGATCCATAATGGGTTTCATTTTCGCAAACATGAATTTGGTTTCCTTAAGTACCAAGGATTTGCCCATGTGTCTCGCCCAAGCCTTGTTGTAGACCTCCATAAAATATTCAGGCGCCTTTTCCGACAATTCCTTTCCTTGCATGTGCCTGAATTCAAAATCGGGATCTGCCAATATTTTATTGGCCCGCTCTATCATTTTGGGATCAAAACCGAGCCCTTTCACGGGTCTCATATAGGTATATTGTTTGAAATATATCTGAAACCCATAATTTTCAAAAAACGCTTGATAATAGGGGAAGTTCCACGGCATATTATAATTGGGGGGATAAAAACCATCGACCAAAAGCCCCCACCATTTGTCCCTTTCCCCAAAGTTGACTGGACCATCCATGGCTTCCATTCCCTGCGTTTTCAACCATTCCTTGGCAGTATCCATAAGCAAGAAAGCGGCAGCCTGATCCGCTATACATTCAAAAAAACCCATTCCTCCCGTTGGTTGCTTTTCTTTCCATTTTGGATGGACAAATGCAGCGATTCTTCCTATCGTTTCTCCGTAATCATTTACCAGCAACCATCTTTTGGCTTTCCCCCCCTGCTTAAAAAGTTTATTGGTCTCAGGTTGAAAGATGCCTTCAATATCTTTATCCAAAGGTCTGATCCAGTTTTTCTCGTTTTTATACAGCCTTATGGCCATGTCCAAAAACTCTCTTTCTTGCTTTTTACTGATGACTTCCAGTACCCTCATGGACATTTATATATTTGAATGGCCAAAAATAGAGAGATTAATTCAGGGCGCCAAGGGAGAGAGCCGGTGTGGAAAAAAAGTATTTGGTACTTGGTCTGTGCGTTGAGGGTTGTCGATGCAGGCGATGAATCTAAACCTGAAGGTCACATACTAAATACCCTATACCATAAAACTATCGCTTCGGAGTCAAATTCGGATAATCCGTAATGATACCATCCACGCCCATATCCAAAAGGGCTTCCATCTGTTCGGTGGTATTTACGGTCCAGGGAATGACTTTCATTCCTTTTTTATGCATTGCAGCGACTGCCTCTGATGTGAGTTTTGGGAAGTAGGGGGAATAAATCTGGGGTTGAAAACCCAGTTCATGGAGCTGCTCGGATGATTTGGAGGCGTCCTCCACCAACATGGCCAAAACGACCTCTGGATAAGTTTTGTGGTAATACTGCAACACCCTAAAATCAAAAGATTGGATATTGATTCTTTCCCAATCGATCCTACCATTGATCAATTGAAAAACCTTATCGGAAAAATCCCGCGGCACTGGATGGTAAATCCCATCTCCATCCGGTTGGCTTTTGATCTCAATATTGTAATTGGGTTGAGGCAGTCCAAAATCTTTTACATATTTCTCGACGGCTTCAAATAAGTCTGCCAGTTTTGGTTTGGCGACATTGAAATTGACTTGCTTTGGGAAACCTGAATGAGTTTTCGATCCACAATCATATTTCAACACCTCCGAGAAAGTCATTTTATAAATGTTGTGACCATGATCCCCCGCAGGGATCTGCGCTCCTTCTGGCGTGAGGCAAATCAAAGGATTCATCCAAGGTTCGTGGGAAACGATGATTTCCCCATCTTTGGTTACTGCCAAATCCAATTCCAAAGTGGTCACTCCCAAATCCAAGGCTTTGATCATCGCAGGAATGGTGTTTTCCGGCATTAAGCCTCTGGCACCTCGATGGCCCTGGAGATCGTAAGAAAATTGCGCCTGTGAAATCATGGGAAACAGGATTAGAAAAATGAAAGTCAATTTTTTCATGTCTTTTTTTGGGAAATTAGTCATTGTCTCCTTAAATAATCAACCTAGGGACTTTATAAAATTGTTATTTTTCAAAGTCCCAAAATAAGTTTTACTATTTCTTTGTCCAATTCCTTCCAGTCAGCGCGTAGAACCTGGCCTTTAAACTTGTATTCTGTATTGCCAATTCTATTCCAGTCTGAGTTTACTTAATAAACAGTCTTTGTTTACAGTTTTTGACTTCACCAAATCGCTAAAATCCGTTATCCTCCAAACAGTCTGATTTTCTTTCCGTTTCAAGCCCCATTAGGAAGGCCAATGCATCACTCGGATTAAAATTATTTTCTCTGGAATTTGGTCCAAAAAATGGATCCGGTGCAAAAAAAATGCCCAATGATCTTGAAATCATTGGGCACCTATTTTGCTTTTTTTGAAAGCATCAATTTAAAACTTCTCCATATAGATCAAACTCTGTCGCATCAGTGATTTTCACCTGAACGAAATCCCCAACCCTGCAATAATGTTTGGCCGCATCGATCAGCACTTCATTGTCAACCTCCACAGAATCAAACTCTGTTCTTCCCACAAAATGTCCATTTTCTTTTTTATCGATGAGGACTTTGAATTCCTTACCGATTTTTTCTTGGTTCAGATCATAAGAAATCTGCTCCTGGATTTCCATCAAATGGTTTGCTCTTTCCTGTTTGACTTCCTGAGGAATGATGTCTTCCATCGTGTGCGCGTGGGTATTTTCCTCATGGGAATAGGTAAAGACGCCCAGTCGTTCAAATTTCATTCTTTCCACGAAATCAACCATTTCCTGGAATTCAGCTTCGCCCTCGCCCGGATGTCCGGCGATCAAAGTGGTTCGGATTGCTATTTCAGGAATCAAATCCCTGATCGAATGGATCAATTCTTCCTGTTTTTCGCGGGTCGTTCCCCTTCGCATGCTTTTAAGCACGGCACTGGAACCATGCTGCAGGGGAATGTCCAAATAATTACAAATATTGGGTCTTTCCTTCATCACATCAATCACGTCCATGGGAAAACCTGTTGGATAGGCATAATGCAACCTGATCCAATCAATTCCTTCCACGTCGGAAAGTGCGCGCATCAGGTCGGCAAGCCTTCTTTTTTTGTACAGATCCAGTCCATAATAGGTGGAATCCTGTGCAATGAGCAAGAGTTCCTTGGTGCCATTGGCAGCTTTGTGCTGGGCTTCCTTGACCAAATCCTCGATGGATCTTGAAATATGTCCTCCACGCATGATGGGAATGGCGCAGAAAGAACAAGGCCTGTCACAACCTTCGGATATCTTCATGTAGGCATAATGTGCGGAATGGGTAAGCAAACGCTCCCCTACCAACTCATGCTTGTAATCCGCCTTGAATTTTTTCAGAATGGCGGGAAGCTCTCTTGTCCCGAAAAATGCATCTACCTGAGGGATTTCCAATTCCAACTCTTCCCGGTAGCGCTGTGAAAGACAACCTGTCACATATACCTTGTCCACCTTACCCTTCTCCTTGGCTTTCACATATTTAAGAATGGTATCAATGGATTCCTGTTTGGCATTGTCAATAAATCCACAAGTATTGATGATGATGATGTTGTTGTCTTTGGTATTGGATTCATGCGAGGCATCAATCCCGTTCCCTATCAACTGCGTCAATAAAACCTCTGAATCTACCAGGTTTTTGGAACAACCCATGGTGATGATATTGACCTTGTCTTTTTTTAATGTTCTCGCTTTCACTGATTTCCTGCTTTGGGGGCAAAGGTATAAAATTTAAAGGTTGGAACATTGAAAAATTAAAAGATTAGCTTTTTCCAAGTTTGATAGATAGGAGAATTTCCATCATTCAAGAGGTTTTAAATCCAAAAATGCTCTCCGGGAAGAAGAATGAAATTTTGCCGAAGGCTTTTACCTGAGAAGGATGTGATCGTGAAATCCAAAAGGCTGAAAAAACAAAGTTATCAAATCGTTACGATTAAGAGGTTTTTAGCATGCATAATTAAAGTATTCTTAATGATTTGGTTGCCGTTGCCCATTAGAATCTCCCTAGATTTGAGACATACAGCAAACGAACATTTTTTAACCTTCTTGCATTATTTTTAGGCGTCGACGAAAGTCGACGCCTTTGCTGTTTTTCAGGGACTTGACGCTTCCCAACCTTGTCCACTTTTACTTTTCAGCTTCTTGTATGCCGAGGGAGTCATCCCTGTCAACTTTTTAAATTGGGAGGAAAGATGCTGTACACTGCTATAATTTAGCTTCCACGCCATTTCACTCAGGGAAAGTTCTTCATAAAAAAGCCATTCCTTGACTTTGTCAATTTTCATTTGGATCAGGAATTTCTCGATGGTGATGCCTTCCAAACTGCTAAAAAGATGGCTGATACTGCTGTAATCCTCGGGAATACTTTCGGTGAGGTAACTGGATATTGTAAACCCGGAAGGGATTTCCTCCTTTTGAAATAGTGCCGACAAGAGATTTTTTATCTTTTCTATGCGTTGGACATCCTTTCCTTTTAGGATTTCAAATCCGAGTTGCCGCAAAGCGCCTTCGAAGGCCTCGTTTTGACTACTACTCAATGATTCCTTTATCACCGCCTTACCCAGTACCACTTTCGAGAAAGGGATTCCCTGAACCTCGAGCACATTTTCAACCGCCATCACACAACGGGGACAAACCATGTTTTTGATCAGGATTTCCTCCATGTTCTTTATTTCTAAAGGTATTTAAAATTTGACCTGGCTTAAATTTAGCTCTTTTTAATCCCTCTTACTGCCCAATGCCAAATAGAAAGAGGCCACTCTGTTTTTCCTAGAACCAATATTTTTTCAAAATAAGTCGGTTTCCATGAACAAAAAAGCGCCTATTACTTCAATTCGTTCGAACGCACTATTTCCTTTCTTGTTTTGGTCGCTCCAATAGCCATCTGCTTGAAATGGAATCTCACCAAAATTGCCATCCTCATCCTTTGTTGCCCAAGAACTTTGTTATAATTTGGTGGGGAAAATAAACCCTCATGATGACTTCACAGAACAGCAACAGCCCTTCGATTATTTTTGACCGCAAGGAATACGATGATCAAACATTGATTTCGCTATATGAATCACTTTTGGTCCCTCGGAGGATTGAGGAAAAGATGTTGATCCTGCTCAGACAAGGGAAGATTTCAAAATGGTTTAGCGGTTGGGGCCAAGAAGCGATATCGATCGGTGCGGTGAATGCCTTGTCCCAGGATGAATATATCCTGCCAATGCACCGCAATCTTGGGATTTTTACGGGGAGAAATATACCCTTGGAAAAACTTTTCGCACAATTCCAAGGCAAAAAATCAGGCTTCACTAAAGGCCGAGACAGGTCCTTTCATTTTGGGACAAACGACTTTAATATCGTAGGAATGATCTCTCACTTAGGGCCTCAAATGGCCGTCGCAGATGGGATCGCCTTGGCAGATTTATTGTCGAAGGAACAGAAAGTGACTTTGGTATTTACAGGAGATGGCGCGAGCTCGGAGGGAGATTTTCATGAAGGATTGAATGTGGCGGCAACATGGAAACTCCCAGTTATTTTCATGGTAGAACACAATGGATACGGACTTTCCACTCCGAGTGAGGAACAATTTGCTTTCAAAAACTTCACCGACAAAGGTATTGGATATGGAATGGAGGCGATCCGAATCGATGGCAACAATATTTTGGAAGTATATGATACCATTCTGAAACTGGCTGAGGATATTCGCCAAAACCCAAGACCTGTTTTGGTGGAAGCGATGACTTTCCGAATGCGCGGGCACGAAGAGGCTTCCGGCACCAAATATGTCCCCAAGGATTTGATGGAAACATGGGCGCTAAAAGACCCTGTGGAAAACTACGAACGGTATTTGGAAGAAATCGGTTTGCTGACGCCATTGCTTAAGGAAAAAATCAATCAGGAGATTAAAGCCAGCATCAACGATGCTTTGGAAATTGCCTTTGGCGAGGAGACCATTAAAGCGGATACTTTGGAAGAAATGGCAGATTTGTTTTATCCTTTCGAACAGAAAACCATCCATCCCAATTCGGAAAAGGTGACAGAAAAAAGATTTGTAGATGCCATTTCCGATGGGCTGAGGCAGTCCATGGAAAAGTTTCCGAAACTGGTTTTGATGGGCCAGGATATCGGGACGTATGGGGGAGTTTTCAAAATCACGGATGGCTTTAAAGATGCTTTTGGAGCGGAAAGGGTAAGGAATACACCACTCTGTGAAAGCGCCATTCTCGGCGCCGCCCTAGGCTTGTCCATCAAAGGCTACAAAGCCATGGTAGAAATGCAGTTTGCAGATTTTGTCACCGTGGGCTTCAACCAAATCGTAAATAATCTCGCCAAAAGCCATTACCGCTGGGGACAAAATGCAGATGTGGTCGTGCGCATGCCAACCGGTGCAGGCGTCGCTGCGGGACCTTTCCATTCCCAATCCAACGAGGCCTGGTTTTTTCATACCCCAGGATTGAAGATTGTCTACCCCTCCAACCCCTACGACGCAAAGGGATTGCTCAATTCCGCAATCGAGGACCCGAATCCTTATCTCTATTTTGAACATAAAGCACTCTATCGGTCACTTTCCGGATCGGTTCCTGAACCGTATTATACCATCGAAATCGGGAAAGCCAATCTCGTTTCACAAGGAGATGCTGTCAGCATCATTACTTACGGCATGGGTGTCCATTGGGCAAAAGAAGCCGTGAAGGAAATGGGGATTTCCGCAGACATTTTGGATCTGAGGACTTTGCTGCCATGGGACAAATCAGCCGTGGAAACCACTGTAAAGAAAACAGGCAAGGTTATTTTCCTTCAGGAAGATTGTCTGACTGGGGGGATCGGTGCGGAAATTGTTGCTTGGATTTCTGAAAACTGTTTTGAATTCCTAGATGCCCCCGTCATGCGGGAAGGAAGCTTGGATACTCCCGTTCCCTTTGCGCCAAGTTTGGAAAAGAATTTTCTGCCGATAGAACGGTTTAGAGAGAAGTTGGAAAAATTGCTGGCTTATTAAATAGAGGAGTTTATTGTCAGGTCATTTTTTGGTAAATTGGGTTTATGAAAAATGAGGAAAAAATCCCAGATAAAGTAGAGGAACCCTTTACCAAATATGGCAGGTACAGCTATGCAGATTACCTGACCTGGGAGATAGATGAAATGGTGGAATTGATCAAGGGCCGGGTGTTTAAAATGACCACTGCTCCTAAAAGAAGGCACCAGGAAATATCCGTCAAGATAACCAATAGATTTTTTAATTTTTTGGAGGGAAAAAACTGCAAAGTTTACCAAGCCCCTTTTGATGTGCGTTTGCCTGTTCATTCAAAAAAGAATGAGGACATTTTTACGGTAGTCCAGCCCGATATCTGTGTGATATGTGACCGAAGCAAACTCGATGAAGCCGGATGTATTGGGGCACCGGATCTGATCATAGAAATTCTTTCTCCCGGTAACAATCAAAAAGAACTCAAATACAAATATAAAGTCTATGAAGAAAGTGGAGTGAAGGAATATTGGATCATCCATCCTGAGGAACAGACTTTGCTGATCTATTCCTTGACCGCTGGCAATTTTGTCCCCTCCAAGCTATTTACAAATGGAGATGTTGTTGGTTCCAGATGTATCGAGGGATTCAGTATGGATTTGGAAGATGTTTTCAGGGATTTAGACTAAACAATTCTTTTGCACTTTTCGTAAGTGTTGAATATGAGATTTATGCGACGTTTATTGTTCCTTCTTACTTTTCTTTCTCCATTTTTGGAGACAAATGCCCAGGATTTTATCGGAGGCTTTCAGGTCAAAACCGGGATTCCCATTGGTGATTTTAAAGCTGCTGCTGCTGGCATCTTGTTGCCTGAATTGGCTTTTTGGGCAAATTACCAAATCCCTAAAACCCCTTTGGAAATTGGATTGAGTTTTGGCTATGGCATATATGGCACCAAACTGGAAAAAAGGGATGATCTCTATGTAGGTTTCAACGATGAATTGCGCCTGAGGCGAAACAACAACATGCTCACCATGATGGGTGTTTTTCGGTTTTTCCCAGAGATCTATGGAAAAGTATTCCCATTTATCGAAGCTCAGGCAGGAGGGATCTATGCCTACACGCGGTACAAAATCAGAGCAAGCATATTTGAAGATGTTATTGAGGAAGACCGGGATTTTTCCGATTGGTCGAGAGCCTATCAACTCGGTGGCGGAGTGATGATCCCATTCAAATCCGCACAAAAAGGCCAACTGGAAATTAGACTGATGTATCAAAACAGCACCAGGCTGGACTACCTCACACGCCAAGACACTGAATACCAATATGACCCAGACGGAGAAGTGGATGGTGAATTCGTCTATTCGACAAGACGATCACCATTTACTATGATCCAACCTTCCATTGGGGCGAGTTTCTATTTTTGAAACCATCATTTCAAATCTATTTTTAGGGGTTTTTGTATCTTATTCATTCACGAAAAAATGAATTCCAATTGCGGTGGCAATAAGAAAACCATCAGCTTTTTTACTGTTTGATTTTCAGTTTGTAAAATATATTGTAATCCCTCTCTTCCTCTGGGTTCGCATTGTCGTTGACATATAAGATTCCATTGGCATCCATGAATTCTAATTCCCCATTTACAGAGAGATTATCAATGATTCCGATCTGCTTTCCGTTCTTGACTACGATATGGTAGGTTTTCACATATTTTTTCTGAGCTTCTTTGAACTCCGGCAACCTGTAATATTCCTCCGATTTGGCTCGAAGTTCGGTGATGACTGATAAAGGAATCTTGGAGCTGAACGAAGCAATCAAGTATTCTCCCGAAAATAGAATATTGTTGAATTTGGGATATTCTGAATCGGAATTCTCAAATTCAGTGGAATGCAGCGGTGACAAGTCTGGCCGGAGCGTATGAGAAAGGTGGATGTCCTTCGTCAAGATTGGCTTTCCTTCCCTGAATTCATAAACAAAAACCTGATTACCGACCATAGGCAACAATGCATATTTTTGTTTGGAATCATGAAGGGCCACAAATGGGAAATCAGGCCCCACAAAACGGTCGTTCAATCTCGGTTCCCATAATTCTGGATAGGATTCCAATATTTCATTTTCCTCAGAATTCAAATTGTAGCGGTAGACCCCACTGATTTTGGCATAATATGCTGTCCCGAGTTTTTTATAATCAGCATCCTCATTCGAAAAAAAGTTCTGCTCTTCCCCAAGCATCAGATCCTGCCCATTTTCGACAAAAGGATGAAAAGTCGTTCTATTGCGGTAAATACTCAATCGATACAGCTCTTTGGCATTGTTGGCAACTTTGCGAATTTGATTACCCTGAAGATCATAAATAAAATAACCAGAGAACGCACCCTGAGCCACAAACCTCTCTTTGTCAATAAATTTATACCCAAAAGCACCGTTGGCGCCAGTTCCATTTGGCCCTTCTTTGGAAAGGTTAAATCTGTGGATGATTTCACCTTTTTCATCAACGAAAATGGGGTTTTTGGACTTGGAGTCAAATAGGATAAAAAGTCCGACTTCCTTAGAATAATCCTGCAAGCGCAAGGGAACCAATTCATCCACCATCAAGGAATCTACCAATTCAAGTTCCAGTGAAACAAGAGGATCATCGATTGCCCCTTCATCACCTGATGAACAGTGCGAAAAAATCAAGGTGGAAAAAATTAATATAATGGGAAGGGGATGACGTTTCATAAAAAGGATTGTTTTGACAGCATCCCAAAATTGGTAGCCTTATGCTTTAGTGTCGGGAATTATGATTTATATGACAAAATGCTCAATTATTTTTGTCCTGAAAAGACTTTAACCCCTCTCATTTTTTCCTCCACAAAAAGACAGGAAGCGCCAAAAACACCCCAACAATACTGAAGATCAATCCGCCTATCGTACCGATCGCAAGCGAAAACCAGAAGATTTCATTTTGCCCTTCCATGATAAAGGGAATCAAACCAAAGCAGGTTGATAAGATGGTCAGCATAATCGGTATGGCTTTTCCGGCGACAGCCTTCAAGACATTCCTGTTGTAAGTCCCACTGGTTCGGTTATTCAAATCATTGACAATAAAAATTGCCGCATTCACCGCCAAGCCACCCAGCATTACAAATGCAGCATACCCACCTTGGTCAAAATAAAAATCAAATAATGAGAAAATCAAAAACAAGCCTATGAAGGATAGCGGAATAATGGCAATGATGTAAAATGGCTGCTTGAGGTTTTCAAATAGTACCGAGCAGATAAAGAAAATAGCGACCACCAAGATCAAAATCAGACCATATTGTCGTTTGGTTTTGTTGAAATCCCAATTGTAAGATTGTTTTTTTGCGGAATAGCCGATAGGCATGGAAGCTTTCACTTCCCCCAAAACCTCATCCAAATATTCATTGCCGAATTTGGCTGAACCCATGTATTCAAATGCCACAATTCTGATGTACTGTCGGTCTTCTTTGTGCAGGGCATTGGTGGTGGTTTCCTTGGTGAGGGTGCCGAAATTACTCACCTTGAATATCTTGTCTTTTCCACCGATCAGACTATTTTCTTCCAAATCAAATTTAGAATATTTTTGCGCGTCTTTTTCCCTGATCACCACTCCGTAATTTTTGTCTGCCAAAGCCAAATACGTCGTGGGGCCCACAGGTTTGGATACGTCATTCAATGCATTGATAACTTCGTATTGGTTGGTTTGTCCAAGGGCAAGGCTTGACTGATCCAAACGAAGTACATATTCTTCAGTTTTCCGCTCATTGTAATTCAATCTCTCATTGGTATTGACTTCTTGGATTCTTTTGTGCAAAAGAAGCTTATCTGCCAAAACCACGGATTGTTTTTCCAATTCATCATAATTATACCCTTTCATTTCCACCCTAAAAGATGGAATCCCATCACCTGTTCCTCCGGTGGAAAATCCCTGTCCCACTCCGTAGATACTCCAACCGGCTCCGGACCAATCCGTGGATTTCACCGAAAGTCTTCCCTTCAATTGGTAAGGCAGAGCTGATTTTTCGTAGGCTTCCTTGAAAGTGATCACGATTTGGGCATATTGGCCGGACTGGATATAGGTGACAAATTGATCGATTCCCTCCACACCTTTCAAAAAGTTCTCAAACTCTTTCATGATAAAATCCATTTGGTCCAAAGTATTCCCAAAAGGAAGCCTGGCGGACACGTAAAGCCGGGTTTTCTCCGCCTCCCGATAGGATGATTTTTCAAAAACGCCCCTGACGAACATCCGGAGAGATCCCCCTAAATACTTATCCACATGTGGCCGTATGTCTTCCTGATAGACAGTGGACCCAATGGTTTTGTTGTACCATTCCTGCCCTTCCCATTTGGCCGGAAGGAAAAACACCGGCAACCCAAAGATCAAAATCAATACGGTCACAAAAGCTTTTCTGTATTTGGCCGTAAACGAAATCCCATTTCTGAAGATCCTGAAAGCCTTTACCCTATTTCTCAGTTGAGGGATAGACAGCACCCTTCCTTTGTTTCCTTTGGACCCAAAAAACATCTCATATAATGCTGGTGTAAACAACAAGGCTACAAAAAGAGACACCGCCAGCATGACCGATACCACCACCGAAAATTCAGTAAGGTTTTTCCTATCCTCCTCTGGTAGGAAAAATACGATCATCAGCGCCGCAATGGTCGTCAAGGAAGCTGCCAACAAGGCCAAAAACACTTTTCGGTTTTTATGCTTGTGCAAATGGTCGACCATGATGATGGCATTGTCCACGATCAAGCCAAATGAAATGGTCAATCCTGCTAGGGAATACAAATGGATATCCACCTTAAGCAGATAAAGTATAATTCCCGAGATACTCAGATTGACGAATATGCCAAGAAAAAGGATCCCTAAGTATTTGATATTTCTATTGATCAGGAAAATAAAGACAATGAGGATCAAGATGGAAAGACCCGATCGCTTGTATATTTTTTGGAGTTCCTTTTCCAAAAACTCCGTGTCATCATTTTCCAAACGCACCTCAAATCCAGCCGGGAGAAGGCTTTTGGAGTTTTCAATCGCAGCTTTGATGTTTTTTGCCAGGATCACCTTGTTCACTCCATCCCTGTTGATGACCGAAAGCGTGACGGAATTATTGCCGTTGATCCTGTAATAGGTGTTGGGTTCGGATTCTTCCAGGGTCAATTGGGCAATATCCCGTAGATAAATTTCCTTCCCTGCCTTGGTAGTGATCAGCAGATTTTCCAGTTGACTGATTTCTTTCAGAGAGCGATCCACTTGGATAAAAAGCGTTTCATTTTTATTGTTGACCACTGCGCCGGGATAAGTTCGCCCAAAAGCATTGGATACAGCCGTGGAAATATTGCTTTTGGAAAGCGATAGTGACTGGAGTTTTTGGATATCATAGGTCACGTAAAGCTGCAAGTCATTTGCTCCCCTGATCGTGACCTCTTCGATTTCTTCAAAGCGATTGAGTGCTGTTTTGAGTACGTCTTCAGCTATTTTTTTGATTTCGAAGGAAGCAAATGGCCCATTCACACTGTAGGTGAGAATAGGGGTTTTGAGATCCGTTCTCCGCTCGGAGGATTGTGTCACCAGGGGATAGGCAACCTTTGGGTCCAACGAGGGATAAACCTGACGGATAATGGAAGCTACTTCGAATTTCTTGAATTCCATGTCCGTCCTTTTGTCAAACCGAAGTGTTATCGATCCACGGTCATAATTGGAAACGGAATTGATTTTTTTCAATTCTGCCAATTGGGACATCGCTCCTTCTAAAGGTGAGGTAGCCAATTTTTCCACCAATTCCGGAGAAGATCTCGGCACATTGTAACTGATGGACAAAATCGGCTCTTGTTCCCTGGGGTTCAGGTCCACCGAGAGCTTCGGCACCAGAGCAATGCCAATGATTGAGAGAACGATAAAAGCGATGACGATTCTAAAAGGAGTCATTTTTTTGAGATAAAAGAATAGGCCAATGGCACAAAATACAGTGCAGTGAATGTCCCGATGGTAAGTCCTCCGATTACCGAAAAGACCAATGGTCGCTGCAAATCAGCACCCAATCCAGCACTGAAAACTACCGGAAGCAAAGCCAAGATGGTCGTGATGGAGGTCATCATAATCGGCTTCAACCTTATTTCTCCGGCCTCAAACAAAGCCTTGTCCAGAATTTGTGATGAATTCATCAAAGGATCACTTTTGTATTTGATCTTCAATCGGTTGATCGTGTCAATTTTCAGGATGGCATCATTGACCATGATTCCCAGCATGACCACCAAGCCAATGGCCGACATCACATTGAGCGAAGTGCCTGTAATCCATAACACCACGAACGCCCCAGCAATGCCCAACGGCAAGGTGAAAATCACGATGAGAGGTTGGATGAAACTTTCGAATTGGGCACAAAGGATGAAATAAAGCAAAAGAACGGAAATCAAAAGGATGCCAATCAACTGCCGGATATTTTCACGATCCCGAAAATACTGTCCAAAAAAACTTACACCCAAGTTCCGATCGGCTCCCCATTGGGAAATTTCAGCATTGAAATCGGAAGGATTTTGGCTTTCCAACGTGACAGATTGATAGATACCTCCCTTGTCAGCAGTCACATTCTTGTAGTGGTTTTCGTAGGTAAAAGAGATAAAATTGCCAAGGGCGTATTCGTTCCCATCTCTGCCAATCAAATAATTGGTTTGCAGCATCTGTTCAAAATTAATGTCCTTAGATTTCAACCTGATCGGCGTAATCTCTCCAAACCGCTTGATCTCTGTAATGGAAAAATTGCCGAAAAGCCTTAAAATCTGGTCCTGAATCCTGGATAGATCAATCCCGTAAAGTGCCATTTTTGCTGCATCCAGCCTGAAAATCACCGAGGCTTCTTTTTGCAAGGCCGGCCCACGTTCCCATTGATCCACTGGGAATTCTTCCAGCCATTGATCCATTTTAGCTTCCTCAACTGGCTTTTTGGTCGCAAGATCTTTCCATCGGACTTCATAATAAGGCATATTGGAATTAAAAAGCTGATCAAAAGCATTAGGAGCATCCATAATGCCAACAGCCGCTTGCGGAAAATTTTGTGCAATCAGATCTCCCAGCAATCGCATTTGTTCCTCTTTTTCACTTTCGCTTTCAAAAAGGAAATAAAGACTCGCCTTCTGAATGGAGCTTTCCCCATCAAACAACAAAAATTGGCGTACACCAATATCGGATTCTGCTTTGCTGTATTTGCCCTTGATGGATTCCATCAAACTGACAATTCTGTCTTTGTTTTGCAAGGCCCCAATGGGTTCATTCCAGTCAATCTCCACCATCACATCAAACTTTTCAATGGGTGGAAGCCCTTGTGTATCCAAGAAAAAACCGATTGATAATCCTGCAGGAATCAAGATTAAAAAAATGGCTAAACTCAATTTCCTTCTAAGAAAAACCTTTCTAAACAATGCTTTGTAGCCCTTTAAAATGCCACTAAATGCTTTGCTGTTTTCATTGTCCATTATTTTATCTCCCTTTGACCTGAAGAAAAAGTAATAGAGCATCGGCAGGAAGATAAAGGCCACCATAAGGGAAACAAAAAGGATAGCTGCCACCGAAACTGCCTGATCATAAAACAAGGCACCTGAAATTCCGCTGAGGAAAACCAGGGGTATAAAAACAGCCAGTGTGGTCAAAACGGAGCTGATCAATGCGGACTGCACTTCATTCACCCCTTCTACACAGGCTTCAAAAAGATCCAATCCTTCGGCTCTTTTGCGGGTAATATTGTCCAATACAATGATGGCATTATCGATCAACATCCCTAAGCCCAAGGCCAAACCGCTGAGGGAAATCACATTGATGGAAATGTCAAAAAAGTAAAACACCAAAAAACTGATGATCAGGGAAGTCGGCAAACTGATCCCGATGATTACCGGTGTGCGGTAATTGCCGATAAAGACAAACAACACCGCGAAGGCGAACAGTCCACCGAATAGCAAGCTGGTCTGTAGGTTGCTGATTCCGGCATTGAGCAACATGGATTGATCCTGCGTCAGTTCGAAGGTTACTTCTGGATAATCAGCTTTGAACACCTCCAATGATTCATAAATCAATGGAATCAACAAGTTCATTTTGGCAGAAGCCTGTTTGTGTACCGTGATGACCAAGCCTTCTTGACTCCCAGTAAGATGATACCCCAAGGGCTCTTTAATTTCGTACTTGACCTCAGCCACGCGTCCCAGGTCCACCGCTAGACCATCCTCTCCCGTGACGGGAAGTTTCATGATGTCTTCGGGAGTGTCCACTCTGGTGGCAAGCCGTAGGTAATATCTGAATTGACCATCTTCAACACTGATTCCCGGAAGTTCTTCATTGCCAAATCGGATGGCATTGATCACATTGTCAGTGGTCAAGCCCAAAGCCCTGAGTGCAGCAAGGTTGGGACTGATGGTGATGATACGGTCTTTTTTACCATTGATATCCACTAGGGAGACACCTTCCAATTGCTCCAGTCTCTTTTTCAAGACATTCTCTGCGAGCAAACTGACTTCATTGTAATTGATGCCTTCTTTTGGGGTCACTTGGACCCTGACCACCGGGATGTCATTGGTATTGATTCGGATTACCTGAGGCCTAGGAAGTCCCGAAGGTAAACTGCTGGTAATTCGATCTATTTTTTCATTGACATCGATATAGGCCAATTCCATTTTAGTGCCGTAATCAAAGCTGAGCCGAATGGTACCAACTTCCCCTCCAGCCTTACTTTCCATGTCTTCAAGCCCCTTGAGTGTCATCAAGCCTTCTCTGATGGGAGATAGCACATTTTGCTCAATCGCTTCGGGGGAAGCATTGGGATAATTTATCTTGACCACAATCTGTGGCACATCGATGGGAGGTAAAAGGGAAATCGGAAGAGATTGAAAAACGATAAGGCTAAACACCATCAAGGCGACAAAAGTCATCAAAACCGCGATAGGCCTCGCCAATAAAAATCTAACCATAGCCCTTAGTCTTTTGCGATTTGAATGGGTGCCTGATGGGCCAGCTGAAGATTGTTGGAAGTGATCACCGTGGCATTAACTTCGATACCGGTGAGGATTTCAACTTCTTTCCCGTTGTCTTTGCCGACTTCCACATAATTCCATTTGGATTCATTTTTTTCGACCGTAAAGACCACTGGTCTCCCCGACCGGTAAACCAAAGCCTGTTTTGGCACTACAATACTGTTATTTTGGGGAGAACGGATGACTGTTCTCGCATTCATCCCTGGTAAAAGCCCAGTGTTGCCGCTGACTTGAATACTGACCTGAACGAGACCATTATCATCCACTTTGGGATTGATGCTGCGGACTGTTCCCAGAATGTCTCCAGCCCCTCCGCTTACAGGGAAAATGGAGGCACTTTGACCAATGGATATCTGACTGATATCCGATTCGAGGACCTTGACTTTTAGCTCCAGCTGATTGACGTTGATGATTTCGAGCAAATCCTCTCCTGAAGAGACCAAACTTCCCTTCTTGATTTTGAGATCTGCTATTCTGCCGGAGATGGAGGCAATGATAACCCCTTTTTGGAGATCCAGTTCCGCCTCTTTCATCTCTATCTCGGAGGTAAACAAACCGCTTTTTGCTTTCAGTTGGTCTTGGATGCGCGCGATTTTTGCTGTATCCCCGGATTCCATGAGGGTTTGAAAACTCAAAATCTCTGACTGGTAATTGGCTTCTGCATTTTTTCTTTGGATTTTGGCTTTCTCGAGATTGAACTGGATATTGGATTCATCCAATCTGGCGAGGATTTTTCCTTTTTCCACAAAATCTCCTTCCTTAACATAAAGCTCGTTCAAAATCCCCTGTCGCTGTACCACTATTTTAACTTGATTGACCGCCTCCAGTTTTCCGGATGCATTAATAAGATAGTCAAAAGATTTTTTTTCAGCAATGGCAATATTCACTAGGGTGGCCGCTACTTCTCCTCGGAAGGATTCTAGGGTTTGGTCCTGACTTTCTGGTTTCTCTTGCTTACAGGAAAGTACAGTCATTAAAAATAAAATGCCAATAAAAAACAATCTGTTTGGATTCATAAGAAATCATGTTAACCTAATCGTTCACTAATAAACTAAATAATTAAATTCCATCAAAAGGAAAATTTGATAAATTTAGGAAATCAATTGAATTCCGGAGTCAAAGCATCCTAATGGTATTTATGATAAAATAAGTGTGATTGGCAAGAAACGGCAATTAACCGAAATTGGAAAACGGGAATTGTCCTCAACAAAATCAAAATTCATTCAATGATGGAAGGGCCTGTGAAATAAAAAGGATCTGCTATCTGCTTTTAGGTTCAACCCCAGAATAACTTCCAATAAGCACTCCATTTGAATTTGGAACAACATTTCAAAAAAATTAAGGCAATCCTTTACCGACAAAGAACAATAACCTCCACCGCCATAACAATCATAAATTTTTGATGAAACTACACAATATACTGTCAATAGGCATTTAGCGATACGCTGAAATCAGCGGGACATTTTAATTGATTTAATTTGGTCTCAATTTAAAAAAAGCATAAAAATAAGTGGCTAGTTATTTTTCACCGAGTAGGACGAAAACAAAAAAGGCAGCCAGATGGCTGCCTTTTTAATTCATGAAATTTAGTATTTATTTTTTGGATAAAGGAAAATAGGCTGATTCCCCTAGTAATTCCTCGATTCTTAGCAATTGATTATACTTTGCCATTCTATCAGATCTTGAGGCTGAACCGGTTTTGATTTGACCACAGTTGGCTGCAACAGCCAAATCAGCAATGGTAGAATCTTCGGTTTCACCAGACCTATGCGACATCACTGTAGTAAAACCAGCTTTGTGAGCAAGGGCAATTGCATTCAGTGTCTCTGTCAAAGTCCCTATTTGGTTCACTTTAATCAGAATAGAGTTTGCTGATTTTTCCTCAATTCCTCTTTGAAGAAATTTCACATTGGTAACAAAAAGATCATCACCTACAATTTGGATTTTGTCTCCGATTTTAGCGGTAAGCATTGCCCAGCCTTTCCAATCTTCCTCAGCAAAACCATCCTCAATAGAATCTATTGGGTATTTCTCAGAAAGTTCTGTCAAATATTCAACTTGCTCTTCCCTAGTTCTGATTTTCCCGGATTCGCCTTCAAATTTTTTATAGTCATACATTCCGTCCTTATAGAACTCAGAAGCAGCACAATCCAATGCAATGGTAACGTCATCACCAGCTTTGTAACCTGCCTTCTGGATTGCATCCAAAATACAACCCAATGCTTCTTCAGTACCACCAGAGAAATTAGGAGCAAAACCTCCCTCATCACCTACGGATGTAATTAGGCCTTTATCATGAAGGATTTTTTTCAGATGATGGAAAATTTCAGCACCCATTCTGATGGCTTCAGAAAAGTTGGGTGCTCCAACAGGACGGATCATGAACTCCTGAAAGGCTATAGGGGCATCAGAATGTGAACCTCCATTGATGATATTCATCATCGGAACGGGGAGTGTATTGGCATTAACACCACCGATATATCTGTAAAGTGGTTGTCCTGACTCCATCGCCGCAGCTTTGGCGACTGCCAAGGAAACTCCTAAAATAGCATTGGCTCCAAGTTTACTTTTGTTTGGAGTTCCATCAAGACCAATCATGATCTGGTCAATCAGGTTTTGCTCAAAAATATCCATGCCTACCAATTCTGGGGCAATAATATCATTCACATTGGAAACCGCTTTTAACACACCTTTGCCAAGGTATTTGCTTTTGTCCCCATCGCGTAGCTCTACTGCTTCATTGACTCCTGTGGAGGCTCCACTAGGTACAGCTGCTCTTCCGAATGCACCAGTTTCGGTGTAAACATCCACTTCCACGGTTGGGTTACCCCTGGAGTCCAAAATTTGTCTTGCATGAATGGATTGAATCAATGTCATAATGTAAAAGGTTTGTTAGGTTTTAATTATTTTGAATTAAAGATATAAAATCATCAAATAAATATCTCGAGTCATGAGGACCGGGAGAAGATTCAGGATGATACTGGACAGAAAAAGCTGGTTTGTCTTTCAATCGGATTCCCGCAACTGTTCCATCATTCAGATGTACGTGTGTAATTTCAATATTTTCGTTTTTTTCAACGTCTTCCCTATTGACCACAAACCCGTGGTTTTGAGAAGTAATTTCACTTTTCCCAGTCACTAGATTTTTGATGGGGTGGTTTAATCCCCTATGGCCATGGTGCATTTTAAAAGTGGAAACACCATTGGCTTCCGCCAATATTTGGTGACCCAAACAAATTCCAAAAAGTGGTTTGCCGGTTTGAAGGATGGATTGCGTAGTTTCCACGGCATATCCCATCACAGCTGGATCTCCAGGTCCATTCGAAAGAAAATAACCATCAGGGTTCCAAGCTTCCATTTCGGTTAGATTGGTTTTGGCCGGAAAAACTTTACAATAGACTCCCCTACTTGCAAGACTCCTCAGTATGTTCTTCTTTATTCCAAAATCTAAACAAGCAACCTTTATATCAGCAGTGTCATCTCCAAAATAGTAAGGTTCGGTAGTGCAAACTTTGGAAGAAAGTTCAAGCCCGTCCATGTTGGGAATTTTCTCAAGCTCGGCTTTCAAACCTTCCAAATCATTTTCAAACTCAGAACTGATTATGGCATTCATTGCCCCTTGCGATCTGATATGTCTTACAAGTTTGCGTGTATCAATATCCGCAATGCCTGAAATACCATGCTTGACAAGGTAGTCTTGTAAGGATCCTGAGGCATCAAGTCTACTGAAAACCTGAGAGAAGTTGTTGACCACAATCCCTGCAATAGATGGGGATTCGGATTCAGATTCGTCATCCATCACACCATAATTCCCTATATGTGATGTGGTGTTGACTATGATTTGACCAGTATACGAGGGATCGGTATAGATTTCTTGATAACCGGTCATTCCGGTATTAAAACAAATTTCACCGCCATTGGTACCAGAATTCCCGATGAGGTTGCCATGAAACACGGTTCCATCTGCCAGGAGTAGAGTTGCTTTTTGTTTGTTCATTTCGAAAATTGGATATTCAAATTTAATGATTTTCTCAGGATATGCCTTGTTAAATTTAAAGGATATAAAAAAAGGGATTGAACTAATGTCCAATCCCTTTATATAAAGAAGCGTTTCGCATAATATTATTCAGCGGATTTATCTTCTTTTTTGTCTTCTGATTCAGTTTCTTCAGCTTTCGGCTCTGCCTTAGCTGCTTTAGGAGTTACCGCAGCAGCTTCTTCTGGTTTGTCAGAACTTCTACGGCTTCTTCTTGTAGTTTTCTTCGCAGGCTTGGCTTCTTTCAACATCAATTCGTTGTAATCTACCAATTCCACGATACACATTTCAGCATTATCACCCAAACGGAAATCCGTTTTGATAATTCTAACATATCCACCCGGTCTATCTCCTACTTTCACAACCACTTCACCAAAAAGTTCTTTAATGGAGTCTTTGTTTTGAAGATAGGAAAAAGCGATACGTCTGTTATGTGTAGTATCTTCTTTAGCTCTTGTAATAAGAGGTTCTACATATTTTCTCAATTCCTTAGCCTTTGCAAGCGTTGTTGAAATACGCTTGTGAAGAATTAGGGAAGTGGCCATATTGGAAAGCATTGCCCTTCTATGGCTAGCTGTCCTACCAAGGTGGTTAAATTTCTTACCGTGTCTCATTTTAATTTATTCTTCATCAAGTTTATACTTAGATAAATCCATGCCGAAGGTCAAGCCTTTTTCTTGAATCAATTGTTCAAGTTCTGCCAAGGATTTTTTTCCGAAATTTCTAAATTTCATCATGTCGGAAATTTCCAATCTGGCTAGGTCGCCTAAGGTTTTTACGTCAGCCGCTTTCAGGCAGTTGAACGCACGAACTGAAAGATCCAAATCACTCAATGAAGTCTTCAAAAGTTTCCTCATGTGAAGAAACTCCTCATCAATTGGTTCCGGTTCAGTAACTCCAGTAGAATCCAAGACCATAGTTTGATCAGAAAACAACATAAAATGTTGTATCAAAATCTTGGCTGCCTCCTGTAGTGCTTTTTCTGGATGTATGGAACCATCCGTATTAACTTCGAGAATTAGTTTTTCAAAATCAGTTTTTTGTTCTACCCTAGTATTTTCAACGCTGTATTTAACGTTTTTAATAGGGGTAAAAATGGCATCAATAGGAATAACACCGAATATTTGATCTTTTGGTTTGGAATCTTCCGCAGGAAGGTATCCTCTGCCTTTTTCTACTGAAAGCTCTATCTCCAAACTTCTTGAATCATCGAGATGGCAAATCACCAACTCAGGGTTCAACACCTCAAACGAAGAGGTAAACTTAGCGATATCTCCAGCAGTGACGATAGACTGATTTTTAATTTCTACAGTAATTTTTCCATCAATAGCCTCATGGACTTTTTTGAATCTTACTTGTTTCAAATTAAGAATAATATCAGTCACGTCTTCCACTACTCCTTCAATGGTGGAAAATTCATGAACCACACCTGGTAATTTAACAGATGTGATGGCATACCCTTCCAATGAAGATAGCAAAATTCTCCTCAAGGCATTACCAATGGTGACCCCATAACCCTTTTCCAATGGCTTGAAGGTAAACAGACCGTGAAAATCATCTGCTTTCTCCATCACCACTTTTTCGGGCATTTGAAATGCTAGTATGGACATATCATTAGTTCTTTTAAAGTCAGAAAGTTTATTATTACTTAGAGTAAAGTTCGACAATCAGTTGTTCCTTAATGTTTTCAGGAATATCATCCCTTGTAGGAACCAAAACAAACTTACCTGTCAAAGAACTATTATCCCACTCTAACCAAGGATAACGATTTGTTCCTTTACCAGACAAACTTGCGGTAATTGCCTCTAGTGATTTAGACCTTTCCCTTACAGATATTGTATCCCCAGGTTTAAGAGTATAAGAAGGAATGTTTACCACCTCTCCGTTCACTAAAATATGCTTGTGACTGACCAATTGTCTCGCACCTCTTCTGGTTGGAGAAATTCCCAATCTGTATACGGTGTTGTCTAATCTAGCCTCCAGCAATTGAAGAAGATTTTCACCTGTGATACCTTGTTTTCTGGAAGCAATACCAAACATCTTAGCGAATTGTCTTTCCAATACGCCGTAAATGTATTTTGCTTTTTGCTTTTCCATCAACTGGATCGCATATTCGGACTGTTTTTTCCTTCTACCTCTCCCATGCATGCCAGGAGGATAATTTTTCTTCTGAAGTACTTTACTTTGTCCTTCAATAGGCTCACCGAATTTTCTGGCAATTTTTGCCTTTGGACCTCTATATCTAGCCATTATTTATCTAAATTAATAAATTAAACTCTTCTACGTTTTGGTGGACGACAACCATTGTGTGGAAGTGGAGTCACATCGACAATCGTAGTTACATCTAAGCCAACATTTTGCAAAGTCCTGATCGCTGACTCTCTGCCAGACCCTGGTCCTTTTACAAAAACCTCAATTTTTCTCAATCCTAAGTCATACGCAACTTGACCACAATTTTGTGCAGCCATTTGTGCAGCGTAAGGTGTGTTCTTTTTTGAACCTCTGAATCCCATTTTACCGGCAGAAGCCCAAGAGATCACCTGACCAGAATTATTGGTAATGGAGATGATGATATTGTTAAAGGAAGCTTTGATATGCACTTGACCTATCGCCTCTACTTTAACTACCCTTTTTTTACCTTTAGCTTTATCGTTTCTTTTCTGAGCCATAATCTAAATCAAGATTTATTTAGTTGCTTTTTTCTTGTTAGCAACAGTTTTTCTCTTACCTTTTCTTGTTCTAGCGTTATTTTTAGTTCCTTGACCCCTTACAGGTAAACCTTTACGGTGTCTCAAACCTCTATAACAACCTATATCCATCAATCTTTTGATGTTCAATTGAATCTCTGATTTCAAAACACCTTCTGTTCTGTATTCTTCAGCAATCAAATTCCTGATAGCGGTAGATTCTTCATCATCCCACTCTCCAGCTTTCTTATCAAAAGAAATCCCTGCTTTCAGCAGGATCGCTTTGGCCGCACTTCTACCAATTCCGAAGATGTAGGTTAAGCCAATTTCACCACGTTTGTTGTCCGGTATGTCAACACCTGCAATTCTTGCCATAATTTTTAACCTTGTCTTTGTTTAAACTTTGGATTCTTTTTGTTGATCACATAAAGCTTTCCATTTCTTCTGACAACCTTACAATCAACACTTCTTTTCTTAATTGATGTCTTTACTTTCATGACAAATTTATTTGTATCGATAAACAATTCTACCTTTTGAAAGATCATAAGGAGACAACTCTAATTTCACTTTGTCACCCGGCAGGATCTTTATGTAATTCATTCTCATTTTACCTGAAATATGTGCAATCAATTGATGACCATTTTCAAGTTCCACTTTAAACATTGCATTAGACAATGCTTCTACTATTGTACCATCTTGTTCAATAGATGTCTGTTTAGCCATACTTAGAATTTATAATTTTCTTCTATATATTGATGTGTGGTCAAAATTTCTGTTCTATCTTGAAATATGGCCACCGTATGCTCAAAATGAGCTGAAGGTTTCTTATCCGCAGTCCGGATGGTCCAACCATCCCGTTCCTGAACAATATTCCTCGAACCCAGATTCACCATCGGTTCAATTGCAATTACCAATCCAGCATCCAAGATAGGTCCACTTCCTTTTTTTCCATAATTTGGAACTTCCGGTGATTCATGAAGACTCTTTCCCAAACCGTGACCGACCAACTCTCTTACAATTGTATAACCTTTCGATTCTACAAACTTTTGTATGGAATGACCGATGTCACCTACCCTGTTGCCGAAAACCGCTTTTTCGATACCTAGATACAACGACTCTTTTGTAGTCTTTAACAATGACAATACTTGTGGGGAAACTTCACCGACAGGGTAAGTATAAGCGCAATCGCTATGAAAACCTTGGTGAAAGACTCCACAATCTATTGAGATTATATCGCCATCTTTCAAAACATATTCGCTAGGAAACCCATGCACAACTACTTCATTTACTGAAATACAAAGTGTCGAAGGGAAACCATTATATCCTTTAAACGAAGGTACACCATTATTGTCTCTGATGTATTCTTCGGCAATTTTATCTAAGAAGGAGGTTTTAACTCCCTCTTTGATATATTTCGCAACTTCTCCGTGAGCTTTACCTAAAATCTTGGCACTTTCCTTGATTAATTGGATCTCTTCAGCAGATTTATAATGAATCATATTAAGCTACTACGTAATCAGTGGGATTATTTTTCATATTCCCGCTTTTCATCATTCCCTCATAATGCCTCATCAACAAATAACTCTCAATCTGTCTTAAGGTATCCATGATTACACCTACCATGATCAGCAATGAAGTCCCACCATAAAATTGAGCAAATTCACCACTGACACCCGCTATAATTGCAAATGCAGGAAGGATCGCGACCAGAGCCAGTAAGATCGACCCAGGAAGGGTGATTTTAGAGATAATATTATCAATGAAATCACCGGTAGGAGCTCCAGGTTTGATACCCGGAACAAAACCACCATTTCGTTTAAGATCTTCTGCTATCTGTTCCGGATTGACCGTGATTGCAGTGTAAAAGAAAGTAAATAAAATGATCATCGTAGCAAACACCAAATTGTATTGCCATGAGGTAAAATCACTAAATGTACTCCCAATGTAATTCGCGATATCATTATCCGCCGACCAAATTTGTGCGACCAAAGCAGGTACAAACATCAGAGATTGGGCAAAGATAATGGGCATTACACCAGAGGCATTCACTTTGATCGGAATGTACTGACGCTGTCCACCGTATACTTTACCACCAACAACCTGTTTTGCATACTGAACTGGGATTCTTCTTACTGCTTCGGTCAAAGCGACAACTCCTACTACTACAAAGAACAGAACAGCTGCTTCAATGATTAACAAAAGAGCTCCAGAAGTACCTTTGGATAGACCTTCTGCTATAATGGCGCCGGGAAACCTTGATATGATCCCAATCATAATCAGCATAGAAATACCGTTTCCGATACCTTTTTCGGTTATTTTTTCACCTAGCCACATACAAAACATTGTGCCTGCAGCGAGTAAAACCAAAGAACTAAACATGAAAAGAGATGTACTTACCATAACAGCACCAGTTGGAAGGATGGTAGCAGTGATGTAACCAACTCCTTGAGCAACCGTGATGACAATGGTCAGAACCCTGGTAATTTGAGTGATCCTCTTCCTACCAGACTCTCCTTCCTTTTGTAACTTTTGAAAATAAGGAACTCCAACAGTTAATAACTGCAACACAATCGAAGCAGATATATAGGGCATAATACCCAGTCCAAAAATGGAAGCGTTACTAAACGCTCCACCAAGGAAAGTATCTATCAGTCCAAAAATTCCTTCGGGAGCATCTCCTAATTTAGAAGGATCTACGCCAGGTAGGACGATAAAAGATCCTAATCTGAATACAATTAGAAAACCTATTGTATTCAAAATACGAATTCTTAGATCTTCAATAGAAAAGATGTTCTTAACTGTTGAAATAAACTTTTTCATTTATTTAAATCTTGTTTACTGTTCCACCTAATTTTTCAATCGCCTCAACTGCTGACGCGGAGAAATAATGGGCACTTACGTTCAATTTTGATGTAAGTTCGCCTCTTCCTAGAACTTTAACAACATCTTTTTTACCGACTAAGCCATTTTCTACCAAAACATCAACTGAAATGGTGTCTAAAGATAGCTTTTCTGATAATTCTTGAAGAACGTTAAGATTAATAACATTGCATTCAACTCTATTGATGCTTTTAAAGCCGAATTTAGGAACACGTCTTTGAAGTGGCATTTGTCCACCTTCAAATCCAAGCTTAGACTTATATCCTGATCTAGATTTGGCTCCTTTGTGGCCTCTTGTAGAGGTACCACCTCTGCCTGAACCTTGACCACGACCGATTCTTTTTCTATTTTTGGTAGATCCTTCGGCTGGTTTTAATGTATGTAGTTTCATGATTAAACTTCCTCCACTTTAACAAGGTGACTTACTTTTCTTACCATACCAGCGATCTGTGGAGTATTTTCAACTTCCACAGTCCTGTTTATTTTACCCAGACCAAGCGCCTTAATGGTGTCTTTTTGATCCTTAGGTCTGTCGATAATACTTCTGAGCTGTGTGATTTTTATCTTAGCCATGTTATTATCCGTTAAAAACTTTAGACATTTTTACACCTCTTTGTTGAGAAACATTGATTGCATCCCTTAATTGAACCAAGGCATCAATAGTCGCTTTCACAACATTGTGTGGATTTGAAGAACCTTTGGATTTAGCCAAAACGTCTGTTACGCCAGCACTTTCCAAAACGGCTCTCATTGCACCACCCGCGATTACACCTGTACCAGGTGCAGCCGGCTTGATCAATACGAATCCGCCTCCAAACTTACCTAATTGCTCATGCGGTATAGTTCCTTTCAAAATCGGAACCTTAACAAGATTCTTCTTCGCGTCTTCTATGCCTTTGGTAATAGCATCAGTGACCTCATTGGCTTTGCCTAAACCATAACCTACAATACCACTTCCATCACCAACAACAACGATCGCAGAGAAGGAAAATCTTCTACCTCCTTTTACTACTTTCGCAACTCGGTTTATAGCTACAACTTTCTCCTTAAGTTCAGTATCAGTTGCCCTTATGGGTTTTCTTTTAATTTGTGACATAATTTCTATTAAAATTTAAGGCCACCTTCTCTTGCACCTTCAGCAAGAGCTTTAACATTCCCATGATAAAGGTAACCACTTCTGTCAAATACAACCTCAGTGACTCCATTCGCAACAGCCTTTTCAGCTATTTTCAACCCAACTTCCTTTGAAATCGAAAGCTTGGTGTTTTGCAAAGATCCAAGTTCTTTGGAAGATGCATACGCAAGGGTGTTACCCTTAAGATCATCGATCAGTTGCGCATATATACCAGTATTGCTTTTGAATACTGATAAACGAGGTCTAGAATCGGTACCGGAGATCTTTCTACGAATACTCTTTTTGATTCTAAGTCTTCTAGAATTCTTATTGAAAGCCATATTAATTATTTTTTACCAGCGGTTTTACCAGCCTTACGTCTAACAATCTCTCCAGCGAATCGAACACCTTTACCTTTGTAAGGCTCGACTTTACGTAACGATCTTATTTTTGCAGCAACTTGACCGATCAATTCTTTGTCTATACCTTCTAAACTTACTGAAGGGTTTTTACCCTTTGGTGTCTCAGTAGACAAGGAAATTGATTCCGGTAGTGCAAAATAGATGCTATGTGAATATCCAAGAGCCAGTTCTAAAACTTGACCTTGATTAGACGCTTTATATCCAACACCTACCAATTCCAATTTCTTCTTGTAACCCTCTGAAACGCCAATGACCATATTATTGATCAAGGAACGATAGAGACCATGAAGAGATTTGTGTCTTTTGGAATCCGTTGGCCTGGTTAAAACAACCTGATTTTCTTCAATTGCTACGATGATATCAGGATTTACATCCTGAGTCAAAGTACCTTTGGGACCTTTAACAGTAACAGTATTGTGTGCTGCCACGTCTACAGTAACACCCGCGGGTATATTTATTGGTTTTTTACCTATTCTGGACATAACGGTTTATTAATAAACGTAACAAAGTACTTCTCCACCTACACCCTCAGTACGGGCTTCCTTATCGGTCATTACACCTTTGGACGTGGAAACGATGGCGACACCCAAGCCATTTATGACTCTGGGTAGTGCGTCATGCTTAACATATTTTCTCAACCCTGGCTTACTAACTCTTGTCAAGTTGACAATGGCGTTTTGCTTAGACGTTGGATTGTATTTCAAAGCTATTTTGATAGTTCCCTGAGGACCATTTTCTTCAAATTTATAGTTTTGGATATATCCTTTGTCATGAAGCACCTTTGTCATCTCTTTTTTGATGTTAGAGGCGGGTATCTCAACGATTCGATGAGAAGCCTTGATGGCATTTCTCAATCTGGTTAGATAATCAGCTATTGGATCAGTCATATTTATATAAGTCTAACTGCGTACCCGTTATGGGCGTGCAAAGTTACACAATGATTTTTAGAATAAAAACTTTTGTCTGATTATTACCAGCTCGATTTCGTAACCCCAGGAATCTTACCAGCAGAAGCCATTTCTCTGAAGGTAACCCTACTGATACCAAACTTTCTCATGTAACCTTTAGGACGACCAGTTAATTTACATCTATTGTGCAGACGCACAGGTGATGAATTTTTTGGCAGCTTATCCAAAGCTTCATAGTTTCCAGCAGCCTTTAACTCTGCTCTTTTCTTGGAGTACTTGGCTACAAGACGTTCTCTTTTTCTCTCACGAGCTTTTAATGACTCTCTTGCCATGATTATTCTGGATTATTTTTGTTGATGAAAGGCATTCCAAAAGCTTTTAACAAGGCAAAGCCTTCTTCGTCTGTGTTGGCTGTAGTCACAAAAGTGATGTCCATACCAGAGATTCTGTTGACTTTTTCAATGCTGATTTCAGGAAAGATAATCTGTTCTGTCACACCGAGAGTGTAATTCCCTCTTCCGTCAAATCCTTTATCGTTGATCCCTTTAAAATCCCTTACACGTGGTAGGGCAACTGAGATCAATCTGTCAAGGAATTCATACATTCTATGACCTCTCAAAGTAACTTTCGCACCGATGGGCATATCCTCTCTCAATTTAAAATTGGAGATTGAGTTTTTCGCTTTTGTAGCTACAGCTTTCTGACCAGTGATCAATGAAAGTTCTTCAACTCCTTGATCTACCAATTTTTTATCTGCTACTGCAGCGCCAATACCTTTATTCAAGACGATTTTCGTCAATTTAGGTACTTGCATTACAGACTGATACTGAAATTTTTCCTTCAAAGAAGGTGCAATTTCTGCGATGAATTTATCTTTAATTCTTGGATTAGCCATTGATTACCTCCCCAGTTTTCTTAGAATACCTAACTAATTTACCATTTTCGCCCGGCTTTCTTCCAGTCCTAGTTGCTTCACCAGTTTTTGGATCTACAAGCATAAGGTTACTTAAATGAATAGCGGCTTCTTTCTTCTCGATTCCACCTTGAGGACTTGTAGCAGTAGGCTTGACGTGTTTGGTGACCATATTGATCCCTTCCACGATAGCTTTCCTTTTTTCTAAGTTCACTGATTGAACTTGTCCCGTTTTTCCATTATCATCACCGGCGATAATTTTTACTGTATCGCCAGTTTTGATATGCAATTTTGGTTGCTTATTGAATTTTCTTTCCATGATTACAATACTTCTGGGGCTAAAGACACAATTTTCATAAACTGCTTTTCTCTCAATTCCCTAGCAACTGGACCAAAGATACGTGTACCTCTAGGCTCGTCATTGTTATTCAAAAGAACTGCTGCATTATCTTCAAATCGGATATATGAACCGTCTTTTCTTCTAATTTCTTTCCTAGTTCTCACGATAACCGCTTTTGAAACGGTACCTTTTTTCATGCTGCTGGAAGAAATAGCTGATTTTACAGTTACTACAACTTTATCACCAATAGAAGCATATCTTTTCTTGGTTCCTCCCAATACACGGATCACAAGCACCTCTTTGGCACCCGAATTATCCGCTACGCTTAGTCTGGATTCTTGTTGTATCATGATTATTTAGCCTTTTCTATTATTTCTACTAATCTCCAACGCTTATTCTTACTCAGCGGACGAGTCTCACTAATCTTTACAAGGTCACCTGGGTGACACTCGTTGTTCTCGTCATGAACCATAAATTTGGTAGTCTTTGCAACAAACTTACCGTAGATAGGGTGTTTTACCCTTCTCTCCACGGCAACAGTAGCGGATTTCTCCATCTTGTTGCTAACTACTTTTCCTATTCTTTCTTTCCGTAGATTTCTCTCAGTAGTAGCCATCTTAATTCTTATTTAGCTAATTGTTTGGCGCTCAAGGTTGTTTTCAATCTTGCGACCAACAACTTTGTCTCTCTTATTTTATTGGGATTCTCTATTGGAGAAATGGCATGGGCAAAACGTAATTTTGTCAAATTGCTTTGCTCAGCTACAATCCGCTCACTGATTTCACTTTCTGAAAGTGATCTGATTTCTGAGTTTTTCATAGTTTCTATTATCCTACGTAGTCTCTACGTACTACAAATCTTGTACTGACGGGAAGCTTCTGTTGAGCCAATCTCAAAGCTTCCTGTGCAGTTTCCATACTGACGCCAGTGGCTTCAAAAAGGATTGTTCCTGGTTTGATAACCGCAACCCAATATTCCGGAGCTCCTTTACCCTTACCCATACGAACCTCTGCAGGTTTTTTGGTGATAGGCTTGTCAGGGAAAATCCTTATCCATACTTGACCTTCTCTTTTCATCGCTCTGGTCATCGCGATACGAGCTGCTTCTATCTGACGGGATGTAATCCAACCAGCTTCAAGGGATTTGACACCAAAGTTGCCGAAAGAAAGCGTATGCCCTCTTTGCGCCAAGCCTTTGACTCTCCCCTTGTGCATTTTTCTATATTTAGTTCTCTTTGGCTGTAACATGATTTCTCACTTAGGGTGAAAATTAGGGGTTTCTCTTTCTTCTTTTTGGGCCGCCTTCTCTTCTCTTATTACCCCTGGTTGCACTGGCTTTTGGATCATTGGTCGCACCTTGGTTTGGAGATAAATCTCGTTTACCATATACTTCACCTTTGAAGATCCAAACTTTGATACCAATGATACCATAGATAGTATGAGCTTCAGAAATAGCATAATCGATATCTGCTCTCAAAGTATGTAGAGGAATTCTACCTTCTTTGTACATTTCAGATCTCGCCATTTCAGCACCTCCCAGTCGTCCGGAAAGTTTCACTTTTATACCTTCAGCACCCACTCTCATGGTAGCTGCGATGGATTGCTTCATCGCTCTTCTAAATGATATACGAGCCTGAAGCTGTTGCGCTATAGATTCGCCTACCAATTTAGCATCCATTTCAGGTCGCTTTATTTCAAATATATTGATTTGAACATCCTTGTTGGTTAGCTTTTTGAGCTCTTCCTTAAGTTTGTCTACTTCAGCACCACCTTTACCAATCACAACACCCGGACGGGCAGTATGGATGGTTAGCGTGATTCTTTTAAGCGTTCTTTCAATGATTATTTTTGAAATACCTCCTTTTGGAATTCTGGCGTTGACATATTTCCTGATTTGCTGATCTTCGTAAAGCTTCTCAGCAAAATCCTTACCACCATACCAATTCGAATCCCAACCTTTGACTATTCCAAGTCTAAAACCAATAGGGTTTACTTTTTGTCCCATAGTCTATTCTTAATTAGAATTTTCTTTTGTTTCTATTGTATCAGCGGTAACAGGAGTCTTGATGTTATCAACAACCAATGTTACATGATTTGATCTTTTACGGATTCTATGTGCTCTACCCTGCGGTGCTGGTCTCAGTCTTTTCAACATACGACCACCATCTACCTGAATAGTTTTGATATATAGATCAGCATCCTCAAGCTTTTCATCAGGATTCTTAGCTTGCCAGTTGGCCACAGCCGAAAGAAGAAGCTTTTCTACTCTAATGGCAGCATGATTGGGTGTGAATTTCAATATGCTCAAGGCATATCCAACCTTTTTGCCTCTGATGAGGTCTACTACCAACCGCATTTTTCGCGGAGAAGTAGGAACGTTATTTAATCTTGCTATCGCTTCCATGATTATCTCTTTCCTTTGTCTTTTTTGGCAACGTGACCTCTAAAGTTCCTTGTTGGTGCAAATTCACCAAGTTTGTGACCGACCATATTGTCCGTTACGAAAACCGGGATAAATTTATTGCCATTATGAACAGCGAAGGTATTGCTTACAAAATCCGGAGAAATCATAGATCTTCTTGACCAAGTCTTGATGACTGATTTTTTTCCAGATTCGTTCATCACATCGACTTTTTTCAATAAGTGATGCTCTATATAAGGACCTTTCTTTAATGAACGTGCCATAATTATTTAGATCGTTTGCTGATAATGAATTTATTTGAATACTTCTTGGGTGATCTGGTTTTCTTTCCTTTGGAAAGTAGACCAGTTCTTGATCTTGGTTGACCACCTGAAGCACGACCTTCACCACCACCCATAGGGTGATCGACAGGGTTCATTGCAACACCCCTTGTTCTTGGTCTTCTTCCCAACCAACGATTTCTACCGGCTTTACCCAATCTCACGTTCATGTGATCTCCATTGGAAACAGTTCCAACAGTTACCATACAAGTACCCAAAATCAACCTCATTTCGCCGGAAGGCAATTTGATGGTGACATATTTACCTTCTCTTGCTACAATTTGACCATAACCACCAGCACTTCTGGCCAAAGCTCCACCTCTACCAGGCTTCAACTCTATGTTGTGGACAATTGTACCCAAAGGAACATTGATTGAATGCATTGCATTTCCAACTTCAGGAGGAGCAATTTCGCCAGATACGATGGTCTGACCAACTTCCAACCCTTCGGGGGCAATGATATATGCTTTTGCACCATCCACATAATACAACAAAGCCAAACGAGCGGTCCTATTTGGATCATACTCTATAGACTTCACTACAGCAGGGATACCGTACTTTGTTCTTTTAAAATCAACGATTCTAAGTCTTCTTTTATGTCCACCGCCCACGTAACGGACGGTCATTTTACCGACATTATTTCTACCACCTGATTTTTTCAAAGGTGCCAATAGAGACTTTTCTGGTTTTGATGCTGTAATCTCATCAAATACCGGAGCAACTCTAAATCTGGTTCCTGGGGTTACAGGTTTTAATTTTTTAACTGCCATGATTCTGATTCAATTAAATTTCTCCGTAAAAATCAATTACTTCACCTTCCGCTACCTGTACAATCGCTTTCTTGAAAGCATTGGTGTAACCGGAAACAACTTTTGCTTTGGTGTATCTTGTCTTATGCTTTGCAGCATAACGCATGGTCCTTACGGCCACTACTTTCACACCAAACATTTTTTCTACGGCATTTTTGATTTCTGGCTTTTTTGCTGTTCTTTCAACCACGAACCCATAGACTCCCTGTTCGTTCATTGCAGAAATCTTTTCCGTAATCAAAGGCTTTTTAAGTATATCCATTTTCTTACTTTAATAAAAGGGTTTCCAACATACTTACAGAATCCTCACAGAGTACAAGCTTATCAGCATGCAATAGTTCGTAAGTATTTACATCATTAACAGTGACAACTTTCGCCTTAGGTACATTCCTGCTTGACAAGTAAACATTCTTGTTTTGTTCCGGAAGAACCAAAAGTGTTTTTTCACCTGATAAAGAAAGACCATTTAATAAAGCAATGTATCCTTTGGTGCTTGGCTTGTCGAATGAAACATTCTCCAAAATCATGACACTATTGTCCTTTGCTTTGTAAGTCAGGGCTGATTTTCTGGCCAACTGCTTCAATTTTTTATTGAGTTTGAAAGAATAATCTCTCGGTCTTGGACCGAAAACTCTTCCTCCTCCTCTAAATATCGGGGATTTGATGGAACCTGCTCTTGCTCCTCCAGTACCTTTCTGCTTTTTGATCTTTTTGGTGGATCCAGCGATTTCGTTACGCTCTTTGGATTTGTGCGTCCCCTGTCTCTGGTTGGCCAAATATTGCTTTACATCAAGGTAGATTGCGTGATCATTGGTTTCGATCGCGAATATATCGTCAGAAAGAGTGATCTTTCTACCTGTGTCTTCACCGTTATGTTTTATTACTGCTAATTCCATTTTCTTACTTCTCTAGAATAACGAAAGAATTTTTTGGACCAGGGACAGAGCCACTTACCAAGATCAAGTTCTTTTCTGGGTAAATTTTAAGTACTCTAAGGTTGATCACCTTTACTCTGTCACCACCAGTTCTACCTGCCATACGCATTCCTTTGAACACTCTGGAAGGCCAAGAACATGCACCAATGGAACCAGGATGTCTCGCTCTGTTGTGCTGACCGTGGGTAGCACCACCTACTCCAGCAAAACCATGACGCTTTACAACACCTTGGAAACCTTTTCCTTTGGAAGTTCCAATCGCATCCAAGAAGTCTCCTTCAATGAATACCTCATCCGCTTTTACGGTTTTCCCAAGATCTACTTGACCTTCGAATTCGATTCTAAAATCTCTGAATTCAACAACCTTCTTTTTTGGCGTAGTACCGGCTTTTTTGAAATGGCCGATCAATGGTCTTGGCGTATTTTTTTCTTTACGCTCACCATAAGCCAACTGAACTGCGTTGTACCCATCTGATTCTACATTTTTTACTTGCGTCACTACGCAAGGACCAGCTTCTATTAGCGTGCATGCGACGTTACGTCCATCGGCACTAAAAATGCTAGTCATTCCTACTTTTCTTCCTATTATTCCAGACATCTTCTGATATATAATACAATTAAACACAAGAGTTTATAAACTTGTGCCCCTTTTTAAGGACTGCAAAGTTAGGAATTTATATCCACGTTACAAACCCCAACTATAATATTTTCAATTATTTACGAAAAAACATTTTAGAATCTCTCCCTTTTTGGGATTTTCAAACTCTTCAATGTTTCAAACTTATACTTTTGGCAAAAGAAAAACCTACACCAAGAGGATGCAGGTTTTTCAATTCCATTAACCAAAAGGATCAGACTTTGATTTCAACGTCCACTCCGCTTGGAAGCTCGATTTTCATCAAGGCATCCACTGTTTTTGAACTGTTGGAATAAATATCCACCAATCTTTTATAGGTACAAAGTTGAAATTGGTCCCTTGCTTTTTTATTCACGTGTGGGGATTTCAAAACTGTAAATTTTTCTTTCTTGGTTGGAAGCGGAATTGGACCAACGACAATCGCGCCAGTTGCTTTTACCGCTTTTACAATCTTCTCTGATGACTTGTCCACCAGGCTATGATCGTAAGATTTCAGTTTTATTCTTATTTTTTGATTCATCTTGGCGTAAATTTAAGATTTCTCTCCTTTAACCTTGGCTATTACACCTTCGGCAATATTATTAGGAATAGGCTCATAATGTGAGAAGGTAAGGGAGGCTGCGGCTCTTCCTGAAGTAATAGTCCTCAAGTCCGTCACGTATCCAAACAATTCGGAAAGTGGCACACTGGCTTTCACCACGGTAGCATTTCCTTTTGTATCCATACCTTTCATCAATCCCCTTCTTCTATTCAAATCACCTGTAACTGGACCGGTGAATTCGTCTGGAGTCACTACCTCAACAGCCATGATTGGCTCCAAAAGTTGTGGCTTACATTTCCTTGCTGCTTCCTTGAAACCAATTCTTGCAGCCAATTCAAATGCAAGTGCATCGGAATCGACGTCGTGGAATGATCCGTGGAACAATCTCACTTTCATGGATTCGATCGGGTATCCTGCAAGAGGACCATTTTTCATAGACTCTTGGAAACCTTTTTGGATAGCCGGGATAAATTCCTTTGGAATAACACCACCAACGATTCCATTCACGAAATCCAATCCGCCTTTGATTTCACCTGTTTCTGGATCTGGATCTTTTGGACCAAGTTCAAAAACGATGTCGGCAAACTTACCTTTACCACCTGTTTGTTTTTTAAACACTTCTTTGTGTTCAACTTTAGCAAACAAAGCTTCTTTATAAGCAACTTGGGGAGCACCTTGATTGATCTCAACCTTAAACTCTCTTCTCATCCTATCGATGATGATCTCGAGGTGAAGTTCACCCATACCCCTAAGGATAGTTTGACCAGTCTCTTGATCTGTATGGACGTGAAGGGTTGGATCCTCTTCCACCAATTTGGCAATCGCCATTCCCAATTTATCAACATCCGCTTGAGTTTTTGGCTCAATTGCATATCCGATAACCGGTTCTGGGAAAGTCATGGTCTCAAGGACGATTTTGTTTTTCTCATCACAAAGGGTATCCCCTGTTTTGATATCCTTAAATCCTACACCGGCACAAATGTCACCAGCTTCAACCCTATCGATTGGGTTTTGCTTGTTGGAGTGCATCTGCATCAGACGGGAAATTCTTTCTTTTTTACTTGTCCTTGTGTTGAATACATAAGAACCAGAGTCCAATGTTCCTGAATATACACGCATAAATGCAAGTCTACCCACGAATGGATCTGTTGCAATTTTAAAGGCCAATGCTGCGAATGGCTCTTTGCTGTCTGGATTTCTGATGATCTCTTCTTCTGTATCCGGATCCAATCCTTTTACTGGAGGAAGATCCATTGGAGAAGGCAAGTAAGCGATAACTGCATCTAGCAAAGCTTGTACACCTTTGTTTTTGAAGGCGGACCCACAAAGTACCGGAGAAAAATCCATGTTGATTACCGCTTTTCTAATAGCAGCCATCATTTCTTCTTTGGTGATTGAGTTTTCGTCTTCGAAGAATTTCTCCATCAAGGCGTCATCATATGCTGCTACTTGCTCAATCAGGTTTTGTCTGTATTCGGCAACAACTTCTTGAAGGTCCTCAGGAATTTCAATAACTTTATAAGTCATCCCCTGATCTTCTTCGTTCCAAACAATTGCTTGGTTGGTAATTAAGTCAACTACACCCTTAAAAGTATCTTCGGCTCCGATTGGGATTTGAAGAGGAACGGGTTTCGCACCTAATTTTTCTTTGATTTCCAATATCGCTTTAAAGAAATCAGCACCTGCTCTGTCCATTTTGTTGACAAAACAGATTCTTGGAACACCATATTTGTCGGCTTGTCTCCAGACCGTTTCGGATTGTGGTTCCACTCCGGATACTGCGCAAAACAATGCAACAGCTCCATCAAGTACTCTCAGAGAACGTTCAACTTCAACAGTAAAGTCAACGTGACCTGGAGTATCGATCAAATTGATCTGATATTCTTTACTGGTAGGAAGCGCAACTCCTTGATCTGTTGGATATTTCCATTTGGTGGTTGTGGCAGCAGAAGTGATGGTAATCCCTCTTTCCTGCTCTTGTTCCATCCAATCCATAGTAGCGGCTCCATCATGGACCTCTCCTATTTTGTGGGATATACCTGTATAATAAAGAATACGTTCTGAAGTGGTGGTCTTTCCGGCATCAATGTGAGCCATGATACCAATATTTCTTAGGAACTTTAAATCTTTAGCCATTATAATTAAAATCTAAAGTGTGAGAATGCTTTGTTGGCTTCTGCCATTCTGTGCGTATCATCTTTCTTCTTCACTCCGGCACCTTCGCCTTTCGCTGCGGCGATGATTTCACCAGCTAGTCTGTCCATCATTGTCTTCTCACCCCTTCTTCTGGCGTAAGTAATCATCCACTTGATTCCAAGGGATACTTTTCTTTCAGGTCTAACTTCCATTGGCACCTGGAATGTAGCACCACCAACTCTACGACTCTTCACCTCTACAGATGGAGTAATATTGTTAAGCGCCTTCTTCCAAACCTCAAGACCGTTCTCACCTACCTTGGTTTCTACTTTTGCAACTGCATCGTAGAAAATCCTATAAGCAATACTCTTCTTCCCATCGACCATCAGACAGTTCACAAACTTTGTTACCAAAGTATCATTAAACTTCGGATCAGGAAGAATATATCTCTTTTTTGGTTTCGCTTTTCTCATTTCTTTGAATGTGTAATATTTAAATTATTTTTTCTTTGCCGGAGCTGCTGCGCCACCTTTGCCAGCCTTCGGTCTTTTAGCACCATACTTGGAACGACCTTGTTTACGGTCTTTAACTCCTGCAGTATCAAGTGCACCTCTGATGATGTGATAACGCACACCCGGAAGATCTTTCACACGGCCACCTCTAATCAAAACAATAGAGTGTTCCTGCAAATTATGTCCTTCTCCTGGAATGTAAGCATTCACTTCTTTTCCATTTGTCAATCTTACCCTGGCCACTTTTCTCATCGCTGAGTTTGGTTTCTTGGGCGTGGTAGTGTACACTCTGGTACACACTCCCCTACGCTGAGGGCACGCATCCAAAGCTCTAGACTTGGATTTGGTCTCAAGGGTTTTTCTACCTTTTCGTACTAACTGTTGTATAGTAGGCATTAACTGTTAAAATTTAGTTTTTCCTTACTTCTTTAAACTTGTGAATTTTGGACTGCAAAGGTAAACAAATCGGTAAAACAAACAAAATTAAGATGTTATATTTTAAATTAAGTCTTCACTGACTTTTGATTAGTCCTCTCCCCAATCCCTACTCATTATTACATTAAAAAAACCGATTCATCAAAATGTTGACATTTTGTAATCTCAACATTCCTCAATAGGTTCTTCCAATTATGCTTCGCCTGGTCTTCCTCCAAAATTAACTGGAAACTGAGGCACCCCTCCTCCATTGTTGATCTTCCCAAAAGCATTTTCGTACTTTTCGATATTGTCTTTCAAAGCAGCCAACAATCTTTTGGCATGATCAGGAGTCATGATTATCCGTGATTTCACTTTTGCCTTCGGAACTCCAGGCATCAGTCTGATAAAATCAACTACAAACTCAGAGTTGGAATGGGCAATCATGGCCAGATTAGAATAAATTCCTTCCGCAATTTCTTCTGACAACTCGATATTAATCTGTTGATCCGGGATGGATTTTGGTGTTTTATCGTCTTCCATGATTATTTGATTAAAAAAAGGCCTGTAATGATACAGGCCTTTTTAAGGTAAAATCAATTGTTTATTACTTTACTGCCTCTTTCGATTTTTTGATAGATCTCTCCTTCTCACTGGATAATCTTTCATACTCCTCCAAAGAGCCCACTATTATTTTCTGGAATGGACGCTGACCCGTTCCTGCAGGGATAAGGTGACCAACGATCACGTTTTCTTTCAATCCCAACAATTCGTCACGTTTCCCACGGATCGCCGCTTCACTTAATACTTTGGTTGTTTCCTGGAAGGAAGCCGCTGATATAAAGCTTTCGGTACCCAATGATGCTGCTGTGATCCCTTGCAATGTAGGCTTGGAAACTGCCGTTTCTGCATCTCTTACTTGCACAAGTTTCAGATCTTTTCGCTTCAGGCTGGAGTTTTCGTCCCTTAATCTTCTGGAAGAAAGGATCATTCCTGGCTTCAAGGTAGAAGAATCTCCTACTTCCATAACCACCTTTTTATCCAAAATGCTATCATTCTCCTGTCTAAAGGCCCACTTATCAACAATCTGACCTTGAAGGAATCCTGTGTCACCTGCATCAAGTATTTCAACTTTTTGCATCATTTGGCTTACAATCACCTCAATGTGTTTATCATTGATTTTCACACCTTGAAGACGGTAAACTTCTTGGATTTCATTCACAAGATATTCCTGAACAGCCGTTGGGCCTTTGATGGAAAGGATATCGTTTGGCGTGATGGCACCATCCGAAAGTGGTTCACCCGCTCTGATAAAATCGTTTTCCTGAACAAGAATATGCTTGGAAAGTGATACCATGTATCTCTTTTTTACACCATCCTTAGATTCAATAAAGATTTCCCTGTTACCCCTTTTGATACCGCCATAAGTCACTACACCGTCGATTTCTGAAACCACAGCCGGATTGGATGGGTTTCTGGCTTCGAACAATTCCGTAACTCTTGGAAGACCTCCGGTAATATCTCTTGTCTTACCAACAGATCTTGGTATTTTCACAAGGATTTGACCGGATTTCACAGTCTCTCCTTCTTCAACAGCAAGGTGAGCTCCTACCGGAATATTGTATGCTTTAAGATCCTCACCATAATTGATCACCACGGCAGGGTTCTTGGTTTTATCTTTTGTGTCAATGATTACCTTTTCACGATAACCCGTTTGATCATCGGCAACTTCCTTGAAAGTGATACCTTGGATGATTGAATCAAACTCCACTTTACCATCGTATTCTGAAAGAATGACGGCATTATATGGATCCCAAGTACACAATGAATCTCCCTTGGCTATTTTTTGACCATCTTTTACATTCAAGAGTGCACCATAGGGGACGTGATTGGAAACCAATGTCTTACCTGTTTTGGCATCGTTGATTTTGATCTCACCCGATCTTCCCATGACAATGGCAACATCGCTGCCATCTTTGCTGGTCGTTTGGATCCATCTCAATTCCTCTTCGAATTCAATCACACCTTCAAATTTGGCATTGATACTTGCTTCTACTGAAATATTGGATGCAGTACCCCCAACGTGGAAAGTTCTTAATGTCAACTGAGTACCTGGCTCACCAATGGACTGTGCAGCGATAACACCGACAGATTCCCCATTCTGAACCATCCTACCCGTGGCAAGATTACGTCCGTAACATTTTGCACAAACTCCTCTTCTGGTTTCGCAGGTCAATACAGACCTAATCTCAACCTCCTCGATCGTAGATTCATCTACTTTCTTGGCAACCTCATCGGAAATCTCTATTCCGGCGGTAATAAGAAGCTCTTCCGACACAGGGTCATAGACATCATGAACAGAAACCCTACCTACTATTCTTTCGGATAGCGGCTCTACGATCTCGTCATTGTCTTTCAATGGCTGTACAATCAGTCCTCTTAATGTACCACAATCATCTTCTGAGATAATCATGTCCTGCGCCACATCCACCAATCTTCTGGTCAAGTAACCAGCATCGGCAGTTTTAAGGGCTGTATCAGCAAGACCCTTACGGGCACCGTGAGTAGAAATAAAGTATTCCAATACATCAAGACCTTCCTTAAAGTTGGAGAGAATCGGGTTTTCGATGATTTCACCAACCGAACCTTGAAGGTTTTTCTGTGGTTTGGCCATCAGCCCTCTCATTCCGCCCAACTGACGAATTTGTTCTCTCGAACCCCTTGCGCCGGAGTGCATCATCATATAAATGGCATTGAACCCTTGGTTATCCTCCTCCATCTGTTTCATCAGAATGTTGGTAAGGTTGGAATTGGTTCTTGTCCAAATATCAATTACTTGATTGTATCTTTCATTGTCTGTGATCAGACCCATGAGGTAGTTGTTCCAAACTTGGTCCACATCACCCTTTGCCTTATCGATCAAAACATCCTTTTCTTCCGGAATAATAACATCGTTCAATCCCATGGATAGACCGCCTTCATATGCCATTTGAAATCCAAGATGCTTGATATCATCCAAGAAATGTACAGTTTTTGCGATACCGCAAATCTTTACGATCTCCGAAATAATTTGCTGTAACTTCTTCTTGGTCAAAAGTTCGTTTACATAACCTACTTCTTCAGGAACAAATTGGTTGAAAATCAATCTACCGGCAACGGTTTCAATGATTTTTTCAACTCTGTCTCCGTTGTCTTCTCTTACCATTACCTTACACTTGATAAAGGCGTGAAGAGAAACTTGTCCTTCATTCAAGGCAATAATAACTTCTTCCTGTCCGTAGAAAGTCATTCCTTCTCCCAAAACAATTTCATCTGGCGTGGATCGCTTACCTTTTGTAACGTAATACAATCCGAGAACCATATCCTGCGAAGGTACCGTAATCGGTGCTCCATTGGCAGGATTCAGAATATTGTGGGAAGAAAGCATTAAAGTAGAGGCTTCCAAGATCGCTTCATGTCCCAAAGGAACGTGAACAGCCATCTGGTCACCATCGAAATCGGCATTGAATGCGGTACATACCAAAGGATGCAATTGTATGGCTTTTCCTTCAATCAACTTCGGTTGGAATGCTTGAATACCCAATCTGTGTAGGGTAGGAGCACGATTCAAAAGAATCGGATGACCTTTCAATACATTTTCGAGGATATCCCAAACAACCGGATCCTTACGATCAACGATTTTCTTTGCAGATTTTACGGTTTTCACAATTCCTCTTTCTATCAATTTTCTGATAATAAAAGGCTTGAAAAGTTCCGCTGCCATATTCTTGGGCAAACCGCACTCGTGAAGCTTTAATTCCGGTCCTACAACAATCACTGAACGTCCAGAATAATCAACCCTTTTTCCCAAAAGGTTTTGACGGAAACGACCTTGTTTACCTTTCAACATATCTGAAAGTGACTTCAAGGCTCGATTGCCATCAGATCTTACAGCGTTTACTTTTCTTGAATTGTCGAAAAGTGAATCCACTGCTTCCTGTAGCATCCTTTTTTCGTTTCTCAAGATCACCTCAGGCGCCTTGATATCAATCAATCTTTTCAGACGGTTGTTTCTGATGATCACCCTTCTGTACAGATCATTCAAATCTGAAGTGGCAAATCTACCACCATCCAAAGGAACCAAAGGTCTCAACTCCGGTGGAATCACAGGAACCATACGAACCACCATCCACTCGGGACGGTTTTCGATCCTGGTTCTTGCATCTCTAAAAGCTTCTACAACTTTCAACCTTTTCAAAGCTTCCGCTTTTCTTTGTTGAGAAGTATCGGTAGCCGCCTGATGTCTTAGGCTATAGGAAAGATCATCAAGATCCAACCTGGACAACAACATCTCAATGACTTCCGCGCCCATTTTGGCGATGAATTTATTTGGATCGGCATCATCAAGCATTTGGTTTTCCTTAGGGAGTTTATCCATAATGTCCAAATACTCATCTTCAGTCAAAAAATCAAGATACTGAATGCCATCTTCACCTTTGATACCTGCTTGAACCACTGCATACCTTTCATAGTAAACAATTTGATCAAGTTTTTTGGTAGGCAAGCCCAATAGGTAACCTATTTTGTTGGGAAGGGATTTGAAGTACCAGATATGCGCAACAGGAACGACCAATTCAATGTGGCCCATTCTTTCTCTACGCACTTTCTTTTCGGTAACCTCAACGCCACAACGGTCACAAATAATCCCTTTATATCTTATGCGCTTATATTTTCCACAATGACATTCCCAGTCTTTCACGGGACCGAAAATTCGCTCACAAAACAATCCACCCATTTCAGGCTTGTAAGTTCTGTAATTGATAGTTTCAGGCTGCGTCACTTCTCCATGAGAGCTATCCAGGATTGATTCCGGAGAAGCTAAACTAATGGTGACTCTGGAAAAGTCGTTGTTTAGTTTTTTGTTTTTTCTGAACGCCATAATTCTTTATGAATATGTGAAGGGCTTTATAGGCCCATTTTTTTTGAATTAGTCTAATGTAATTTCGAGTGCCAAGCCTCTTAGTTCATGAACCAATACATTAAAGGATTCCGGAATATTTGGTTTCGGAAGGTTTTCCCCTTTTACAATTGCTTCATATGCCTTGGCTCTACCCACTACATCATCAGACTTCACGGTAAGTATTTCTTGCAACACATGAGAAGCACCAAATGCCTCCAATGCCCATACTTCCATTTCCCCAAAACGCTGACCACCAAACTGGGCTTTACCACCCAATGGCTGTTGTGTAATCAAGGAGTATGGTCCGATAGACCTTGCGTGCATCTTGTCATCTACAAGGTGCCCAAGTTTAAGCATGTAAGTGATCCCTATCGTAACCGGTTGATCAAACTTCTTACCCGAAAGACCATCATAAAGGTATGTTCTACCATATGGAGGCAATTTCGCTTCGGCTAATTCCGCAGCGACTTCTTCCATGGTCGCACCATCAAAAATTGGTGTAGAATACTTTCTTCCCAATTCTTTACCGGCCCATGCCAATACAGTTTCGAAAATCTGTCCGATATTCATCCTTGAAGGAACACCAAGTGGATTCAATACAATGTCCATTGGCGTACCGTCTTCTAAGAATGGCATGTCCTCTTCTCTCACGATTTTGGCAACAATACCTTTATTACCGTGACGCCCAGCCATTTTATCTCCAACTTTCAACTTACGTTTTTTGGCAACATAAACCTTGGCAAGTTGAACGATACCAGCAGGCAATTCATCTCCTACCTCAAGCGTAAACTTATCTCTTTTGAATATACCTGAGATCTCGTTTCTGGTGTTTGTATAGTTTTTGACCAATTTCTGGATCAAACTGTTTGTATGGGCATCTTCTGTCCAATCATCCAAAATGATATCAGAAATCAAATTCGCTTCTTCCTGTACATTGTAATTGCTTTCGTCCCTATATGGGTTTTTGGCAGGGAACAAGTTGTGATCGATGTTTTTGAAGCTGAATTTAACCCCTTTACTAATGATTTCGTCACCAAACTTATGCCTCACTCCAAGGGAAGTTTTACCATCCAATAAAGTCACCAATTTGTTGATCATTTGAGCCCTAACACCCAAAAGATCTTTGGCATATTTTGACTTCAATTTTTCAACCTCAGCTTTGGATTTGATTCTCAAATCCTTGTCTTTTTTCGGTCTTGAGAAAAGTTTGGTTTCAATCACAACTCCATTCAATGAAGGCGAGGCTTTCAAAGATGCATCTTTTACATCTCCAGCCTTATCTCCAAATATCGCCCTAAGCAATTTTTCTTCAGGAGTTGGATCTGTTTCACCCTTTGGCGTAATCTTACCAATAATGATATCTCCTTCCTTCAGTTCTGCACCAATTCTGATAATCCCGTTTTCATCCAGGTTTTTAACAGCTTCCTCAGAGACGTTAGGAATCTCAGAAGTCAATTCTTCTTCCCCTCTCTTTGTATCTCTAACTTCAAGCTGGAATTCTTCAATGTGGATGGACGTAAATACGTCCTCACGTACGACTCTTTCAGAAATAACGATCGCATCTTCAAAGTTGTAACCTTGCCAAGGCATATAAGCAACCCTTAGGTTTTTACCAAGAGCTAGCTCACCTTTGTTGGTGGAATATCCCTCAACCAAAACCTGACCTTTAGAAATCTTTTCTCCCTTCAAAACCAAGGGGGTAAGGTTTATGGTTGTGTCCTGATTGGTTCTCCTGAATTTGATCAGGTCATATGTTTTATATTCGTCACTGAAATTGACTAAAATGTCATCTTCGGTAAGTTTATATTTAACGATGATTTTTTTGGCATCTACATAATCTATCACACCATCCATCTCCGCAATGATCAAAGATCTTGAATCGATCGCAGCTCTTGCTTCCAGACCTGTACCCACGATTGGCGCTTCTGCTTTCAATAATGGAACAGCCTGGCGTTGCATGTTAGATCCCATCAAAGCTCTATTCGCATCATCATGTTCCAAGAAAGGAATAAGTGAAGCAGCAACAGAAACAATCTGATTCGGTGCAACATCCATAAAGGTGATTTCTTTTGGATCCAGTACCGGAAAATCTCCTTCAAATCTCGCCTTTACTTTCTCGTTTATGAAGTATCCCTTCACATCCAAAGGTGCATTTGCCTGCGCAATGTTGTTGTCATCTTCTTCCTCAGCGGTAAGGAATACGATATCATTGACATCCATACTCACTTTACCTTCCTTCACCTTACGGTAAGGTGTTTCTAAGAAGCCCATTGAATTCACTTTGGCGTGAACGCAAAGCGAGGAAATCAAACCAATGTTTGGACCCTCTGGGGTTTCAATGGTACAAAGACGGCCGTAATGCGTGTAATGCACATCTCGAACTTCGAATCCTGCTCTCTCTCTGGAAAGTCCACCTGGACCCAAAGCTGACAATCTTCTTTTGTGTGTCAACTCAGCCAATGGATTGGTTTGATCCATGAATTGGGAAAGCTGATTCGTTCCAAAAAATGAATTGATAACAGAAGAAAGCGTTCTTGCATTAATCAAATCAACTGGTTTGAAATCTTCGTTGTCACGAACGTTCATCCTTTCACGGATGGTTCTCGCCATTCTAGAAAGTCCAACACCAAATTGACTGTACAATTGCTCGCCTACAGTTCTTACCCTTCTATTACTCAAGTGATCTATATCATCCACAACTGCTTTAGAATTGATCAGTCCGATCAAATATTTTACAATGCTGATAATATCTTCAGTAGTAAGAACGATCTTTTCAGAATCAATACTTAACCCTAATTTTTTGTTGATTCTATACCTACCAACTTCACCCAAATCATACCGCTTGTCTGAAAAGAAAAGTCCGTGGATTACCTCTCTTGCAGTTGCTTCATCGGGAGCTTCCGTATTTCTAAGTTGCCTATAGATAACTTCAACCGCTTCTTTTTCAGAGTTGGAATTGTCCTTTTGCAACGTATTGTAAATGATGGAAAAATCTGCAACGTTTACATCTTCTCTATGGAGAATGATGGATTTCGCACCAGATTCCAAGATCATTTCGATATCTTCGTCTGAAAGTATGGAATCTCTTTCCAGCAATACTTCGTTTCTATCGATAGAAACTACTTCACCAGTATCCTCATCTACAAAATCCTCTACCCATGTTCTCAAAACACGCGCGGCGAGTTTTCTTCCGGTGACTTTTTTAAGATTGGCTTTAGTTGAGGAAATTTCCTCTGAAAGACCGAATAAATCAAGGATGTCCTTATCAGAACCATAACCAATTGCCCTCAACAAAGTAGTTACAGGGAATTTTTTCTTACGGTCAATGTAAGCATACATCACATTGTTGATGTCGGTAGCAAATTCTATCCAACTTCCCTTGAACGGGATAATTCTGGCTGAATATAGTTTGGTTCCGTTGGTATGTTTACTTTGGGCAAAGAACACACCTGGAGACCTGTGAAGTTGGGAAACGATGACTCGTTCAGCCCCATTGATCACAAACGATCCTTTTTCGGTCATGTAAGGTAGATTTCCAAGAAATACCTCTTGCTCAATAGTTTCAAAATCCTCGTTGTCTTCGTCAGAACAAAGTAAACGTAGTTTGGCTTTCAGGGGTACAGAATAGGTTAATCCCCTATCGATACATTCCCCGACGCTGTACTTTGGAGGATCCACATTATAATCAATAAATTCAAGTGTGAAATTTTCCCTGGAATCGCTTATTGGGAAATTCTCGGAAAACACCTTGAAAAGACCATCCTGTCTTCTTTTTTCTGCGGGAGTATCCAATTGAAAGAAATCCTTGAAAGATTGTAATTGGATATTTAGGAAATCAGGATAGTCTTTGACTACCTTAATGGATGAGAAACTTTTCCTTTCGGTTTGATTCTGGATAGCCAAGTCAGTATAAGTTTATAGTGATAATGAATAACGTAATAGGGATATTTATGCTTGGAATAATGCTATTTTCAGCATGGTCACAAACAGGAAAAGACCTGACTCTTCAGTCAGGTCATTTCTGATAACCTTTACCTATGAGGTAAGGTTATTCAAATTATTTAACTTCTACTTCAGCACCAGCCTCAATAAGAGCAGCTTTCAAAGCTTCAGCTTCGTCTTTGGTTACACCTTCTTTAACAGCTTTTGGGGCTGAGTCAACAAGCTCTTTTGCTTCTTTCAAACCAAGACCGGTTAATTCTTTTACAAGTTTAACTACAGCTAGTTTAGAACCACCAGCAGCTTTAAGAATTACGTCAAAAGAAGTTTTTTCTTCTTCAACGGCACCTTCTCCTGCTCCACCACCAGCTACAACAGTAGCTGCAGCTGCTGCAGGTTCGATACCATATTCATCCTTAAGGATTGCGGCTAATTCACTTACTTCTTTAACAGTTAGGTTAACTAACTGTTCAGCGAACGCTTTAAGATCTGCCATTGTATTATTTTTTAAATTGTTGATTTTTAACTGATTGATTGTATAATATTATTGTTCTCTTTCGGAAAGGGTTTTAACAAGCCCAGCCAATGTATTCTGACCACTCTTAAGAGCAGAGATAACATTTTTGGCAGGAGATTGAAGAAGACCGATAACGTCTCCGATCAATTCATTCTTAGTTTTAAGGTTGGAAAGCAATTCTAATTGCTCTTCACCAATATATAAGCTTGAATCTATCGAAGCACCTTTGAATAAAGGTCTTGTTTCTTTCTTACCTTGTTTCTTTCTAAAATCAAGAAGGACTTTAGCAGGAAGGTTACCCAACTCTTTCGAGAACATAACTCCTGAGAATCCTTTCAAGGTTTTTTCTGCAAATTCAGTATAATCTGTCTCAAGATTTTCTAATGCTTTCTTGATCAGTGTATTTTTGTAAACCTTATATTCTACACCTTTGTCAAAGCAGGACCTTCTGAAAGCGTTTACTTGCGCTACAGAAAAACCCGATGCATTCGTGATATAGAAATATGGATTTTCTTTGAATTTCTCAGTAAGACCTTCGATTATTTTACTTTTTTCCTCTCTAGTCATGATTAAATTCCTTGAATACTTCCTTTATCTACTATTATTCCAGGAGACATTGTGCTTGACAAATGTATACTTCTGAAATATGTACCTTTAGAAGAAGATGGTTTTAACTTAGAGATCGTTTGGATAAGTTCTTTAACATTCTCTTGGATTTTCTCCGGGTCGAATGAAACTTTCCCTACACTTGCGTGAATGATCCCGAATTTATCTACTTTAAAGTCGATTTTACCCGCTTTCACCTCTTTTACTGCTTTTGCAACATCCAAAGTTACTGTTCCAGATTTCGGGTTCGGCATCAAGCCTCTTGGACCCAAAACCCTACCTAGTCTACCGACTTTAGCCATTACGTTAGGCATGGTGATAATCACATCGATATCAGTCCATCCACTTTCGATTTTTGCTATATAGTCGTCTAATCCAACATAGTCCGCACCTGCTTCTTTTGCTTCTTCTACTTTATCGGGCGTGCAGAGTACAAGTACTCTAACATCTTTACCTGTGCCATGCGGCAAGGCAACAACACCTCTTACCATTTGGTCAGCTTTCCTAGGATCAACACCCAATCGGACATCGATATCCACGGAGGCATCAAATTTGGTTAGAGATATTTCTTTCACGATAGAAGAAGCTTCCTCCAAGGAGTACTGTTGGCTTGCGTCGTACTTAGAAAGAGCTTCTTTTTGCTTTTTTGTTAACTTAGCCATAGTTTTTTAATTATCCCTCCCAGGGGGCTTTTCCAGATACTGTGATTCCCATGCTTCTTGCTGTTCCAGCTATCATTTTCATAGCTGACTCAACCTTAAAGGCATTTAGATCAGGCATTTTCACTTCAGCAATTTCTTTAACCTGATCCCATGTGACAGAGCCTACTTTTTTCCTATTCGGTTCAGCAGATCCATTTTTTACTTTTGCAGCCTCAATCAGCATATTTGCAGCTGGTGGAGTTTTTACCACAAAGTCAAAAGACTTGTCTGAATAAATAGTAATCAAAACGGGCACAACCTGTCCCATTTTCTCTTGGGTTCTAGCATTGAATTGCTTACAGAACTCCATGATGTTCAAACCCTTGGAACCAAGGGCAGGACCAACTGGAGGTGATGGATTTGCCTGGCCACCTTTCACCTGTAATTTCACATAACCAGTGATTTCCTTAGCCATTTCCTAGTCTTGTTTTTCTACTTGTATAAAGTTTAATTCTACAGGTGTGTTTCGACCGAAGATCTTGACCATAACATTCAATTTCTTCTTGTCTTCGAACACCTCTTCTATTGTTCCCGCGAAACCACTAAAAGGACCATCCATTACTTTAACGGTTTCTCCTATTATAAATGGCGTATCAAGCTTCTCTGTAAACTCGTCAATCTCCTCAACACGACCTAAGATCCTGTTGATTTCCGACTGACGTAATGGTTCAGGGGTTTTGGAAGCCCCCCCTTTGTTTGACCCTAAGAAACCGATAACACCCGGGATACTTGTAATCACATGATTGGCCTCACCATGGCTCAAATCCGCATTGACCAATACATAGCCAGGGAAAAAATTTCTTTCCCTCACTCTTTTCTTGCCATTACGCATTTCGTAAACTTTTTCGGAAGGTATCAGCACCTCAGGAATATAATCCTCAAGCTTTTGACGAAGAATTTCATTGTCTAAATAAGTTTTAGCTTTCTTTTCTTGTCCTGCTACCACCCTAAGTACGTACCACTTATGTTCAGTCATCAGTAATTGTAATTCAATTAAAATAAATCATAAAACCACGTCATCAAATTTTCAAACCCCAAATCGATAAGCCCTATAACCAGGGCAAAGACCAATGAAGCGACGATGACCAAAACAGCACTGTTTTGTAAAAATGAATAAGGAGGCCAAGTGACCTTATTTTTCATTTCATCAATTGACTCAACGACAAAGTTTTTGATATTCATGGTTATTCTGTTTTGAAGCACGGGCAGAGAGATTCGAACTCCCATCAACGGTTTTGGAGACCGCTATTCTACCATTGAACTATGCCCGTAAATTTTTCACATCCAAAAGGAATGCAAAATTAGACATAAAAGGATAAAGAAACAAATGCGATCCCAAAATAAATTGAGATCGCATTTTTATTTTATAGAGAATTGTGAAGAATTAATCCAAGATCTCAGTCACCTGACCAGCACCTACAGTTCTACCTCCTTCACGGATTGCAAATCTAAGGCCTTTTTCAAGTGCAATTGGACTCAACAACTTCACTTCAATAGTAACGTTATCACCAGGCATAACCATTTCTACATTTTCAGGTAGCATGATTTCTCCTGTTACATCCGTAGTTCTCAAATAGAACTGTGGACGGTATCTGTTGAAAAATGGAGTATGTCTTCCACCTTCTTCTTTGGAAAGAACGTAAACTTCAGCTTTGAAATGCGCATGTGGCTTTACAGAACCTGGCTTACAGATAATCATTCCTCTTTTGATCTGGGATTTTTCAATACCTCTCAACAATAGACCAACGTTATCTCCAGCTTCTCCTCTGTTAAGGATCTTACGGAACATTTCAACACCTGTTACAGTGGATTTCAAACCTTCAGCACCCATACCAATAATGTCTACAGGCTCTCCAGAGTTGATTACACCTCTTTCGATTCTTCCGGTAGCTACAGTACCACGACCAGTGATAGAGAATACATCTTCAACAGGCATCAAGAAATCTTTATCGATCAATCTTTCTGGGATTGGAATAAAGTTATCTACAGCGTTCATCAATTCCATTACAGTCTCTTCCCATTTGGCTTCGCCGTTAAGCGCACCAAGTGCAGAACCTGCAATTACTGGGATATTATCCCCATCAAAATCATAGAATGAAAGAAGCTCTCTGATCTCCATCTCAACAAGTTCGAGAAGTTCAGGATCATCTACCATATCCACTTTGTTCATAAATACCACAAGAGAAGGTACACCTACCTGACGGGCAAGAAGGATATGCTCTCTAGTTTGTGGCATTGGACCGTCAGTCGCGGCCACTACCAAGATAGCGCCATCCATTTGAGCAGCACCAGTTACCATGTTCTTCACATAATCCGCGTGACCAGGACAATCTACGTGAGCGTAGTGTCTGTTTTCAGTCGAATATTCAACGTGAGATGTGTTGATAGTGATACCTCTTTCTTTTTCTTCCGGAGCGTTGTCGATAGAAGAGAAATCTCTTAATTCAGAAAGACCCTTTTTGGCCAATACTGTTGTAATGGCAGCAGTCAAAGTTGTCTTACCATGATCTACGTGACCAATCGTGCCGATATTTACGTGCGGTTTGGAACGGTCAAAGGTTGCTTTTGCCATGCGTGAAAATCCTCTGTTTTAGTTAAAGATATGAATTAGTTAAATTATCCAATGTTTCTGAGCCAACGAGGGGATTTGAACCCCTGACCCCTTCCTTACCAAGGAAGTACTCTACCACTGAGCTACGCCGGCTGGTAACATTACTCAATGCTAGAAAAAGCATTGAGCGGGAGACGAGGCTCGAACCCGCGACCTGCAGCTTGGAAGGCTGCCGCTCTACCAACTGAGCTACTCCCGCTTTTAATACTCTGTGCAAAACTAGTCAAAATTTCCCACATTATGCAATAGTGGGGGAAACAGGATTCGAACCTGTGAAGACATAAGTCAACGGATTTACAGTCCGTCCCAGTTGGCCGCTTTGGTATTCCCCCAACTGATTGTCGTTAATCCCTGTTTAAAAAAGCAACTAAGCCTTTTTAACTGTCTTAACGGATGGCAAAATTATACCCTTTTCTCAAACATTCAAAGAATTGGTATAAAATTTATCAGTATTTTTCATTGAGACCAATTAATCAGATAGAAATCAAGGATTTAATTTTTCATCCAGATAGGGTGTAAGGTAAAATTCCATATATCTCTTGGCCAATTCATCCTTTTCGTTCTGAAACAATTCCATTGTTTTCGCCAAAATTCCAGGCTCATCAATAAATCCGAACAACGACTGAAAGGCGGCAACCCTCACATAGTTTTCTTTCTCCGTCGATCCAATTGCGTAAAGTTTTTCAATCGCATCGGCCGTTCCTTCTGAAGGCATGCTGGAAAAGTAATCCCCAAAATAGCCCAAGAAGTAATAAAGGGACTGCCCCGATAGATTCGAAAGCTTTTCATGGAACCAATCCCCTTTTTGGTCGACGCTGTCTTCTATGTAGTATTCTGCAAGTGCCACGAGCATCCTCACGTTTTTTTCCTGGTCAAATCTTTCTGAAATCTCTCTTCGATTGAGATTGTTTTCATTCTCCAAATAGGCCGACAAGGCCGCTCCTGCCACATAATACGATGGTGCCTGCATCCACCTGAGAAAAGACGGAGAATACTTATCGGGATCCAAAGCAGCCAATACCTCAATTGCGGCAGATTTTACCGTGTTTTTCGGGTCATTTTCCGCCATTTCCAATAATCTCGCCTCCAATCCGATTATTTCCATTTGCCATTCTGGATTTTTGGCGATTTGCATCAATGCCATTTCCCGGATAGACCAAAAAGGATCTTGAAGCGCCGTTCCAAATATTTTCGCCAAATCCTCAGCTTCTGCATAATTGCTCCCCAAACTGTCCAGCGCTTCATATCTGGCAATTCCCAATTCAGAAACACCAAACTGGGTGATGAAATGCACTTTACCCCTTGCACTTTTCTTTTCCGAGAGCAACTCCTTTGCTTCATCAAAAAACAATGTTTTGACAGGTGTTTGATTTTCAATCGCGAACTGTTGTTTCTTTTTGTCCAGCACAAATTCTTTCTCCTGCCTTTCTCCCTCTTGATACCAGCTTACTTTAAATGGTATTTTGTAGAGTGGCGTTTTTTTGAGGTCCTGCGTTTGGGTGATAGTCAGGAGCAAATTTTCTGGTTGGGAATAATCAACCACATATTCCAAGATGGGATGGCCTGCATTTAGAAACCATTGGTTAAAAAACCAATTCAAATCCTGACCGGTCACTTTTTCAAATGCCAATCTTAGATCATGCACCTCCACGGTGGAAAATGCATGTTGAACCAGATAATGATTCAGCGATTTGAAAAATGCTTCGTCCCCCAAGTGTCTTCTCAGCATATGCAGGATCCTGCCGCCTTTTGCATAAGAGTGGCTGTCAAACATTTCTTCGGAATCTTCGTGGTAAAACCTAATCAAATCCACTTGTTTTTCTGTAGACTCATCCAGGTATACCTCCATCTCGGAGACATGGTGCAAGTCTGCATCATCCCTCCCTTCCTTGTATTCATACCACAGGTACTCTGAATAATTGGCAAAGGCCTCATTTAAGGCCAAATTTGCCCAAGACTCTGTAGTTACATAATTCCCAAACCATTGATGGAAGAGTTCGTGAGCGATTATTCCGTCCCATTCGCTATCAATCGCTTCTCTTGCGTCCAAATTCAAGGCTTCCATGAAGACTGATAGCGTGGTGTTCTCCATAGCACCTGAGACAAAATCCCTGACCACCACCTGATCATATTTTTGCCACGGGTATTTCACACCAAGTATTTCAGAAAAAAAAGCGATCATTTCTGGCGTATTTTGAAATACTTTTTTTGCTCCTTCTTCAAATTCCTTTTCAACGTAATAATTCACCTGGATATCCTCCCATTTGTCGACAATTTCAGCAAATTCGCCAATAACGACGGCTGCCAGATAAGGTGAATGTGGCAAATCCATGACCCAATGATCCGTTCGGGTTCCGTCCCCGTTTTGAATTTTTGATTTCAAAACCCCATTGCTGATTGTTCGGTATTTTTGGTCAACCGTCAATCGGATTTCTTGGGTAGCCTTTTCATTGGGTGTGTCCAGGGTTGGGAACCATTTTGAGTTGTGTTCGGTCTCCCCTTGCGTCCAAATCTGTACGGGTTTGTTTTCATTCCCCGATGCATTGATAAAATACAAACCTTTGGTATCCGTGATGGCTGCGCTTCCCCCACCAGGACTTTCATTCGGTTTGGCCGTGTATTTGATTTTGACAGTCAAAGTATCCGTAGCTTCATAAACCTTGGGCAAAAAAGCAACTATTTTTTGGGTCTCATAGCGATAATTCAAAGGTGTTTCCCCTTTATCTTCATGTAAAGAAAATTCATGGATATCAAAATCCTGGGCATCCAAAACCAATTCGTATTGAGAGAAAAAATGGGGTTTCAAGGTAAGGACTGCCTCCCCTTTTACCCATTCGTTTTTATAATCGAAAGAAAGGTCCAAAGCGGTATGCAAAAGATCAAAATCTCTGGTCCTGGAACCTTTGTAATCTGAAATGCGGGATTCCAAATTCCGTGCGAAAATTTCATAGTCTTCAGCAGCCCTGAATTCCCTTTGGATTGTTTCCAAAGAATCAACTGCGTCGTTATCCACCATTTTTTTACTTCCCTGGCAAGAGAGTACCATGGAAAGTAAAAGTAAAATCCCCAACTTTGGATATTCAATTCTCATAAAAGGCATTTTAAAGATTAATTGTATATTTAGCGCAAAATAAAGGAAATGTATTCAGTTACCATCGACAAAGCAGCATTAACGGTAGAAAAATCCCCAGAAGGGTTTATCGTCAATTCAGAGATCCTAAAATGGGATTTTGCGCAAATCAGCGAAAACCATTTTCATGTCCTTCATGAGGGAAAATCATTCAATTTGGAGCTGATCAGCCTGAATGCGGAAACCAAAACCGTCCGAATCAAACTCAACAACAAGGTCACTGAAGTCATATTAAAGGACAAATTTGATCAGTTATTGGAGAAACTTGGAATGAATGGCTCCCAAAACCTGCAAATCAAAGACCTCAAAGCCCCAATGCCTGGTTTGATTTTTGATATTAAGGTCAAAGTCGGAGACGAAGTCAAAAAAAATGATCCTATTTTGATCCTTGAAGCGATGAAAATGGAAAATATCCTGAAATCTCCAAGAGATGGCACCATTAAGGTATTGAAAATCAAAAAAGGGGACAGTGTGGAAAAAAATCAGGTGTTAATTCAATTTTAACCTTTTAGCTTTAGAATTCTAAGCTGAACAAATTATATTTGTCGGATTTTAAAGTTGGATCAAACTCATTCAAACTGCATCGTTTTTCAAATTTTACATAAATCATGAAGTACAAAAGGATATTGCTAAAGTTAAGTGGCGAAGCTTTGATGGGGGACCAGAATTATGGTATTGACCCAAAAAAGCTCAATCAATATGCCCAGGAAATCAAGAAGGTGAAAGACCTGGGAACTGAAATCGCCATCGTAATCGGAGGAGGCAATATCTACCGAGGGGTACAAGCCGAGACAGGCGGAATTGACCGCGTCCAAGGAGATTATATGGGTATGTTGGCGACATTGATCAATGCAATGGCGCTTCAAAGTGCATTGGAACAAAATAAGATGTACACCAGACTCATGTCCGGTTTTAAAGTTGAAAATGTTTGCGAGCCTTTTATTCGAAGAAGGGCCATCAGGCACTTGGAAAAGGGTAGAATCGTTATTTTTGGCGCAGGTATTGGCAATCCGTATTTCACCACAGATTCCACCGCAAGCTTGAGGGCAATCGAAATCGAAGCAGAAGTGGTCTTGAAGGGTACGCGTGTGGATGGTGTATACACTGCAGATCCTGAGAAGGACAAAAATGCGACAAGATATACCACATTATCTTTTCAGGAAGCCTACGAAAAAAATCTCAGCATCATGGACATGACTGCTTTTACCCTTTGCCAAGAAAACAACCTTCCAATTATCGTTTTTGACATGAATAAATCCGGAAATTTGGAGAAATTGGTAATGGGAGAGGAAATAGGGACATTAATCACTTCAAAATAAGCCAGAATCAAAATGGAAGAAATTCAATTGCAACTGGAGGAAACGAAAGAACTCATGCAAAAGGCCGTGGATCATACTGCTGCCGAACTACTTAAAATCCGAGCAGGCAAGGCAATGCCAAATCTCTTGGACGGAATTATGGTTTCCTATTATGGAACACCGACCCCCTTACAGCAAGTGGCATCTGTCACTACACCTGATGCGCGTACACTTTCCATTAAGCCTTGGGAAAGAACCCTGATCAGTGAGATTGAAAGATCAATCGTGAATTCCGATTTGGGTCTTGCTCCTCAAAACAATGGAGAACTCATCATCTTGACAATCCCTCCCCTGACTGAAGAAAGAAGAAAAAACCTGGCAAAACAAGCAAAGCAAGAATGCGAATCCGGCAAAATCAGCTTACGCACCGTCAGGAAAGACACCAACGATTCTTTGAAAAAACTTCAAAAAGAGGGTGCCTCAGAAGATGAAGTGAAAAAAGCGGAGGATTCCGTTCAAAAATTAACCGAACAATATTCTTCCAAACTCGACGAATTGTTGGTGAAAAAGGAAGTTGAGATCATGAAGGTCTGATGAAATCAAAATAGAAAAATTGTAATCGCCCGGCTTGAATTGGCCGGGCTTTTTTGTGCGCAGAAGTATATGTTTTTTAGCAATTTCATTGGCTGCACTAAAAATTCTCCATGAGCTTCATTTGCTAATGACCGGGTGATTTTCCGCCGGCTTTTGCTTCCTTCGGCAAAAGCCCAAAATGCTTTTTGTATGCAGCACTAAAATGTGTGGCATGGTTGTATCCCAATTTATCGGCAATATCAGAAATTTTGAGTGTTGGATCCTGCAGTAAATAATTTGCCATTTCCATTTTATAATCCAACAAAAAGCCGAAAACGGTTCTTCCATAAACGAGCTTGAAATTCCTTTTCAGATGGTATTCATTGGTCCCCACCTGATGCGAAAGTTCTTTTAAAGTAATACCGTCTTTCAGACTGTTGAGTAGTATTTCTTTTGCAGCTTCCATTTTTTCAACCTGATCTGAATCCAATGTGTCATGGGAATGGCCCTGATCGTGATGGGCCAACTGATTCCAATGATAGATTAGGAATTCCCGAACTTTGGCCTCCACAAAGAAGAATTTCAAAGACCCTGAAAGTTTCTCCTCGAGCAACTGTCGAAGTAAAAATTTGATTTTATTATCCAGATGCAAATGTTTATTGGACAGCACTGCCGATTCGTTTTTATGGACCGATTCCAAAAACAATGTCCAAAGGGGCGAGTCAAAAGGTTGGAAGGTTTCCAAATAGCCTTTTTTTAAATAGAGGACAAGCCCCTCAAAACCTTCGGCAGAAAAGGATTGAACCGATAATTCTTTTTGTGCAAAATGGATGACATTATAAAGCCCTTCCCGAATATCCAGTGCTGTTTTTTCTACCTCTCCACAGCGGTAACAAAAACCTCCCATTAAGCAGAAAATAACTTGGATGTAATCCATCGGTAAATTGATGGTAACGCTGCTTGGGACACCTTTCTCCAACTTTACATGACGAAAATAAATGTCCTCAGAAAAATATTCGTAGCCCGCACCTAGACTAAAATCAAGACTTTTTTCCGAAAAGGAATTTTTATGGGCATGTGCATCGAAAGCAACTATCTCTCGATTAACGGGCTGGTTTTGAAGCTCTTCCTCAATCAAAGACTTAAATACCTCGGAAGACAATATTCCTTTATCCGTCATTTTTTATTCCTTTTATAGTCATTCCCAAAATAGAATGGCTTCTATATTTGCACAAAGTTAATCTTTTTTAGATTAAGTCTAAATAATATTAAGCTTTCGAGTTTCTGATCCAATTGTCTTGATAAAACAAACTAACAAATGAAAATAAAACACCTATTGGCCCTGTTACTGCTGGGCTTGTCAGTCAAACTTTACGCACAAAAAACCCACATTAATGGGTTGATCAAAGAAAACACTACCGGACTGCCCTTGCCTGGAGCGACTGTTCAAGTAAAAGGCACTCCCATTACATCGGTTTCTGACAAGAATGGGCTTTTTAGAATGTATGCTGAGCCAGGCCAGACCTTGGAAATCAAGTTCCTAGGATTTGTTACCCAAAATATTATTGCGCCAGGGGATGAAGCTTTGTTTGAAATTTACATGAAAGAAGACACCAGAATCCTTTCCGAGATAGTCGTAACAGGGGCGCTGGGCATCCAAAGGGCCGCAAAAGAAATAGGTGGCGGAACCCAAGTGGTTTCGAATGAATACTTGAATCAAGGCAAAACCATCAATCCCTTAACTGGATTGGCCAGTAAAGTAGCGGGGCTTAGGATCAACATGTACGACAGCAAGGTGGATCCCCAAATCCAAATTGTGATCAGAGGTACCCGCTCATTGAATCGGTCCGAAAATGCGCCCATTTATGTAGTAGATGGTGTTCCGGTACCTGATATTAGCCGTCTCAATCCCAATGATATTGAAAGCATAACGGTACTCAAAGGCGCCAATGCCGCTGCACTTTATGGTTCCGAGGGAGTGAATGGCGCACTGATGATCACCACGAAGACTGGATCCAGAGGAACCGAACGTATCCAGTTTAGCAACACCACGACTTTTTCAAAAGCTTTTCTTTTGCCGAAGGCACAAAAAGAATTTGGTCAGGGTCAGAATGGCAACTATGATCCTATTCAAAGTGAATCTTGGGGACCTCGGTTCGATGGAAGTTTGAGGGATTTTGGAAGAGCACTTCCAGATGGAACCCAACCACAGCTTTTGTACGCTGCTCCAAGCGAGGACAATCGATTGGGAATCTTCCAAACTGGTGTCAATATCCAAAATGACCTTTCCTTTTCAGGAGGAGATGAAAGCTCGACTTATTTCGTCTCCATACAGGATGTCTCCATCAAAGGGATTCTTCCCGGAGACGAAAGTCAGAGAACAGGCGCCCGATTCAATGGATCGAAAAAATTCGGGAAGTTGAAAACCTCCTACAATATCAACTATATCCGATTCAAAAAAGATATGGCACCTGATGGCCCATGGTTGGCCGCCTACACTTCCCCCGCAAATATTGATTATTCAAGTTTAAGAGATTGGCAAGACCCAAACAGCATCGCCAATCCCCACCTGTACTTTACAGACCAGGTCAAAAACCCCTTTTTCCTATTGGACAACAACAGGCAATCCAACAAACAACAAACCCTTAATGGCAAAATAGAGCTGGAATACGAAATTGCGCCATGGTTTAGCGCCCTGTATCGACTGGGGATGTACAGCAGCTTTGATGAAAGCCAAAACAGAAGCGGGAAATTTGAGGCGGCAGGCCGACGCAATGTGGTCGGAAGCGTTACGGATATCAATGATAATTTCCAGAGACTCAACGGGGATTTTATCCTGAACTTCAACAAACAAATTGGCCGTTTTTCAACCTCCTTGATTTTGGGGCAAAATTTCAGATCAGACAATCAAAAAACAGTAACAGTCGGTGCTTCAAACTTGTTGCTTCCTGACCTTTTCAATCCCGGAAGTCGAATTGGTGAATTGTCCTCAGGTTCTGGATCTTCCCTCACTGAATACAGATCCCTTGCGGTTTATGGAGAATTCACCACTGGGTACAATGATTACCTTTTCCTGACCTTGACGGGCCGAAAAGACTGGGTTTCTGTTTTGGCCCCTTCCAATAGATCCTATTTTTATCCAGGAGTCAGCACTTCCTTTGTTTTCAACGATGCCATTCCCGCCCTTAAAGACAGCCGCGTCCTGACTTTCGGTAAGATTTTCGCCTCCTGGAACAAAACAGGAAATGTCACCCTCCAACCCTACAGTTTAAACAATGCCTATAGCCAATCAAACGGATTTCCTTTCGGAAATACGGTTGGCTTCTCCCCCGGCAGCGCTTATCCCAATCCTTCCATTCAACCCGAATTCGTGACTTCATTTGAGATTGGGACCCAATTGAGTCTATTTGACAACAGGCTGCATTTTGAAGGGAGTTATGTCTATTCAGATTCTGAAGGGCAGATTTTCAATGCCACCACTTCTCGCGCGACGGGGTACAGCACGGCGATTGTGAACGCTGGAAGATTGACCAATAACATCATTGAATTGAGCATCAATGCAGATGTCCTCCACACAAAGGACCAGAAATTAAACCTAGGCTTGAATTATTCCCATATCAAAAACCAAGTCAAGGAACTTTATGAAGGCACATCCTATAATATCTTCAGACAATCCTATGCAAATGTTGGGCAAGCTTATCCGAGCCTAATGGTCAGCGATTACAAAAGAGATCCCGAGGGAAGAATTGTGATCAACCCATCAACCGGCTATCCTGTTCTTGCAGATGCAGAAACCCATTTGGGAAGTATGGTCCCCCCGTTCCAATTGGGTTTTAGCTCCTTCTACCAATATAAATCCGTCAGCATAGGTGCCCAATTTGACAGTCGCTGGGGTGGATGGCTTTATTCAGAAATCATTCCAAGACAATACACTGCCGGTACACATCCAAATACGGTAGCTTATGACCGTCAACCCTTCATTTATCCAAATTCCTCCATAGAATTGGAAGATGGACGTTTCGTGGAAAACAGAGATGTTTTTTCGCCTGGTGACAAAGCCTTTTGGGATTTTGAAGGAAAAGTCCAATCCAATACCGCAGTCCAATCCGATTTCTTCAAACTCAGGGAGCTCAACCTTACTTTCAATCTTCCCCCTTCCCTGCTCTCTGGCCAAAAAATCATCAAAACAGCAAGCCTTTCCTTGATCGGGACCAACCTATTTATCATCAGGCATAAGGACAATGATCATGGAGACCCCGAATACCTTTACAATTCGACCGATGGCTATGTAAGTTTCAGACAGGTTCCACCTTATCGAACTTATGGATTCAATATCAATGTCGGCTTTTAAGTGGCATCCATGCAACTGGTTTCTTCCTCAAATTTCACTACTACTCTTATGAAAAGCTTCAATAAATTATTCTTTTGCCCAATAATCCTGATCGCCTTACTCAGCTTTGGATGCAATGGATTTCTGGATGTAAATGACAACCCCAATGCACCTGTTTCGGAAAATCTAAAATTAAGTGCAACTTTCCCCGCAGCTTTAGTGGCATCGGTAAACCAAGAAACAGGACAACTCAATCAACTCGGCGCACTTTGGGGCGGATACTGGGGCACAACGAGTGAGGGAATCAACCTGTTTTTCAATCAAAAGACCTACAATGGGCCAGGCTTGCGTGATGTCCGGGATGGATTTCCTGTCTGGGAAACAACTTATACCACCTTGCTTTATTACCAATTGATCAGAAATCAAGCAGCCCAAGAAGGCGCTTTGTTTTACGAAGGTGCTGCCAAAATCATGCAAGGCTTTCATTTTTTACGATTGGTGGATTTTTATGACAACATCCCTTTTGATGAGGCCTTGCAGGGGACGACACATGCCACACCTGGATATGAATCCGGTGAAATGGTGTATAAAAAAGCAGTTGATCTGATCTCGGAAGGAATCGAAGACATGAAAAATGCCCCCGCAGGAACTCTTGCCGGACTAGATGATGTGCTTTTTGCCGGAAATGTAACGTTGTGGGCCAAATTTGGAAACACTGTCAAACTAAGGGCACTGGTACGGCAAAGTGAAGTCAGTCCTTTGGCCTATATCCAAGAAGAAATCAAAAAGATCAATATTGAAGGAAGCGGCTTTTTGATGCTGGGCCAAAGTGCCATGGTACAACCTGGCTACTTGAATTCTGCCGGAAAACTCAATCCTTTTTGGGAGAATTATTATCGAAATGTCCAAAATGCGGTCACAGGAAATTACCAGGATATTCGTCCAACCCAATTCCTCCTGGAGCAATACCAACTGCGCAATGACCCCAGATTGAATCAATTGTACGTACCTGTAAAAGGCGAATTCCGAGGAGTCCTTTTTGGTGATCCCGAAGTGAACCATTCCCTTTATGGAAGAAATGTAACCTCACCAATGAAAGGGCCGGCTGAAAATAACGGTCAGGCTGGAGCACTCCTAAAAAGCTCAACCCAAGCTTCTGTTTTACTCAGTTCCTTTGAAAGCCTTTTTCTTCAAGCAGAGGCTGCCCAAAGGGGATGGATTTCTGACGCCCCAAAATCACTTTATGAAGCAGCCATTCAGGAGTCTTTTTCCTATATGAATGTCGAAAAAGTCTTGTTCACCGCTTACAATTCACAAGAAAGTGTCGCCTATGATGGTTCGTTGGCCAAGATAATTACCCAAAAATGGCTTTCCCTGAACAGCATCAGCAGCATCGAGGCATGGAATGATTATCGAAGACTGGGACTTCCCAACTTTCCCAATTCTTTACAATCCCCAAATCCAACAGCCAATCCACTCCGCCTGATGTATCCAGAAACCGAACGGATGACTAATCTGGATGAGGTCCTCAAACAAGGCAATGATAACATCACCGAATCCCGCATTTGGTGGGCAAAATAAACTCAAGACATAAATCAAAACATTAAGCTGTGATAATGAAAAATAGAAAAACGGGAATCTGGCCAAAAGTTCGAAGCGTGATCAATGAAATCCATTTGTGGCTGGGTATAGCCAGTGGCCTGATTATTTTTGTGGTCTGTTTAAGCGGGACCATTTACACTTTTAGTGATGAAATCCAGCGATTTTTGGAACCGAGCCGATATAAGGTCAATGGGCCCATCGGTGATTCGAAACTGCCAATTGCACAATTGATCCTGCAACTGGAAAAAGATAATGATGGAAAAGTCACCACCATCAACATCCCAGCAAAACCCGATGAAACCTATCAATTCACCCTTCTGAAAAAGGACGAAAAGGGAAGAGGGACCGGATTTTCCCTTGACCCTTATTCGGGACAAGTCACGGCTTCAGGCGAAGCTGTGGGATCGGTTTTTTTCATGAAGATGTTTCGGCTCCATCGCTGGTTGCTGTTGGATACATCCATCGGAAGGCCCATTGTGGGATGGGCAACCGTGATTTTCACGCTTCTGATCCTGACTGGCATGTGCATCTGGATCCCCCAGAAGGTCCGATATTGGAAACAGGGATTAAAAATCAAATTCGATTCCAATTGGAAAAGAATCAACCATGATCTTCACAATACTTTGGGTTTTTATGCCGCATTCCTGATGTTGGTCATGTCACTCACAGGGCTATACTGGTCTTTTGATTGGTACAAAAGCGGCTTGTACACCATATTTCAAGTGGAGCAACCAAAAGGCAGAGGAGGAAGGCCGCCAATGGCTGAGGCAAAAAAAGGAGAAAAGGTTGAAAAAGAGACAAGCCCCATCGATATTGCCCTGCTTCCATGGGAACAGTACTTGGAAAAAGCCAATGAAAGACTTTCCTACCCGGGCAATTTCAGGATTTCGATCCCAGAGGCATCGGATAAATCAATAAATCTTTCCAAAACCAGAACAGGTTTTTTTGCGCCTGCTGCCGGAGACAAAATCATTTTGGACAAAGCTTCTGCCGAAATCCTGGAAGTGGACATCTTTCGGGACAAACCGCTTAACGAAAGAATAATGGGATCCATCAAAGCATTACATGTTGGAAACGTTTTTGGCACTTTTTCCAAAATTCTCTACTTCATTTCCTGCCTAATCGCCACATCCTTGCCTGTTTCCGGAACAATTATCTGGATCAATAAATTGAGGAAAAAATCCAAACGCAAAGGAGCGGTTTTGGCTTAATTATCAGGACGATATAAATACTAGACCCGAAATATGCATAAGGCTTCGTTCTATGGGGTTGAAACCAGCAGAAAACCTTACTATTTGGATAATAAGGTAGCGAACCGATATGGGGAAGTCAAAATAGCAGACAAAGACTGATTATTGAGCAATTTCAGGATGTAATCGAAGTGGTCATGCATAAAAAGGCTTCGACTGGGGGAAATTCCCGGGGAAAATCAAATGTCCAATTTTCTAGAGAATTACAAATAAAAACTTGCAGTGGGCCAAGGAAAAAGCTGATAAAAAAACTTTGGCTTAGAAATGTAAGCGTACCAATTCCAAAAAGCTTGAAATAAAGATTAAACAGCCATGGGCTGTAAAATCTTTCCAATTGTTAAACCTTACTGGGACCAAGATAGAGGGATTTGGTCCAATCTCCAAATTTCCAAAACGCACGCATTTCTTATGTGCGTTTTGGAAATTTATGGAATCCGAAAATACTTAATTATCAAACCCTATGTTGATAAAACTCGCGACTCCAAACCTAACCCCTCCCCTGGAATAATTCCCGTTTTCAAACCCGGCACCGATCTCCACCCTGAAAATCCTGAAAAGGTTATCCAAGGAATATCCCAGCTCCACATAATGGGGAGAATTTTGGGTCTTGAGGTAATTGAGGAAGAGGTTTTCCCGGACTCCCGAAAAGCGCAACATGGGCAATTGGGTCAATAAGAACTTCCTAAACTGGTAATGGACAATGCTGCTGATGTATTGGGATTGGGTGCTGTATTGGTAATAATCCAGAAACCGGTAATTGGATGCCACGCCCATATTCGCGAAAATGGTTCTGTTTCCGCCAAAATGCTTGTAATCCGCAAAATACACCTGATCATTGTTGATAAAAGTTCCAGCATTGATATTGAAATCCAATTTGCCGCTCACTCCAAAATTGAAAACGTGCTCAATCCCGGCTTCTACCAGATCGAATTTCGCAGCCGAAGCGCCGGCATCAAAAATGCCATTGATCCCCTTTTTGTAAGAAAGATTGATTAGGGGTGCAGAGCTGAAGATTGGACTTTTCCTTCCATTTCGAATGCTATATTTCAACCCAGGCCTCCATTCCACCGAGGTTTGCCAAACCATTGCTTTATGATCCTGAAATGCAGTCGGACCAGCCTCCACGTTTTCCGGCACGTTAGCGGTGTAGTCTCTTTCTGGTTTTTTATAAAAGCTGAAATTCGAGTTGTTTTCCAGTTCTCTCCTATTGGCCAAGGTAAAATTCGACCTGTAGGTGAAGGCATCACTTACCCTTTGGGCATAATAAAGTTTGAGGAAATCCTGCTCATAAAGTTTCATGTAATTTTGCCTGAACCAAACAGAATAGATCGCATTGACCTGCTCGCTGATGGGATTGTCTCCATTGAATTGATAAATGTAGGATCCTCCCGTAAGCCCAATCGTCTGACTCGATTGGGCTTTGGTGATCGATCTCCTGACGTCCAATGTACCATAGGTTTGTTTGCTTGCAAAACCATAGCGGACTTCTGGCCTGAAATTCCAGGAGCGCACATGGTTAGTGACACTGTCCGCCATCTTGGTGCTTTTTTCTATTCGATAATAGCCAGAAAGCCCAATTTTATACCCCTCCACGGTATTGAAGGACATTTTCGCGATATTGGGATGGAATCCTGCGGATTTCCCTTTCCCGAAATAATAGGTCCCTCCGGTCAATATTTCCAAGAATTTTAAATTCCGTTTGGCTTTTTGCACGGTGCTGTCTTGATCGCTCACTTTGGCTGCCTCCACTACCGCTAGACTATCATCGCGCTGATAGCCCTTTATTTCCGCTTCGGTCAGTTTGATCGGACGGATACTGTTCCAATAGCTCAGGTCTCTTTTTTTCGCCAGGGAATCAATTTTATAGCTTCTCTCTGAGACCACCTCTATTTCTTCCCTTTCCTTTAAGGCCTCTTTTTCATATTCGTTGACCAGTTTCCTAAAATCCTTTCTGGTCATTTTATCGGCTTGGCCCATTTGTTCAAGCGCTGAAATACTTTTGTTGAAAGCATTTGCATCCTTGGGCACCTCATCCACTTTTTCATCGATGATTTTGGTTTCAACCAATAAATCAGGATTTAGGGTGATTTTATAATCCCTAGTGGAAGCCAAGTATTTATACTCCCCCGCAAACCCAAAAAACTTACCTCCGAAGGTATAGGTATGCGTTGTCGGCATCCAAACATTTTCCGCCACCGGTGCATAAAGTTGCTTTACCCCAATATCAAAACCCAATAAAGAAGTGGTGAAATCAAGGCTATGGATCGCCCATATGTCCTCGATAATGTAAATATGACCGTCAAAAACCCGCTCTCCTTTTGATCGTGGACTGACTCTGATCTTGCTCACCATCACGCCATCCTCAAAGAAAGATCCTTCATATTTGAATTTATAATAGGCAAATGCCGATGGGGATAAAGGAGAGATGGCATCGTTGATTTTATCATTGTAAAAGCTTGTCGCCAAAAAGGGTGCGGGAGAGGTTTGGTTGTTGTCCCCATTGGTCCGAATACTGATTACCTCCTCCTCAACCTTGTTGGGTTGGGAAAACTTTATTTTGGATACCGATTCGGTGGTGTAGGCTTCATTAAGTTTGACCCCTTCCTTTTTCAATTCCTTTTTCACAAAGAATGGAGCATTCGTCAACTGTCCCGTTCCTTTCAGGTAAACCATCATGCTGTACTCCTGCACTTGTAACCTATGGAATTTGGCTTTCGAAATTGCCTTTCTCATGATGGTCAAGGCTGGATCTTCCTGTCCGCTTTTCACAATCACCTCCTGAAGCGCATAAACCTGTTGTGCCAACACAAAATTCAGCTCGACCCAATTTGTACCTACCTCCACTGTCTTGAGTACCGATGTATATCCCATATGCTGAACCAAAACATCATAAAATCCTGCCTTGAGACCAAATTCATATTCACCATTTTGGTTTGTGGGAACACCATCAGCAAGATTCCGAATGTAAACTGAGGCAAAAGCCATAGATTCGCCTGAGTCAGAAGTGACTTTCCCTCTGATTCCCTGGGCATTCCCCTCAAAAAAAAGAAATTGAAGGAATCCAAAAATCAAGATGACAAATAAGGTTTTGTGATATTTCTGCATAAAGGTGATGAGAAGGACTTCGTAAAAATAGTGTCGTTTATTTAAAACGCCCAAGTCTAAAATGAGGTTTGACAATATTTAAAGAATATGTTCTCTGGGAACAAAACTCATTTTTAGTCAAACACATTGGGAGTACCTAAACAGTGACTCATTTTACATTGCTCTATTCCTCACCTAAAAAATGTGATTTGATCGTGAAATTTTGCCTTGTAAAATTTTCATCGCCAATAATTCTGAAGGTTTTCTGTGAAAAAACAGAATTTCACAAAAAACACCAAAAATGAGTTAGGTGATTGAAATTTAACATTTTGGGCTTTAATCATCAGTTTTAAAAAAAAGCCAGAATATTTTGACATTTTTAATAAAATCGGAAAAATTTAACATTTCGCAAATTTCAAACGTTTTCGGTTGCTGTTTATATAACATACCCTCACATTTGTTAAGTATTAACGAAAAATACCTTTGATCCATTAACAGGACTTTAGTCAAATGGCAAGTGTGGCAAATGTTAAAAATTGTAAAATTAAAATTAAACAATCATTTTTGATTAGGCTTTAACTCTTAAAACCAAATCGTTTTTTACAAAACAACAAACCCTATGAGAAATTATTTACTAAAAATGAAAGCATTTATGCTGATGACATTGCTCGTTGTAGCAACGATTCTATCGGCAAATGCACAAAGCAGGGAGGTAACAGGAACCATCCTGGATGCTACCTTGAAAGATCCTTTACCAGGTGTGACCATTCTCGTCAAAGGAACGACGAAAGGCACCACCACTGACTTGGATGGCAAATTCAGAATCAGTCTTCAACAAGGAGAAGATGTTTTGGTGTTTTCCTTTATTGGGTTTACCTCCCAGGAAGTTGTGGTTGGCAATCAAAGTGTGATCAATATAGAATTGGCTGAAGACATCCGAAGCCTACAGGAAGCTGTGGTCATCGGTTATGGTACCCAAGATAAAAAAGAGATTACCAGTTCTGTTGCCAGCGTAGGCGTAGAACAATTCAACAGGGGTAACTTCACCAATCCACAAAGCTTATTACAAGGTAAAGTGGCTGGTTTGAATATCTCCACTCCGGGTGGTTCGCCAAATGCACAACCAACCGTTCGATTGAGAGGTATCTCTTCCTTCGGAGCCAACTCATCTCCTCTAGTCGTATTGGATGGTGTGATCGGCGCTTCAATCGATGCTGTTGATCCCAATGACATCGAATCAATTGACGTTTTGAAAGATGCATCAGCTGCTGCGATCTATGGTACAAGAGGTGCTTCTGGTGTGATTTTGATCACGACCAAGAAGGGCAGCTCCAGAAAAGGTTTTGCAAATGTAACCATCAATACTTTTGGTTCTGCTGAGCAAGCCACTGGTCTTATTCCTGTTTTGAGTCCTGATGAATTCAGAGCAAATAGAGCTCCTACGGCTGATTTTGGCCAAAACACAAATTGGAGAGACGAAATCCTTAGAACTGCGATGAACGGTACTACCAACGCATCCATTTCTGGAGGTCATCAAAACACAAACTACTTTGCATCAGTTAACTACAGAAACAATCAAGGTGTAGTAAAAAATTCAGGTAGAGAGACATTGAACACGAGATTAAACTTATCGCACGGTGCATTGAATAACAGGTTGAGAATGAACTTCAATTTGTCTTTCACCAATACCGAGGCGACTGATATCCCTGGAGAGGCTTTGCTTTACGCAACTATCCTCAATCCAACCATGCCGATTTATGAAGGAACGGGTGAAAACAGACAGTTTTTCCAACCTTCTGGATTTGACAACAACAATCCTGTTGGATTGATCAACACAAGAACAAATCAGACCAAGGTCAGAAATGGACTTTATTCCTACAGAGTGGAGTATGATATCATCGATAATTTGGTCATTTCTGCTCAGTTTTCTCAAGATGTATTGAATACCTTAAACGGACAATACAACTCAAGAAGCGATAGAGCTCCAGGTGGTGGCGCTGCCAACAATGGCGTTGCACAGCAAAACACCTATGACAGGACCAATACCATCGCCTCTGCAAACTTGAGATACGAAACGGAAATTGGAAGTGGATTAAGCATGACAGTATTGGGTGGTGTCGAAACGCAATTGTTTGAGGACAGAGCTTTCGGCGCACAGGCAAGACAATTCTTGTATGACCAAAGCTGGAATAACTTGGGAGCTGCTGGTATTCGATTTGGTGAAAACACCAATCTTTATAGCAATGCAAGCAAATCTACTTTGAACTCCGTGTTTGGTAGAGCCAATTTCAACTTTAGAAACATGTATTTCTTTTCTGCAACACTTAGAGCAGAAACTTATTCAGGCTTTGGTGCTCAAAATCAAACAGGTTATTTCCCTGCTTTCTCTGCAGGTGCTGACCTTACCCAGATTTTTGACATGGGTCCTTTTAGCCAATTTAAGCTTAGAGGATCATTTGGAATAGTAGGTCAATTGCCTCCATCTCCAACTTTGGCAATTGGCGTTTATGGAAACGGCAACAGAATCCAATTGGATCCACTTAACCTTAACTCTGCATGGGTAGCCCCAGTACAGTTGAACAACGCAAACCAATTCTTGAAATGGGAAACCACAAGGGAATTTACAGTCGGTGTAGATTATGCGCTATTTGATGGAAAAATCACGGGTAGTATGGACTATTACAGAAGAAACATCAAGGATTTGTTGTTTGACGTAGGCGTAAATATTGGCCAGCCAAACCCATTCAATCCAAGAGCAGATCAGCCTGGACAATTCTTCCCTTACACGGCAGGTTCCATTTGGGCAAATATCGCAGGATTAAACAGTTCAGGTTTTGAGTTTTTAATGACTGCAAACAACATCAACATCGGTGGTGGTGTGACTTGGACTCCTACTGCTGTATTCACAATTTACAAAAGAGCAAGAATTGAGAATATTGGTGCAGGTGGATTGACATTGCCTGAAATCAGAAGAGGTGTACCTGGATCTCCTGGTGTAAACAATGCTCAAGTGATCAGAAATCTTGAGGGTGAAAGAGTCGGCGACATTTATGGACCAAGACTACTTAACATTTCCGAAAACGGAACTACTGTATTGTCTACAGAAAACCCAGACGATTTCGAAGTTCTTGGCAATGCCTTGCCAACTGGTGATTTTGGTTTGACCAACCAATTCAATTTCAAAAACTGGGATTTGAATTTCTTGTTGAGAGGCTCATGGGGACACCAAATGCTGAACTCTTACAGATTGTTCTACGAAGGTGATGGAAATGCCACTTGGAATTCTGTTATCACAAAAAACACACCTACTAGCCCAAGAATATCCAACGCGCCTAGCCAAATCTCTGATTTCTATATTGAAAGAGGTGATTTTATCAGGATGGACAATCTTCAATTGGGTTACAATATTCCTACTACCTCAGATGCGATTTCAAATTTGAGATTGTACGCAGGTGTTCAGAATCTATTTACACTTTCCAACTTCACAGGAGTAGATCCTGAAGTAAGATGGGGAGATCCAACGGACAATGGTTTAGACCAATTGGCGCCAGGTATCGAAAGAAGAGATACTTATTTCATCCCAAGAATCTGGACTCTTGGATTAACCATAACCTTTAAATAACATAAACTCAAAATAAATATGTTACGATCAATTAAAACAATATGTGTAGGCGCACTCGCGACAATGACCATGATGTCATGCGAGTTGGAGCAGGAAGTATTGACTGGGGTCACACAAGAAAGATTGACCAATGAAGCCCCACCAGAACTTGCTGAGGTTTTAAAGCAATCTGCTTATACCAGGCTTATGGGAAATGGTAGCTGGGGAGGACATGGTGGGTTCTATAGTTATCAAGAAATCACTTCTGATGAAGCAGCCATTCCTGTAAAGGGTGGTGACTGGGCTGATGGTGGTACTTGGGTGAGAGCCCACAGACATACTTGGCAGGTAGGTGATGGAGAGATCAACGGTGTTTGGGACACCCCTTTTAGGGTGATTGCAGAAGCCAACGCATTGCTCCAGCAATATCCGGATTTGGAAGACCTGGGCAGAGAAATGAGAGTTTTAAGAGCCTTCTCTTACTTGATTTTATTGGATAACTTCGGTGGTGGAGTTCCGTTGATCATAGAAACGACCACGGATGCAAACCCTCCAAGTTCTTCAAGACAAGAGTTGTTTGATTTTATTCAATCTGAGGTATTGGAAAATGGACCACTTTTGACAAAGGAAAACACCAAAACCAATTTCAATTTCTGGACAGCTCACATGATCCTTGCAAAATTGTACCTGAATGCTGAAGTCTACATTGGTCAACCCAAATGGGCAGAAGCTGAAACCATGATTGATGTCATCATGACGGGGCCTTACAGTATAGCGTCAAACTACTTTTCAAATTTCGCTTCAGTTAACGCTGGATCTGTTGAAAACATGTTTACCCTTCCCTATGATGCCAACAACGCAGGTGGTTTTAATATCCATCAAATGTCATTGCATTACGAGTCCCAAAAGACTTTTGATCTCGTCGATCAGCCTTGGAATGGCTATGTTGCATTGGAAGAATTCTACAACAGCTATGATGAAGCCGATCTCAGGAAAAATAATTTCAGAGCGGGTTTACAGTATGCAAGTGATGGTGTAACTATTTTGGAAGATGCCGCAGGTTTTGATGGTGATCCAGATGGAGTACAAGTTAATTTCACTCCACGCATCAATCAGTTGGAACCAAATGCATTCAGACAAGCAGGTGTAAGAACCAATAAATTTGAAATCGCTACCGGCGCTCAACCAGATTTGAACAATGATTTCCCTGTATTTAGATATGGTGATGTGATTTTAATGAAAGCCGAAGTAAGATTGAGACGGAGTGATCCTTCTGGTGCACTTCCTTTTGTGAATCAAATAAGAGACAGAGCGGGAGCAGACCTTTTCACTTCTATCACTTTGGATCAATTACTTGCAGAAAGAGGACGTGAAATGTATGCTGAGGGATGGAGAAGATCGGACCTTATCAGATTCGGAAGATTTGGAGCCCCATGGTGGGAAAAACCAACTTCCACTGCCAATAGAAACGTATTCCCGGTACCTTTGAACAAGATACAGTCCAATACGAAATTGACACAAAACCCAGGATATTAATACTGGATTACTGATTGAGATTCATGAAAGAAGTGCACGAAGGTGCACTTCTTTCTTATTTAATGGATATCTTAGAAATAGAAATTGACGTCAACCCAAAATTAATTCTCTATTCATGTCAGCCCCGACACGCATCGTCACACTTCTTTTTTCCGCTACAATCTTGCTATTTTCCTGCTCAAAAAAAGCGGAAAAGGAAACGGTGCTTTTTGAATTGATGGACAAAGATTGGACTGGGATTGAATTCAGAAATGACCTGAAATACACCGAGAATTTCAACCCCTACCTTTTCCGTAACTTTTACAATGGAGCCGGAGTGGCCATTGGAGACATCAACAACGATGGATTGGTGGATATTTTTTTTGCAGGTAACCAAGCCGAAAACAAACTCTATCTGAACAAGGGTGATTTTCAATTTGAAGACATTACAGAAAAAGCCGGTTTGGCTATACCCGGGATTTGGTCCACGGGTGTAAGCATGGCCGATATCAATGGTGACGGGTTATTGGACATTTACATTTGTAAATCCGGTCCTTTAGGAGGTGACCAACGACACAATTCACTTTTTATCAATAACGGAGACTTGACTTTTACCGAAAAAGCAAAGGAATACGGACTTGCCGACGAAGGGCTTTCCCAGCATGCTGTATTCTTTGACTATGACAAAGACGGTGACCTGGACATGTACCTACTCAACAATTCGGCCCGCTCGGTTGGAATCAATGATTTGAGAACAGGACAAAGGGATCTTCGCGATCCATTTGGAGGAAACAAACTTTATCGAAATGACCAAGGAAAATTCACGGACGTAAGTGCCGAGGCAGGCATTTATGGCAGCACCATTGGATATGGATTGGGCGTCACAGTAACCGACCTGAACAAGGATGGTTGGCCGGACCTCTATGTTTCGAATGATTTTTTTGAAAAAGACTATCTCTACCTCAACAATGGTGACGGCACTTTTACAGAAGCGTTGGAGGAAATGCTCACCGAAATCAGCATGGGTTCCATGGGTGCAGACATTGCGGACTTGGACAACAATGGTTGGCCAGATATTTTTGTGACCGAGATGCTCCCGGCTACCATGAAAAGATTCAAGACCAAAACACCATTTGAGGAGTGGGACAAATACCAAAACAACGTGAAATCGGGATACTTCCATCAATTTACCAGGAATACCCTCCAACGCAACCTGGGCCTAAAACCAAATTCCGATCAGGTTCATTTTATCGATGTGGCCCGTCAATCCGGTGTACATGCGACGGATTGGAGCTGGGGAGCCTTGATTTTTGATGTGGACAACGATGGATTGAAGGATATTTTTGTGGCCAATGGTATCGTCAAAGACTTGACAGATTTCGATTTTGTGGATTATTACATGAATAAACAAAGCCTGATCGACCAATTCAAAAAGGACAGCGTTTTGCTTACGAAAATGATCGATGAATTCCCTTCCATTCCCCAACAGAATTTTTTGTTCAAAAACCTGGGGGATTTCAAATTCAACAATATTGCTGCCCACTCCGGAATGGAGCAACTCACCTTTTCCACAGGTGCGGCCTATGCGGATTTGGACAATGATGGAGACCTGGACTTGGTCATCAACAATCTCAACGGAGAAGCCTCCATTTTCAAAAACAACAGCAGGGAAATCAATGCCAACCATTTTCTCCAGCTGGATCTTCAGGGGCATTTTGGTACCCAAGTATCTGTCTTTGCCGGTGGTCAATTGTTCTATGCAGAAAACAATCCTGTCAAGGGCTACATGTCTTCAGTGGATCACCGCCTACATTTTGGCTTGGGAAAAATTACAAAAATCGATTCCCTTAAAATCCTATGGCCAAACGGAAAAACCACGCTAAAAACCCAAGTGGTTATGGATACACTTCTGGTTTTGGGGCCTGAATCCGCATCAATTGAACAAAACCCCAATTTATCCTTCAAAAACACGCTAATCAAACCATCCGCCAAGCAAATCCCCTGGAAACACGAGGAAAGTGATTTCATAGACTTTGACCGGGACAGGCTGCGGTTTCACATGATTTCAAACGAGGGACCCAAAATTGCCGTAGGCGACCTGAACGGGGATTCACTGGACGACCTCTTCCTTCCAGGAGCAAAAGGGCAAGCCTCATCGATTTGGATTCAAAAAGCAGATGGCTCCTTCTATTCGGCCCAAGAATTTACCGAAGATCAATTGGCGGAGGATGTTGACGCTGTGTTTTTTGATGCCAACGGAAATGGGCATTTGGATCTTTACGTGGCAAGTGGCAGTCTTGAATTCGGTAACAACAACCCGAATTATCAGGACCGACTATATCTCAATGATGGCAAGGGGCGATTTACCAAAACCAAAGAAAATCTTCCCTTGCGCTTTGAACCCACGGCGTTTGTGAAGGTGTTTGACCACAATGGAAACGGAAAACCGGATCTTTTGATAGGCACAAGATCCATTCCTTTTGCCTATGGAATCCCCACGGATGTTCTGATCCTGGAGAACCTAGGCAATGGTGCATTCAAAAACATATCCGCGGAGCTGGCCCCTGAATTCAAGGGTATTGGGATGAGCAGAGATGCCAGTATTGTGGATATTGATGGAGATGGACAGGAAGAAATCATTGTCGTAGGTGAATGGATGTCCATCAAGGTCTTCAAAAAAACCGAAGGAAAATATCGCGATGTCTCCCAGGCATTTGGCTTTGACCAAACCAATGGATTTTGGAATACGATTCAGATCTTGGACATCAACCAAGATGGATTACCGGATATCCTTGCCGGAAACATGGGATTGAACACCCGACTGCTCGCCAGCCCGGAAAAACCCCTTCAGTTGCACCTCAATGATTTTGACCAAAACGGCAGTATCGAACAGATTCTTACCCAATATGAAGGTGACTTCTCCTATCCTTTGGTTTTGAAACCCAGTCTAATCAAGCAATTGCCTTATTTGAGGAAGCAATTATTGACCTATGATGCTTATAAGAATAGACGGATGGAGGATTTATTCCCAGTAGATGTTTTGTCCAAAACCATGGTTTTGGACGTCCATACCTTGGAAACAAGCCTATTTATCAATCAAGGAAATGGTACATTTGTAAAGTCAAAACTACCCTCACCCATCCAAAGCAGCCCCGTGTCCGCAATCCATTCCTTTAGAGACGAATCAGGCAAAACACACCTCTTGATTGGGGGGAATCAAAGCCGGATCAAGCCTGAGTTGGGCATCAATATGGGAAGTTTCGGTTGGCACCTAACGGGGACAAATGAAAAAAACCTTATCATTATCCCTGCAAATCAATCCGGGTTCTTCGTCCATGGAGAGATCCGAGATATCAAAAGCATAAAAACCATCAATGGAAATCGTATCCTCGTCAGTAGAAATAATGATTTGCCATTGGTTTTGGAAATGGTAAAGCGCCCGACAATCGGCCCGAATTGAAAACCTCAAAAGGATGGGGTTTAACAGAATGAATTTCAAATTTTGAATTGAACAAAAAATGATCAGAATATTTATTGCCCTTTTTGCATTCAGTTTGGTCTATTCTTGCCAGACCAAGTCAGAATATGATTCAATCAAGGAAAGGGAACTTTCTTCGGGGAAAGTGGTCGAAGAATTATTCCTCGACCTGAAATTTGGCATGAATAAGAAAGACTTTTACACGACTTGCTGGGAGTGGAACAAGAAGGGAGTATTGGTCAACGGTGCCCATGAACTACAAGTCCGATATTCCCCTGAAATGCCATCCGGAAAAGAGACGGAGATGTATTTCTATCCCCAATTTGAAAATGATATGCTCTATTTTATGCCGATTGAATTCCGCTATCTTGGTTGGACCCCCACCTCTCCAGAAACTACAAATGAAAAGTTGCTTGAAGATGTGGTTTCCTTTTTAGAAGGTTGGTATGGAAAAGGTTTTTTTGAAGTCAAGGACAAAAGTGGAAAAGTCAGTGTTTGGGTTAAGATAGATGGAAACCGTCTGATCCGCGCATTTATAAAAGAAAGGACACTGGTCAGGGTCGAAATGCTTGACCTCAGAGTTAAAGGAATTTCAGAAATAAAATAAGATGAAGATGAAAATCAATTCAAGCTTTCTTTCTTATTTGTTTGCAATAAGCCTCATTTCTGGCTGTAAGCAGGTTGATACACAAAAAAAAGACACTGTATTTGAAAAAATAGACGCTGCTATCTCAGGTGTTGACTTCCGGAATGATCTTCCCTTCGACGAGGAGTTCAATATTTTCACCTATCGAAATTTCTACAATGGGGGTGGCGTGGCCCTGGGCGATGTCAATAACGACGGGCTTTTGGATATTTACCTCACCTCCAATCTTGGCACAAACAAACTCTACCTCAACGAAGGCGAATTCAAATTCCGTGATGTCACCGAGGAAGCCGGAGTCGCAGGGACCCGTGCATGGAGTACCGGCGTTGCCATGGCCGACATCAATGGTGATGGTTTGCTTGATATTTATGTCTGCAATTCGGGAGATATCAGCGGGGACAACAAACAGAATGAACTCTTCATCAACAACGGTGACGGGACTTTTTCGGAGATGGCCGAAGCTTATGGCCTGGCTGACCAAGGATATTCCACCCACGCTGTTTTTTTTGATTTTGACAATGATGGCGACTTGGATGTCTATCTCTTGAACAACAGCTACCAATCTATCGGTAGTTTCAACAAGATGCAGAATGAACGCCCAAAAAGGGATCCCGTCGGAGGTGACAAGCTTTTCCGGAATGACGGAGAAAAGTTTACGGATGTCAGTGAGGAAGCGGGTATCTATGGCAGCCTAATTGGATTTGGACTTGGCATTACTATCGGCGATGTCAACCAAGATGGATGGATGGATATTTTTATTTCCAATGACTTCTTCGAAAGAGATTACCTCTACATCAACAATCAGGACGGGACATTCTCCGAAAAACTTGAATCCCACATGCGGTCCACCAGTGCAGCCTCCATGGGAGCGGATATTGCAGACATCAACAATAACGGATTGCTGGATATTTTTGTAACCGAAATGCTTCCAGAGTCGCAGGAAAGACTAAAACAGATCACCACTTTTGAAAGCTGGGACAAATTCCAATTCAACGTGGAACACGGGTACCATTACCAATATACCCGCAACATGCTTCATGTAAACAATGGAGATGGGACATTCAGCGATATGGGAAGAATGGCAGGCCTTGAAGCAACTGACTGGAGCTGGGGAGCCTTGATCTTTGATATGGACAATGATGGACTCAAGGATCTTTTTGTGGCCAATGGGATTTATCAGGACATCACCGACTTGGATTATCTCAATTTTATCGGTAATGATGAAACCAAAAAGAAAATCATCACACAATCAGGAGTGAATTACAAAGCTTTAGTAGACCCCATCCCCATCAATCCCATTTCCAATTACGTCTTTAAGAACCGTGGTGATTTGAATTTCACCAATGTGGTTCATGAATGGGGTTTGGGAGATCCCATCCATTCCAATGGTTCGGCTTATGGCGATTTGAACAATGACGGCACTTTGGATTTGGTGATCAACAATGTGAACAATGAGGTCTTGATTTACAAAAACAAGAGCAAGCAATTCTTCCCGGAAAACCACAGCCTTCAAATCCAACTTATCGGGAAAAACCGAAATACCGCTGCCGTGGGAACCCAAATCCGGCTGAAGGTAGGTGACCAAATATTCTATCAAGAACAAATGCCAAATAGGGGTTTCCAATCCTCAGTAGATCCCAAACTTACCTTTGGTCTGGGCACGGTGGATCAACTTGACGAGGTTCAGGTAAGGTGGCCGGATGGGAAAGTTACCATACTCAAAGAAATATTGGCAGACCAGCTCCTGACATTAAAGTGGGAAGAAGCAGTCGATCCGCCCCTGGGTTATCAATTCTTTCCTGCTTTACCCGAACCGATTTTCACAAAAACCGATGCAAAATCAATTCTGGACTTCACCCATCAGGAAAACCAGTTCGTGGATTTTGATCGGGACCGTTTGACCTACCATATGCTTTCCACAGAAGGGCCAAAAGCAGCCTTTGGGGACATCAATGGAGATGGTTTGGAAGACATTTATCTCGGAGCTGCCAAAGGCTTTGCTGGACAGCTCTTTGTGCAAAGAAAGAATGGAACCTTTCAAAAATCCATTCAGGAAGTTTTTGAAACCGATCGGTTTTCTGAGGACACCGATGCAGTTTTCTTTGATGCCAATGGTAATGGTCATCTTGACCTTTTTGTCACCTCCGGTGGAAATGAATCCGGTTTTGGGGCGATTGACCTTGCCGATAGGCTTTATCTGAATGATGGGAAAGGAAAATTCACCAAGGCACAAGACAGCGGGATAGCGGGATTAAAAATCAGCTCTTCCGTGGTCAAGGTGTTTGACATGAATGGAGATGGCCACCTGGATATTTTCGTCGGGGGAAGGTTGATTCCCTTTGTCTATGGTGTTCCCGCCAGCAGTTACCTCCTGATCAATGACGGAAAGGGAAACTTTATAAACGAAACAGCTTCTTTGGCACCAGGCCTACATGAAATTGGCATGGTCACCGATGCCGCCCTCATTGACTATGATGGCGACGGCAAGGAAGACCTTATTTTGGTCGGGGAATGGATGGCCCCTACTCTTTTCAGGAATACCGGGAAATCCTTGGAAAAAATAGAGATGCCCGAATGGGAAAATCACAAAGGCTGGTACCAAAGCATTGCCATCGGTGACTTCAACAAGGATGGAAAACCTGATTTGGTGCTTGGCAATCACGGGCTGAATACCCGGTTCAAGGCGAGTCTGGAAAATCCCATCCGATTATTCATCAATGATATTGACCAAAATGGAAGTGTAGAACATCTTTTTACACAAAAATACGGTGACAAGCATGTCCTTTTCACGCTCAAGCATGAACTTGAAAGGCAAATCCCTTCGATTAAAAAAAGGTTTTTAAAATACAGTGCTTACAACAACCAGGCTCTTGAGGAAATATTCTCCGAGGATGAGCTCGAGAAGGCAATCGTCCAAGAGGCCAATTTCTTCTCCTCTGCCATCATGATGAACCTTGGTGCTGGAAAATTTGAGATCAAGCCACTGCCCAGAATGGCCCAAAGGTCATGGATCTACGGCATATTGGTGACAGATATCAATGGTGATGGAATAGAAGATCTTATTTTGGGCGGCAATCTTTCCGCTGCAAAACCAGAGGTTGGAAAATACGACGCCAGTTACGGAGACGTTCTTCTGGGGAAAGGCGATGGTACTTTCGATTTCCAACCCAATGCCCTTCATGGTCTCCAACTCCATGGAGATATCCGTGGCCTCCACTCTTTTGAAATTTCCGGGCAAAGGCTGATGATGGTGGTGAAAAACAATGATGCGTTGGAATTTTGGAAGTATTGAAGAAAGTGAATGCCGAAAGAGAGAAATTGGAAACCAAATCTTGGGGACTATGGAGTAGATTCCCGGCATTGAATACCACCACTTTAATAATTTAAAAGAAAAATTTTAATGTTCAGAATATTTGCCTCTCTCCTTTTTCTCGTCATAGTCGCCTGCGGCAAACCGGAAGAAGAAAAACTGTTCACGCTACTTTCCTCTGATCAAACAGGGATTTCCTTTCGGAATGATTTGGTCTCCACAGCGGAAATGAATATTTTGGAGTACCTCTATTTTTACAATGGAGGAGGAGTTGCCACCGGTGACATCAACAATGACGGATTGGTGGATATTTATTTCACTTCCAATCAAGGTGAAAACAAACTCTATCTCAACAAAGGCAATTTCCAATTTGAAGACATCACCCTACGAGCAGGCGTAACCGGCGATGGCGGATGGTCCACTGGCGTAACCATGGCGGATGTCAATGGAGACGGATGGCTAGACATCTACGTTTGCCAAGTGGGAGATTACAAAGGACTTTCCGGCAAAAACAAACTCTACATCAACAATGGGGATTTGGGTTTTACGGAAATGGCCGCTGCATACGGCGTGGATTTCGTGGGGTTTTCCACACATGCTTTGTTTTTGGATTATGACCACGATGGAGATTTGGATCTCTACCTTTTGAACCATTCCATCAAAAAACCAGAAGTCTTTTCCCATTCCGATACCAAGTTTGACAATCAGGATGAAAAGGGTGGTGACAAACTCTTCAAAAACCTTTTGTCGGAAGGTGAAAACAGAATGATTGAAGTCACCGAAGAAGCGGGGATTCTTTCCAGCAGCCTCGGCTTTGGATTGGGAGTTGCTGCTGCGGATATAAATGGTGATGGCTGGATTGACCTGTATGTTTCCAATGACTTTACCGAAGACGATTACTTGTACATCAACCAACAAGACGGAACTTTCAGGGAATCCCTTCAGGAATTCATCAGCAACACCAGCCGCTACAGCATGGGAAATGACATCAACGACATCAACAATGATGGAAGGCCTGACATTTTCACCACAGACATGCTGCCCGAAGACCCAAAAATTTGGATGAAATCCGTAGGGGAAGACAAGCAAGAAGTATATGATATCAAAAAGCGTTTGGGCTACAAGGACCAATATGTCCGCAACCATCTCCAGCTCAATCTCGGCAATGGGCGATTCTCTGAAATCGGTCTGTTGACAAATACCTACGCCTCGGACTGGAGCTGGTCACCCCTGATTTTTGACATGGACAATGACGGAAAAAAAGACATCCACATCACCAACGGAATCGTCAAGAGGCCTAACGATCTCGATTTCATCCAATACAGCCAGGACCTAGGTTCTGGACTGACTGCAGCGGAAATCCTTCAAAAACAGATTGAAATGATGCCAACCGTGATGGTTCCCAACCACGCTTACCACAATCAAGGGGATTTGGTTTTTACCAATACCTCCAAAAATTGGGGATTGGATCAAGCCTCCTATTCCAATGGCTCCTCTTATGCGGATTTGGACAATGATGGGGATTTGGACCTTATTGTCAACAACAGTGACCAAGAAGCTTTTGTCTACCGAAACAATAGTTCTGCAATGCAGGCCAAGCATTTCATTCAATTTGATCTCAAAGCGAACAGCTTCAATACTTTTGGGATAGGGGCGCAAGTGATGGTTTTTCGCGGAGAGGAAATCCTCCACCAAACCCTGACCACCAGCCGCGGCTTCCAATCGGGAGTTTCCACCACCCTCACTTTCGGCTTGGGTGACAGCCCTGTCTTGGATTCGATCCTGGTCGTCTGGCCCGGAAATGTGCAAGAATCTTTTATTGGTTTGACTGTAAGCCAAAAGCATATTCTCCAACAAGGCGCTGGCAAAAGCACCAAAATCCCATCTGGAAAAACAAAAGCCTTTTTTGAAATTGCGGACACCGGAATTGACTGGGTTCATCTGGAAAACACCGCTTTTGATGACATGCGAAGGGAATATTTGATCCCCCGAAAATTCTCCACCGAAGGGCCCGCACTCGCCGTGGGCGATGTCAACGGAGATGGTTTAGAGGACATTTACCTTGGTGGTGCCACCAACCAACCCGGTGCAATCTTTCTGCAACAGCCCAATGGACAATTTTCCAAAACACAAAACCCGTTTTTCGAGCAGCTAAAAATGGCAGAAGATGTGGTGGCTGTATTTGAGGATTTCAATCAAGATGGTCATTTGGATCTCTATGTGGGCAGCGGGGGAAACGAACATGAAACTGGCAAATTCATTAATTTTGATCGGGTTTTTATAAACGATGGAAAGGGAAATATGATTTTCTCTCCCAACTCCCTGCCGCCCATCGGAGAAAACACCTCTACCATTGCCGTCCATGACGTAAATGGGGATGGGTTTTTGGACCTCTTTGTAGGCGCTTCGGTAGTGACAGGTAACTATGGTGCCAATCCAAAAAGCACCTTCCTGCTCAATGATGGCAAAGGAAGGTTTAGAGATGCCACTGAACAGTATTTCGGAAAAAATTTCCTTCCGGGAATGGTCCAGAAGGCAGTTTGGGCAGATTTAGACAATAAAGGTCATAAGGATTTGATTTTGGTGGGAGAATGGATGAAAATCCAGGTGTACCAAAGAAACCAAAATGGAACCTATGAAATCCAGCAAAACTCTCTAGAGGATCAATCCGGTTGGCATTATGGATTGAATGTGGCGGATTTGGACGGAGACGGAAAGCAGGAAATCATTGTTGGCAATCTTGGCCTCAACTCAAAACTGAAAGCCAATGCAGAAAATCCCACCAAACTTTATCACTTCGATTTTGATGGCAATGGACAGGAGGACCCCTTGCTTTTCCATTATATGGGAGGATATCTGGTGCCCTTTGCCAGCAGAGATGATTTGATCAAACAAATCCCGGCAATAAAAAGACAGCACGCTTCCTATGCGGAATATGCAGAGACAAAATCTCCGAAGGAGCTATTAGATCCTAAACAAATGGAAGCCGCTGCGATCAAAGTCGCAAATGAATTCAGATCAGGGATCTACTGGAACAAAGGTGCCGGTGATTTCCAATTTGAGCCCTTTCCCATAGAAGGACAATTCAGCCCCATGCAGGATTTCGTTATATTTAAAGGCAAGGATGAAAAACGCTATCTGCTTGGTTTAGGCAATTTCTATGGTTTCAGAAATGATCTTGGCACATCTGCAGCCCAACCTTTGGTCCTATTTGTCCTTGAAGGTGAAAAAATAAACCCTACCCCAATCGGGTTGAATGCACAGGAATATTGGGGTGAATTCCGAAATGCTGAGAAAATCACAATCAATGGGGAATTGCACATCATCGCTGTCCGAAATAACAAAAGCCCGATTTTCCTCAAGCCGATTCCTTGACAAACCTGCCGAAAATCATTTATTTTCAGCAGCAGCAGTCATTTGAAATAAGGGAAATATCGCTAGTTTTAAGGATTGAAAGCCAAGATTTTGAAATGGGTTTTGACTGAAAACCAAGTATTTATTATCTTTGAGTTTAAAAAAAATTAGAATGAAACCATGATGCAAGTTTTTATTAAAACTACCCTGATCTTGTTGCTCTTAGGATCTCTAATGGCTTGCCAGGAAAATGGGGATTATAAAGAGGCCATGAAAGATGGCGCATACCAAATTTCGGCACAGACCAAATTGACGGATGTCATGATCCATGATATTTTTTCACCTCCTGTAGCCAGCAGGATTTATGCCTATTCTTCCATTGCCGCCTATGAGGTCGCTGTATTGGCGGATTCTTCCTACCAATCCATGATGGGCCAATTGAATGGTTTTGAAAAAACAAACTTCGATACCTCCGTAGAAATCCATTATCCTTTAGCTTCTCTGGCAGCCTATTACAAAGTCGCCACTGCTTTGATATTTTCGGAGGAGATGATGAATGCGCATTATAATACAGCACTGAAGGAAATCAAATCCAAAGGCATTCCCAGTAAAGTTTTTGAAAACTCTTTGGCTTTGGGTGAATCGGTAGGCCAACACGTCTTGGAGTACACCAAAAAAGACAATTATCACCAAAGCAGATCCTTTGAAAAATACACGATCAGAAATGATCCGGGGTCATGGCAGCCCACGCCACCGGCCTACATGGAAGGAATAGAGCCTCATTGGAGCAAAATAAGAACACTCACACTGGATTCTGCCAATCAGTTCATCTCCGCACCTCCAACAGTTTTCAGTTCAGATTCAAGCAGTCAGTTCTTTTCTGAGGCAAAAGATGTTTTCAACATTGTCAGTAACCTTACAAAGGAACAAAAAGACATTGCTTTTTTCTGGGATTGCAATCCCTACAAGATGAATGTAAAAGGCCATGTCATGTTTGCCGAAAAGAAAATCACACCGGGTGGACATTGGATGGGTATTGCTGGGATTTCTTCCAAAACAGCCAATCTGGACTGGAAAGGAACTGCGGAAGCCTTAGCAATGACCAGCATCGCCCTTTTTGATGGATTCATTGCCTGCTGGGATGAAAAGTACCGGAGCGTAGTGATCCGCCCGGAAACATACATCAACCGATTCATAGACGAAGATTGGCTACCTGTATTGCAAACCCCTCCTTTTCCTGAATATACCAGCGGCCATAGTGTGGTATCCAATGCCGCAGCGGAGACTTTGACACATCTATTTGGGGATTCTTTTCATTTTGTGGATTCCACTGAAGTAGCTTATGGACTTCCGATTAGGGAATTTAACTCTTTTAGGCTCGCCGCAGAAGAAGCCGCCATCAGCAGGCTTTACGGAGGAATCCATTACATGCCAGCGATTGTCAATGGTGCAACCAAAGGAACGCATGTGGGCAACCACCTTCTTGCCAAAGTAAAGACACGCAAGGATGAAAATAACAGCGCAATTGCTGCCAAGTCTGAAGAAATCAAATAATCACATCCAAACGTGATCTTCATAAAACCTATAGCAAAAGGAAAGAGCCGAAACCTCTTTCCTTTTGTTTTAACATTTTTCGGAAAATGGCTGATATTTCTTTCAATCAAGCTATTTTTGTACCTGAATTTACCCAATCTTAAAAAATGGACATCATCCTCAAGTATTTCCCTGATTTGACAGAAAAGCAAAAAGAGCAGTTTGCCAAATTGGGTCCCATCTACCAAGATTGGAATGAAAAAATCAATTTGATCAGCCGAAAGGACATGGATTTTTTTTACGAACGCCATGTTTTACATGCCTTGGGAATCGCCAAAGTCATGCCTTTTCAGCCTGGAACCAAAATATTGGACGTCGGCACAGGAGGTGGTTTTCCGGGGATCCCGTTGGCCATCTTATTTCCTGACACCCATTTCCATTTGGTGGATTCAATTGGTAAAAAAATCACGGTTGTCAAAGATGTGGTCAAACAATTAAAATTGTCCAATGTCGAAGCCGAACAAGTCCGGGCCGAAGAATTGGTGCGGAAATACGATTTCATCATCAGCAGGGCAGTGACCCGATTCGCCAATTTTTATCCATGGATGAAAGGAAAGTTCAAAAAAGAGGATTTCAATGAATTCCCAAATGGAATGTTGTTCCTGAAAGGTGGGGAAGTCGATGAGGAAATGGAAGAATTACAGGTGTCCTATATCAATTACCATCTGGAGGATTATTTTAAGGAAGAATTTTTCGAAACAAAAAAAGTGGTATTTGTGCCTTGGGAAGGCAAAAGGTAAATTGGATCCGGAAGTGCTTCTCAGAATCGCTTCCGGATTTTTCCTCAATTTTTTTATCCCAAAAACGAGCCCCGCACCGATCCAAGTATTACAGCGCATCAATATCTTCCCAAATCATGCAAGATTAGGACAATTCATTTGAAACTTGGACCTGATTCCTCACCTGTTTGATGGTCCAATTTCACCCGCGTCCAAGGAAATAGGAAGCCAAAAATAAACACTATAATATTCTCGGTTTTAAGTCAGGTAGACCTTTTGGTTTCCGGGAAATTTTAAAAATAAATCCCGACAATTTCCGCCACAGTATTGGCACATCAGGGAGATAAATCTTAATTTACAATCCCCAAATTCAAGAAGTCTTTATGTACATTATTTTTGATACCGAAACCACCGGCTTACCAAGGGATTACAACGCCCCCATCACAGATCTGGACAATTGGCCGCGGCTAGTTCAGCTTGCGTGGCAGCTGCACGATGAAAGAGGGAAGCTCCTTTCCAACAATAACTTCGTGGTCAAACCGGAAGGCTTTACAATCCCCTACAATGCGGAAAAAGTGCATGGAATCTCCACTGCAAGGGCATTGAGGGAAGGGCACTCACTTTCCAAGGTATTGGAGATTTTTCACTTGGATGTCGTCAAGGCCAAATATTTGGTCGGTCACAATGTCGGTTTTGACATCAATGTGGTGGGATCGGAATTCTTGAGAAAAGAAATCCCAATGCAGCTGCTCGAAAAGCAGGAACTGGACACCAAAGACATTTCCACGGATTTTTGCGCCTTACCTGGGGGAAGAGGCGGCAAATTCAAGTGGCCCACTTTGACGGAATTGCACCAAAAATTATTCGGGAAAGGATTCGTCGATGCCCACGATGCAGCCTATGACGTCGACGCAACCGCAAGGTGTTTTTTCGGACTGATCACTCAAAAGATCCTGCTTCCCGAAAAGGGATTGGATGCCAGGGAAGTCATTTATGAGGCACCAACACTGGAGGCAGCCAACTTTGCCCAAGCCAAAGACCCACAGAAAACCGCCGCAAAAGATGTGTTGAAAGGAGTGGGTAAGGCGGACATTTCTGACCTGAAGGATGTGCCTTTTACGCATCTCCATGTGCATACCCAATATTCCATTCTTCAAGCCACTTCGGAAATCCCGGCCATGATCCAATTGGCCAAGTCACTGAACATGCCTGCCATTGCCATGACTGACCATGGCAACATGATGGGCGCATTCCACTTTGTTCGGGAAGCTTTGGCCAATGACATCAAACCTATTGTCGGCTGTGAATTCAATGTCTGTAGAGACAGGAGAAACAAATCCCAAAAAGACGATGGATACCAAACTGTCCTCTTGGCAAAAAACAAGGCTGGATACCACAACCTGGCCAAGCTATCCTCCTATGCCAATATCCAAGGATTCTATTATCTCCCCAGAATTGACAAAGAGGTACTTCTCGAGTACAAAACTGACCTGATCGCCACAACCGGTGGGATCTGGGGTGAAATCCCCTTTTTGATCCTCAATGTGGGCGAAACCCAAGCGGAGGAGGCATTTGTCTGGTGGAAAGAACAATTTGGGGAGGATTTTTATGTTGAACTCAACCGACATGGCATTCCTGAAGAGGAAAAAGTCAATGAGGTTTTATTGGGCTTTGCCAAAAAATACGGCGTCAAATATTTTGCAGCCAACAACACCTATTACAACCAGAAAAAAGATGCCAATGCCCATGACATTCTCCTGTGCGTGAAAGATGGGGAATTGGTGGAAAAACCAAAGAAATATATCGGCAAACGGGGCCGTGAATTCCGATATGGATTCCCAAATGAGGAATTTTACATCAAGACACCCGAGGAAATGAAGAAGCTCTTCGCAGATCTTCCGGAGGCGATTGAATGTACCAATGAGATTGAGGGGAAAATTGAAGCTTATAAACTTGCGCGAGAGGTTTTGCTTCCGAAATTTGATATTCCGGAAGAATTCAAAGATGCCAAAGATGAGGAAGATGGAGGAAAACGAGGCGAAAATGCCTATCTAAAATTCCTGACATATGAGGGGGCGAAATTGCGCTATCCGGAACTCACCCCGGAAATCGTGGAGAGGCTGGAGTTTGAATTGGCAACGATTGAGCGGACTGGCTATCCGGGTTACTTTTTGATCGTACAGGATTTTACCCGTGCGGCCCGGGACATGGGCGTGTCCGTGGGACCGGGAAGAGGATCAGCCGCTGGATCGGCGGTCGCTTATTGTGTCAAAATCACCAATGTAGATCCCATCAAGTATGACCTCCTCTTCGAGAGATTTCTAAATCCAGACAGGGTTTCCCTTCCAGATATTGACATTGACTTCGATGACGAAGGCAGGCAAAGCGTCATCGATTATGTGATCAATAAATACGGATCCAATCAAGTTGCCCAGATCATTACCTATGGAACCATGGCAGCCAAATCTGCGATCAGGGATACCGCAAGGGTACTTAATTTACCATTAGCTGATGCGGACAGACTTTCCAAATTGGTACCGGACATCAAGCTCAAAGCACTCTTTGCAGTCGGATTGGATAGGGCGAAGTTGGCGGACAAGCTCAAAAACAATTCAGAAAACATAGGACGTGCAGAGGAGCTGATCCGGATTTCCAAAGCCAATGACAGCCTTTCCAGAACGGTCAACCAAGCGGCCGTTCTTGAAGGATCTGTTCGGAATACAGGGATCCATGCCTGTGGGGTGATCATTACCCCAAGTGACATCACGGATTTTGTTCCGGTGGCCTTGGCCAAGGATTCAGACATGGTCTGCACCCAGTTTGACAACTCGGTGGTGGAAAATGCCGGCTTGCTAAAAATGGACTTTTTGGGATTGAAAACCCTGACCTTGATCAAGGATGCCGTCAAAATCGTAAAAGAACGGCACGGCATTGAACTCGATCCGGATAATTTTCCGATTGACGATGAGAAAACCTACGAACTTTTTCAGAAAGGGGAAACCGTTGGCATATTCCAGTATGAATCTGCGGGGATGCAAAAATACATGCGGGAACTGAAACCCACCGTTTTTGCGGATTTGATTGCCATGAATGCGCTTTACCGTCCGGGTCCATTGGAATATATCCCGAGTTTTATTGGGCGTAAGCATGGGACCGAGCCCATTGTTTATGATTTGGAGGACATGAAAGAATACCTGGAGGAAACTTACGGGATCACAGTCTATCAAGAACAAGTAATGCTTTTGTCTCAGAAACTTGCTGGATTTACCAAAGGTGAGGCCGATGTGCTGCGAAAGGCGATGGGTAAGAAACAGAAAGATGTTTTGGACAAAATGAAACCCAAATTTGTGCAGCAAGCCTCCGCAAAAGGGCATGATGCCAAAAGATTGGAAAAAATCTGGAAAGACTGGGAAGCCTTCGCTTCGTATGCCTTCAATAAATCCCACTCCACCTGTTACGCTTGGATAGCGTATCAAACGGCCTACCTAAAGGCGCGATACCCAGCCGAATACATGGCTTCCGTATTGAGTAACAACATGAACGACATCAGTCAGGTGACCTTCTTTATGGAGGAATGCAAACGGATGGGATTGGCAGTATTGGGTCCAGATGTCAATGAATCCAAAAGCGGATTTACCGTCAACAAAGAAGGGAAAATCAGGTTCGGGTTGGCAGCCATCAAAGGCGCTGGCAGTGCCGCGGTGCATGCGATCATCGCTGACCGGGAAAAAACGGGAAATTACCTCAACATCTTCGATTTTACAAAAAGAGTGAATTCCAAAGCTGTCAATAAAAAAACCCTTGAGGCCTTGGCCATGGGAGGTGGATTTGACTGCTTCCACGCACACCATAGAAGACAATATCTCGAGGCACCGGAAGGAGAAGGAACCTTGCTGGAGAAGGCTGTGAGATACGCCGTCAAAGTCCAGCAAGAATCTGAAAGTTCTCAGGTGAGTCTATTTGGCGGAGGATCGGGAATGGAAGTTCCGCTTCCAACAATCCCCCCCATGGAACCCTTCAGCCAGTTGCAGCAATTGAACATCGAAAAGGAAGTCGTGGGATTGTATATCTCTGGGCATCCCTTGGATCAGTTCAAAATTGAAATTGATTCCTTTACGAACACGCCTCTCCCGGATATGGCCAACATTGAAGCACTTCGCTCCAAGGGTGATTTGAGAATAGCTGGGATGGTGACGAGTTTTGCCCATAGAACAACCAAAACCGGAAAACCTTTTGGCACCTTGACCATGGAAGATTACCATGGTGGCCATACGTTTTTCATTTTTGGGGAAGACTATGTCAAGTTCAAGGAGTATTTCATGACAGGCTGGCACCTGTATATCATTGGGTCTGTACATCCAAACCGGTGGAAGGAAAATGAGTTTGAATTCAAAATCAATTCAATCATGCTCCTCGGCGAAGTCCGTGCGAAAATGATCAAGGGACTTCGGGTGAATATCGACTTGGATGATCTTACTTTAGACCTGATGGAAAAACTCGAAGCCATCACCAAAAAGTATAAAGGGGAGGCCAAACTGTACATCAATGTAATTGACAGGAAAGAAAACATCACTTTGGACTTGATGTCCAGCCGGTATTCCATAGACCCTTCCAATGAGATGATCAAGGACTTGGACCAACTCCCGGAGGTGGTTTATCAAATCATTTAAGATGGGGAATTGATGCGTTGCCCAGAAAAATCAACAAATTTGACTGAATTTTCGAAGCTTGTGTCAATTATGAAATTGGGAAATAATCCTGCCTTTCAGGATAAAATTCCTCACATTAGGAACTTATCAACCCCTTTTCTACTTTAGAAGTATATTTGAAAATTAAGAAATATCAATAAATACAATACAATGGCAAAAGCAATAGAAATTACTGACGCAAATTTTGAGGAAATCATGAATTCTGACCAACCAATTTTGGTCGATTTTTGGGCAGAATGGTGTGGCCCGTGTAAAATGATCGGACCCTTGGTGGAAGAATTGGCCGGAGATTATGAGGGCAAAGCCATCATCGGAAAAGTGGATGTAGATGCCAACCCTGGCGTTGCACAGCAATTCGGCATCAGAAGCATTCCCACCCTCTTGTTCTTCAAAGGTGGCGAAATCGTTGACAAACAAGTTGGTGCAGTTCCAAAAGCAGTTTTAGCTAAAAAATTGGACGCTCAATTATAATTAGTCCCTTAAACAAAACCCCGAAACCAGTTTTCGGGGTTTTGTTATTATTACCCTTTTTTTCTTCCCAAATTTCAAGGATTGTCACTTTCCTTTTTAAATCTATAAAAATAGAATGTTAAATTCCCTCCACTAATTTGGTCTTCAAATGAGAGGTGATTCATTTGCCCTATTGGGGTATACACTGCACCGTTTTTAACAACACCGTCTTGACTCAAATCCCTAAATCTCACTTTTAAAATGGAGCTTAAAAACTGTTGAAGTTGTCAAGAAGCCACTCGGGAAAATAGCCCAATCACAAAAAAATACAATTGGACAAAACCCAAAAACAAACCTGGTATTCCGAGTGATTTCCTTCCAAACAAAAATCTTTGCTTCAAGTTCTAGATTACGTATACAACCAAGCATTATTCTCATCCTCAATTATTCATTTTATTTTTAGTAGCTTTCAAAATATGTCGGAAAAATTAATAACCCTCTCTGAATTCTTGAAATTACGGGAAACACTTCCCATCCTAGATGCCCGTAGCGAGAGTGAATTTATTCAAAGTCATATCCCAGGAGCCCTAAACTTACCGATTTTAAATGATGGGGAGAGAGAAATTGTGGGTACACTTTATAAGCAAGAGGGGAATGAATCTGCAGTCCTCAAGGGCTTTGAACTGGTTGGACCAAGATTTCATCAAATCCAAAAGGAAGTCCTGCTGAATTATCCTGACAAAAAAATTCTCCTCTATTGTTGGCGGGGCGGGATGAGGAGTCAAATATTGTCTTGGCTACTGGGAATGGTCGGCTTTGAGGTGTTCAGATTAAAAGGAGGTTACAAAACCTACCGAACCTTTACCTATGAAAGAGTCCGAAAACCCTATAATTTCATTGTCCTAGGTGGAAAAACCGGGACAGGTAAAACCGTTTTGCTCAAAGCACTGGAGGACAAAGGTGAACAAGTGGTCGATCTGGAAGGTTTAGCCCACCATAGAGGTTCCTCCTTCGGGGGAATTGGCCAAGAGAAGCAACCCAGTGTAGAACAATTTGAAAATCTCCTTGCCGAAAGGTTGATTCAATTGGATCAAATACATCCGATTTGGATTGAAAACGAAAGTAGGAATATCGGGAAGGTGACACTTCCAGATGGGATATTCCAACAAATCCTGACCGCTCCGATCATCAAAATTTCCAAAACCGAAGCGGAGCGGATCACACATATCGAAGAAGAATATGCTTCCCTGCCCAAGGAAGAATTAAAAAATGCCATCCTCAGGCTGAGCAATAAGCTGGGAGGACTTAGAACCACAGAAGCCCTAGAAGATCTGGAAATGGGGAGACACCGATCCTGGATTGAAAACATGTTGGTCTATTACGACAAAACTTATGGTTTTGACCTGAACAAACCCATTCGTCAACACGAATTTTCTCTGGATCTATCCCAAATCCCATTATCCGAGGCTTGCCAAAATCTACTCAAAATAAAAAATGATATCAATGCAAAAAGTGGAAATCAAACTGACACAGTGGAGTGAAGGATCGGGTTGTGGCTGTAAAATCGCTCCGGCCGTTTTGGACCAAATTCTGGGAAGCAGTCAAACCATACAGAAGCCCGATCAAAATCTTTTGGTCGGCAATGACAAAAAAGACGATGCCGCAGTTTACCTGATCTCGGAAAACCAAGCGGTCATCAATACGGTTGATTTTTTCACGCCAATCGTAGATGATCCTTATGATTTTGGAAGGATTGCAGCGGCCAATGCCCTGTCAGACATTTATGCCATGGGAGGTAAGCCTCTTTTCGCAAATGCAATCCTGAGCTGGCCTGTGGAGAAGCTTGCGCCAGAGCTAGCCGCTAAGGTCTTGGAGGGCGCCAAAGCCATTTGTGGCCAAGCGGGTGTCATCATCGCTGGAGGGCATAGCATTGCAGCAAAAGACCCGATTTTCGGCTTATCCGTCACTGGCTCCATCGATCCCGTGAACCTGAAGACCAATAACGGGGCAAAAGCAGGAGACCTTATCTATATCACCAAACCCATCGGCATCGGCGTATTGGCCACGGCTTTGAAAAGGGAGAAGATCAACGTAGACGATTACCAAAAACTGATTCAATATACCTGTGAGTTGAACAGCATCGGCGAGAAAATTGGCCCTGTATCCTTTGTCCATGCGATGACAGATGTTACAGGCTTTGGTTTGGTCGGTCATTTGATCGAAATGTGTGAAGGTTCTGGGCTTTCTGCAAATATTGTATTAAAAGATATCCCTTTGATTGATGGCGTTCAGGCCTATATTGACCAGTTTATTTTCCCAGACAATACCTACAGAAACTGGAATGCCTTCAGCGCCAAAACAGAAGGTGTGAACGGAATGGAGCTTGTCATCCTTTGCGATCCACAAACCAGTGGTGGATTGATGCTGGCAGTTGATCCCAGCAAAAAAGAGGTGTTCGAGAAATGGATGGTAGATGAAGGTTCCCAGTCCTTCTTGATCGGGGCTTTTATGCAAAAGGGTGAATCCGTGGTCAAACTTTCCTAAAAGCCACAAATGGTGGGTTTAAATGGGTTCTGAAAAAAATTAGAGAAAATAAAAATTTGAAGCGCATCTTAGTCGGGATAAGTATCTTACTCTTCAATTCAACCCTATTGAAACTTTAATTTAAATCGATAGCTATGATTTTGGTCAACGACTTCAACATAACCGGACTCAATATTCTGCTTTGGCAAGCCATCAATCTTGGCCTCATTTTAATAGTGCTTTTTGGAATTTGGAAATTTATAGGGCAATCACTAAAACAAAGAATTGATTTTCCGGTCACTCTAAATTTTGCCTCAAGGATCAATCGCTGATCTTTCATGAGGTAAACTCAGGTAAAAAAATGAAATTTCTTGAAAAATCCCTTAAAAGGCACCTTCAATTGAGTGTCTTTTAAGGGATTTTTAATTGGTGTTTTTAAGATGATCCTGACCTGATCCAAAAAACCAAAAGATTATTAAAACATAAATTCCTTAAGGCAATAATTTTACCTGAATATTTTTGTAATAAATAATGCTTTTAGGATCATGTGCCTGAAGCGCGATGGTTCCGCTGCTCAGTTTTTGGGTTCCGATTTTGGTAGGATCTCTTTCCTTGTCTTCAGATTCGTCATATTCCATCACAACTTTGTCATTGATCTTCACCGTGATTTTGTCGCCCTTGACGATGATGTGCTGGGTGTACCATTCGTTGTCTTTGACGAACACTTCCTTTACATCATTCACGGAATATAGACTTCCTGTTTTCCTCCAGTCGCTATGCGTTTGGTTTACCTGAATTTCATAGCCTACGGACGGCCAACCCTCTTCCTGGAATTGAGTATGAATGAATATGCCGGAATTTGCACCGGGTTCTGTCTTCACCTCAGCCTTGAATTCAAAGTTCTTGAAATCATGGTTGCCAATCGGACCATCGTAGAAGAGGTGGGCACGCTTGCCATCCACCTTGAGCACACCCTCTTCAATCAAAAAAGAAGCTGGATTTTCGGAAATTTTCCAGCCATCGAGACTTTTCCCGTCAAAAAGAGAAATCCAATCCCCTTGTGCGGTGGCGTGGAAGGTTAAAAAGCAAAGGGTGAGAATCAAGAGTAATTTGTTCATGGTGTTTATAGGTTTTTTTGGGGTACAAAATTGAGTTGTTTGACTTTTCAAGTTCGGGACAAAATAATTGAATTCATAAAATTCGGGATTTTTATACCCGTTTAGCTCAATTTATTAATATGCGAAACCCCGCCTGAAACAATGAACTTCATGATGTCCGCACTTTTTACATTGTTCAGGACCCTCACATTTTTATAGGGAACCAGATAGAGATTGCCACTGAAGTTGTAACTGTGGGGAAAATAAATGGCGACCAACTCCTCTTCTTCCAGCACAAGGAGATTGTCTTGGGTAATGAATCCCAACCGGGACATCCCCTCGGAAAGTTTTACGATCACGGGGATGTTGAATTTTTTCTTATCGCCCACAAAAGCCGACATCAGGTCTTTGATACTCGTGTAAAGGATATTGATCAGCGGAATTTTAAAAACCCACCGTTCGAAAACATCAAACAATGGCTTGGTGATAAAAAGCCCTGCCAGATAGCCAACAAAGGTAATGAACATGAGCATGATCAAAATCCCCAAGCCCGGCACGGGAATGGGTAAAATCCCATCCAAAAAATTAATAATCAATACAATGACATAAATCGTCAATGCCAAGGGGACCACAAAGAGCAATCCGCGAAAGAAGTAGGTAATAAATCTTTTGGAAGTAAATGACATAACAGGGAAGACTGGATGATTAGAGCCCTTAAATTACAAAAGGATGTTCGAAATAAATGAAAAAAATTAAATTGACTGCCGCGGATACTCTAGAAAAATAAACCAAATTAAAAATTGAATGGAAAATTCATAGGAGAATCAACCAAAAAAATCACAGGTATTTTTGCTTTGCCTTCACCTGATTATAAGTCACGGGATGGAAAACAAGGAAAAGGCTAAACAAAGGCCAGGAACAAAACCTGGGAGATCATTGAAAATTCAAAGATCCCCCACGTTACTTTAAAACAGAAAAGTGTTAATTCAAGGAAAAAATCAATATTGTCGGATTCCGATCCTTATCTGGATTATCTACCAAACTCTTCTCTGAATATTCCTCCGGGTTTAAAAAAGCATAAACCCTGTTTTCTTCAACATGGAACAGATTTTTCGCACTCAACTCCTCCGATTCAATGCCATAATTTTTGTTTTCCTTTTGGTTAAAGGCAGAGAGCCGACGCTCGCCATTGTCGCCAGACCAAAGAAAAAATACCCATTCCCGATTCTCAAATACTCTTCCCCAATGAAAAAATGGCCAAGTAGTCATTATTTTTTGCCTCGCCTCCATCACGTCTGCATTTCTGATATCATCGGTCATTTTCCTATTCCCAAAATCAAAAACAAACTTGGGTTGATAGCCTTTTTCGGTAACCTGATATACGGTGTCATTCATGGATTTGGCAAATAGCACCCCCAAATCCCCTCTTGTAAATTCTTGGTCTACGGCCATATAATCCGTATTCCCAAAATCAAATACACCCGCGTTTAAAATTTCCTTTTTATGAATGTCTGCAATGATTCCCAAATCATGTTTTCCTTCTCCAAATTCCCTTCCATCCAAATGAAATGCATATTGATCTCCCCCAACATGAGAAAATCGCATGGCCTGAAACTCTCCATAACGGCCCTCATTTATAAATTCACCATTACTCGAATGAAAGAACAAAACCTTACGCTGATTTACATCCAGAATGGCAATCGCATCTTTTTCTATTTCCAATTCAAAATCAAATGGCAAAATATATTTCCCCAAACCATCTCCTTGTGATTCTATTCTGAAAATAAATTGACCCTCCTTGCCAAACTTGGTGATCGATTTGGTTATTGTTTTATCTAGCACATAGTAGCCACTATCATCCACTAAAATCTTATCAACCATACCTACGATGCAATCCTCACAAAATTCAAGCGGCACAGTTGATTCAAGACTGAGGGTCCCCTCAGGCAAAATATCATTTTCATTATTGACCTGAATGGTTTTCAAATCAAGGTCAGAATACGGACCTTGATTTGACTGATTACAGCTGAGCAGAACCAAGAAACCAAACAAGATCAGATTTAAATGTTTCATTGCAGTGGAAGGTTAAGTTATAGATTTAAAAAAATAATGAAAATTGATACTGACATACATTCTTTCATAAAAAGCTATATTAAGTTAAAAATACACAATTATATATGTAGTCATCAAAATTTATTCGCTTCATTATTAGACAATCTTTCACCTAAATAGAAAAAGCCCTTGGGAAATCAATCCCAAGGGCTTTTTTAAAACCATTTAAGAGGTAATCTTACAAATCAATTCCCATAAAAGACATGAATGCAATCCCCATCAAGCCTGTCAAGAGCATGGTGATACCAAGTCCCTTTAGTCCATTGGGCACGTTTGAATATTTCAGTTTTTCCCTGATCGCTGCCAATGCTACCATGGCCAACAAGAAGCCTGTTCCAGATCCAAATCCATACACTACGGACTCAGCCAAGGTGTAGTCTCTTTGTGCCATGAAAAGTGATCCACCCAAAATCGCACAGTTAACGGCGATCAAAGGAAGGAAAATACCCAATGCTCCGTAAAGAGCAGGAGCAAATTTTTCCACTACCATCTCCACCAACTGTACCATCGCTGCAATGATCGCAATAAACATGATAAACCTTAAAAAGGTAAGGTCAATTGTGGCAAAAGTCTCTCCCAAAAATGACAAAGCACCTTCTTTCAATACAAATTCATTCAACAACCAATTGACAGGTACGGTGACGGTCAATACAAAGACAACCGCAGCGCCCAATCCTATTGCTGTACTTACTTTTTTGGATACGGCCAAAAAGGAACACATCCCAAGAAAGTAAGCGAAAACCATGTTATCGATAAATATCGATCTTATTCCCAAGCTAATTAATTCCATGTCTCAGTGCTTTATTAATGTTCTACATATCCAGTTTTGGTACGTTGTACCCAAATGATCAATCCCAAGATGATGAAGGCACCTACAGGTGAAACCATCAGGCCATTGGTGGCCAAGCTGAAATCTGCTCCGAAAAGATTAGAAATCGGCTCATATATCGCGACACCGAATACCGACCCTGATCCCAATAGCTCCCTAAAGAATGCTACTGCAAGGATGATCCAAGAATAACCCAATGCACTACCGAATCCATCCAAGACAGAATCGTATGGTTTGTTCCCCAAAGCAAACGCTTCAAGACGACCCATTACGATACAGTTGGTGATAATCAAACCTACGAATACGGACAATTCCTTGTACATGTCATAAGCAAAAGCTTTCAACACTTCGTTTACAAGCGTCACAAGGGTTGCAACTACAGCCAATTGAACAATAATCCTTACCCTTCCAGGAATGGTATTTCTCAAAAGGGATATCGTTAAATTGGACATGACGATTACAAAAATAACCGAAATGGCCATCACCAAGGTTGGCTGCATCTGCGTGGTCACTGCCAAAGCCGAACAAATACCCAATACCTGGATGGTAATTGGATTGCTGTCGATCAAAGGATCGGTGATTAATTTTTTTCTTCTTTTGGACAAAAGCTCCTCAGCAGGCTTTTTCACTGTTGTCACTTGTGCTGTTTCTGTACTCATTATTTTTGGCTTGAAACGTTCAAATTCAATTTAATACCGCTACTTCTGAAGCACTACCGGATTTTTGCTTTTCTAGAAAAGGCTTGTAATGTCCGATGTAGTTTTTCAACATGTTGTTGACGCCATTTGCGGTGATCGTGGCTCCAGACAATCCATCCACTTTATGCTTGTCTCCGGAGTAGTCCTTTCCTTCACCTTTTTGCATGACCACAGATTGTAGATTTCCTTCTTCGTCAAAAATTTCCTTCCCCTGGTATCTTTCCTGAACATTGGAGGCGGTAATTCTTGCTCCCAATCCGGGGGTTTCTCCTTTGTGGGAGAATGTTACCCCTTCAATGGTATTCAGATTGGTCTGAAGTGCAACGTAGCCCCAAATTTCGTCCCAAAGCCCAGCACCATATACTGGCAAAATGTAGTTTTCTATGTCTTCAGGATTTCCTTCAGCATGATAGATAAAGATCGGATATTGCCTTTTTTCAGGAGCCAATTTGTAATTTTTGCTTACGTTGACCTTTTCAGCGACGATTGGATTTCCATCGGCACCTTTCTCTACTTCATTGCCTTGGATATCGACAACCATGGAGGAAATTCTGTTTTCATAATAGGCGAGAACTTCTTCTGGTTTCAGGACTGATAATTCCTTTGGATCCATAACGGCACCTAAGATTTGCTTCTTATTGTCCAAATCTTCGGCTTTCTTCTGAAGAGGTCCCAAGACCTGAGAAGTTCCCGATAGCAATAATCCCAATACTACTGTGAGTATTATTGAGAATGTGATGATATAAGCGTTAGACTGTTGCACGTTGTAACCTCCTTTTCTTGTTTGCTTTCACTACATAAAAATCAATCAGTGGGGCAAAGACGTTCATCAACAGAACGGCAAGCATGATTCCCTCTGGATACGCTGGATTGGTAACCCTGATGATCACGGTAAGCACACCGATCAGCAATCCATAAATCCATTTTCCTGTCTCGGTCTGAGAGGCGGAAACTGGATCAGTTGCCATAAAGACAACACCGAAAGCCAAGCCACCCATTACCAAATGGTACTCTGGACCCATGGCCATGTATTCGTTTACGGCAAATGCATTCATGATGAGGCCCATCAAATATGCGCCTGCAAAACCACTTACTATGATTTTCCAACTTGCCACTCCTGTACCTATCAAAATCGCAGCACCGATCAAAGCCATCAATGTTGATGTCTCGCCGATAGATCCTGGGATCCAACCCACAAACAAATTGACAAAACTAAACAACCCGTCTCCAAGAACGCTGTTGTGTGAAGCCAAAGCTGTGCTGACCTGTTCTCCGTCAACTCCTGCATTGTAGGCAACGGCTAGGGCCGTGGCTCCTGAAAAACCGTCTACAGGTGCTTTGTCACCTAGGTAGGTCCAAACTTGATCTCCTGATATTTGGGCAGGATAAGCAAAATAAAGGAAAGCCCTTGCCGTCATCGCGACGTTTAGGATATTCATTCCTGTACCTCCAAAAACTTCCTTTGCAATCACCACCGCAAAAATGGTGGCCAATGCTACCTGCCATAAAGGCAAAGATGCGGGAACCACCAAAGGAATCAGCATTCCCGTTACCAGGAAGCCTTCATTGATGGGGTGTTTTCTGATCACTGCAAAAGCTGCCTCTACCAATCCACCTGCAGCATAAGCCACGATAACGATTGGAAGCACTAATTGAAGACCCAAAAGCATTTTCGGACCGAAGTCTTCCCACAACCCGGCGGTTTCCCCAACGGCTAGAAAGTGCTGGTGACCTGTATTGTACATGCCAAAAAGAAGACAAGGAATCATGGCCACTACTACGGTGATCATCATTCTCTTTAAATCTATCGCATCCTTTACTTGTGCGCCTTTGATACCATTGGTGTGATTTGGTGAAAACATAAAAGTCTCCCCAGCTTCAAACAAATAGTAAAGGTTTTCCAATTTCCCTCCTTTATGAAAAAGGGGTTTCTGTTTGTCTAACAGTTCTCTTAGAAACTTCATATGATTAACTATATTGAATTAAATCTATTCCTTTTCTTAGGATTTCCTGAACCGGGTGTTTGGAAACATCCACGAATTCACATAAGGCCAAATCCTCCTCAACCAACTCATAAATCCCCAATTCTTCCATTTCGTCATAATCCTCAGCCAAAATTGCCTTGAGAAGATAAACTGGAAGGATGTCCATCGGGGTAACGCTTTCAAAAACTCCTGTTTGAACAAAAGCTCTTTCCTCACCTCTGACATTACTGTCCAATACAAATTCTTTGTTTGGAGTCAGGAACGACAAAAGGCCCAAGGCCCTATGGTAGCTGAGTTTGCTGGCAGTTGGTTTCATCCAACCCAAAAACTCATAATAGTCCCCTTCAGGAATAAGTGTGATTTGGTTATGGTAATATCCCAAATAACCATCCTTGTTGATTTTTTCTCCCGTCAAGACATTTCCGGAAATAACTCGGGTATGTTCTTTCACGAGGTTGCCAGCGACAAATTTATCGACACAAGCTCCCAAATACGTTTTTGTATATGCTGTGATTTTGGCTTCAGAACCCGTAATTGCGATTATTTTAGAAGCATCATAGATCCCCTCCAAGAATAATTTACCGACTTGAACAACACCAAAAGGACTGATTGTCCAAGCGATTTCACCTTTGCTGACAGGATTGAGATGATGGATTTGAACGCCAACATTCCCCGCTGGGTGCGGTCCCGAGAAACTATTGATCTGGGCACCTTGGATTTTGGAAAAAACAGAAGAACCTTCGCTGTCGGCATTGACATTTAAATGAACAATTCCAGTGGTCAGTTTTTTCAAAACATCGATTCCAGCTTGAAAAAATCTTTCCATCCCTTTCAAGGTAAAGGAAAGATCGGGAGCCAATGGATGGGTATCGAATCCAGAAACAAATATGGCTTTTGGAGAATCACTTGGATTGGCAACAATACCAAAGGGTCTTTGGATAAATTGAGGCCAAACTCCACCTTTTGTCAATTGTGCCAGTGCATCTTGTTTGGAAAGCGATTTGAGCTCCTGCTCTGAATATTTTTGGAAAGATTCAAAGCTGATTTCCTTATCGGCCAAAATCTTGATCTCCAACAATTTTCTTTTTTCACCTCTCTTGATCTCAACGATTTCACCGGATACTGGCGATACATAAAGCACTTGGTCCATCGCCTTGTCGAACAAAAGCGGTGCGCCGGCCTTTACAATATCTCCTTCATTGACAACGACTTTGGGTCTTTGCATCCCAATAAAGTCGGTGGGCTTAATCGCGAAAGTTTGAACAGGCAGGAAATCAACGATCTTCTTTTCTGCTTTTCCTACAAGCTTGATATCAAATCCCTTCTTGAGCTTAACTAGTTTTGACATATTAATTTTTGAACTGAATGGTCCTTTGAAAACGCCTCAAATCTAATAAAATACATTAGTTATTAGAAGATAATTCTGGTAATATTTGTTGCCCTCTTGTTTTATGACCCAATATTTTGGACAGAAGACTGTTTATCCTTTTGTCAAAACCAAATCTTCATGCAGTGAATTGAGGAAGCGCTGCACTTGTTCCATCAACCACATCGGAGTGGATGTTGCCCCGCAAATGCCGACCTTATCCTCAAATTTAAACCAAGTGGCATCTATTTCTGTTTCATTTTCCACAAAATAACTCCTTTCATTTTCGGTTTTGCAAACCTGATAAAGGGCCTTTCCATTTGAACTTTTCTTTCCGGAAACGAAAATGATGACATCGTTCTCTTTGGAAAAATTCAAAAGTTGCGGTTCTCTATTGGATACTTGCCTGCAAATGGAATCATTTGCATTGAAATCCATTTCCTTGAATTCGCCATTTGCTTCCTTTATTTTGGCTTCTATTTTCTCCTTCAATTCATAGAAACCTTTAGTACTCTTGGTGGTCTGACTAAAAAGAGTGACTGGTTTGGTGTAATCGATTTTTTCCAAATCCTTTTCCTCCATCACCACGATGGCCTTTTCCAAGGTCTGGCCTGTCAAGCCTATTACCTCAGCATGTCCTTTTTTGCCATAAATGACAATTTGACCCTGCTCCCTTTCCATTTTATCAAAGGCATATTTTACCCTGTTTTGAAGTTTCAAAACGACAGGACAGGAGGCATCAATCAATTCAATGTCATTCTCCAATGCAGTTCTGTAGGTTTCAGGCGGTTCCCCATGGGCCCTGATCAACACCTTGCAATTTCTGAGTTGCTGAAGTTGTTCCCTATCGATCACCACCAATCCTTTTTCATTGAGCCTTTTGACTTCCATGTCATTGTGGACAATGTCACCCAAACAATAAAGTTTGTCAGACATTTCCATTTCATCCTCAGCCATTTTTATGGCGAATTCCACCCCAAAACAATATCCTGAATTTTTATCAATGGTTACTTCCATACTTCCATCTGATTTAGGCAATCTTTTTTTTAGCCAATTCAACAATTTGATTCACCTGATCCTCGAAATCCATAAAACTGGTATCAATCTCCACTGCATCATTGGCTTTTAGCAATGGGCTTTCTTTTCGTGTAGAATCGATTCGATCTCTTTCTTTTAAGTTATTGGCGATTTTATCCAATTCTACCAATTCCCCTCTTTCAAGAAGTTCTTTTTGCCTTCTTTCTGCGCGGATCAGTAAGTCCGCAGTCATGAAAACCTTCAATTCGGCATCCGGGAAAACGACGGTGCCAATGTCCCTGCCATCCATGACGACTCCTTTTTTCTTACCGAGTTTTTGCTGCTGTGCTACCAACTCAACCCTCACTTCCTTGATTTTGCTTACCTCGCTGACATTTTCGGAAACCCGCATCGATCGGATTTCTTCTTCTACATTCAATCCATTCAAAAAGGTTTCCTGACGGCCATTCTCTTCGCTGGGATGAAAGGCAATGGAAAGCGTATCCAAGGATTTTTCCACCTCGACAGGATTGGTCAAAACCGTCATCCTATTCAAAAAATGAAGTGTTGCCGCGCGATACATGGCACCTGAATCAATATACGTATACCCCAGTTCCTTTGCCACCGTCTTTGCGGTGGAACTTTTTCCACAACCCGAGAAGCCATCAATTGCAACTACAATCTTTCTCATTTACGAAAAGTAACTTTCCTCTTTTTTTTAATTTCAGGCGCAAATATAGTAGTTTTAAATCTAATTCCTTTGGCAAAAGGATGTATTCCCTGTTCCTGTAAGGATAGTGCTTATTATTGTTGAAATTTGGAAATCAAATCTTTAAATCTATCTTAATATGAAAGCTTTTTTAATCTCTGGTCAACTTGTTGACATCCCCAACCGCTGTATTTATCCGGCTGAAATCAAAGTGGATTTGGGGAAAATAGTATCCATACGCAAAATCAAACGCATCGGTGACATGCCCTATATCCTACCGGGATTTATCGATGCGCACGTCCATGTCGAATCCTCCATGTTGGTCCCTTCTGAGTTTGCAAGGCTGGCAGTAGTCCACGGTACGGTAGCAACCTTGTCTGATCCCCATGAAATCGCCAATGTTTGTGGACTGGAGGGCGTGGAATACATGATCGAGAATGGACGTCAAGTACCTTTCAAGTTTTATTTTGGTGCGCCTTCCTGCGTGCCTGCTACCCCGTTTGAAACCGCAGGTGGAGAAATCACCGCCGCTGACATCAACAAGCTCCTGGAAAGGAAGGAAATCGTTTATCTGGCAGAAATGATGAACTGGCCCGGCACGATCAATAAGGACCCTCTGGTGATGGAGAAATTGGACCTGGCCAAAAAATACGGAAAGCCCGTCGATGGCCATGCCCCTGGACTCAAAGGAGAAATGGCCGCAAAATACGCCTCTGCAGGAATCACCACTGATCACGAGTGTTTTACCAAGGAGGAGGCGCTTGACAAAATCAAATTGGGAATGAAGATCGCCATTCGGGAAGGCAGTGCCGCCAAAAATTTTGAGGCTTTAATTGACCTGATTGATGATTATCCCGAAATGATCATGTTTTGTTCCGATGACAAACACCCGGACAGTCTGGCCATCGGACATATCAATGAATTGGCAGCAAGAGCCATTGCCAAAGGAAAAAACCTTTATGACGTGCTTCAAGCTGCCTGTATCAATCCCATTCTACACTACAGCCTCCAAGTGGGTAGGCTTCGACTAGGTGACCCTGCTGATTTCACAATGGTCCAAGACCTGAAGGATTTTAAGGTTCAAAAGACCTACATCGACGGTAAATTGGTAGCAGAAAATGGAAAAACATTGATTCCCAGAGTGGAAAATAAGGTGATCAATAATTTTCAAACTTCTTTAAAGAGCGAACTGGATTTCTCATTGGACCCACAAGGGAACAAGGTGAGGGTGATTGAAGCCTTGGATGGCCAATTGATCACACCAGAAATAGAAGGTGAAGTAAGGGTTTTGGAGGGAAAAGCGGTTTCGAATCCGGAGGCGGATATCTTGAAAATCACGGTGGTGAACAGATATGCAGACGCCCCTCCTGCGGTGGCTTTCATCAAGAATATCGGCTTGAAGGAAGGAGCCATTGCCTCATCCGTTGGCCATGATTCCCATAATATCATCGCAGTTGGGGTAGATGACTCCTCAATCTGTAGAGCTGTAAACCTTCTGATTGAAGCCAAGGGTGGGATTTCAGCGGTAAGGAATGGAGAAGAAAAAATCCTCCCACTTCCCGTCGGTGGGATCATGTCCACAGAGGATGGCTATCAGATCGCAGCAGCCTATACTGCCATCGATCGTATGGCAAAGGAGATGGGTTCCAAACTGCAATCCCCCTTCATGACCTTGAGTTTTATGGCACTTTTGGTCATCCCCGACCTAAAATTGAGCGACAAAGGCTTGTTTGATGGACAAAAGTTTGAGTTTGTGGATTTGTTTTTGGACCCAAAACCTTCCCGAACCGGATAAGTTAATACCTTTGTACCTAGAAATATAACCCAAAAAATTACTTTAGACATGATGATGAGTTTCGAGCTCAACGAAAATCAAGGGATGATCGCACAGATGATCCGTGATTTTGGAGCAAAAGAGATTACCCCTTTCCGCAAGGAATGGGATGACAATCAACATTTTCCAAACGACCTTTTCAAAAAACTTGGTGAACTTGGATTGATGGGGGTTTTGGTTCCTGCCGAATATGGTGGATCGGGATTCGGCTACTTCGAATATGTAACTGCTATCGTTGAATTGACCAAACTTGATCCTTCCGTCGGCCTCTCCATGGCTGCACACAATTCGCTGTGTACAGGCCATATCATGATGTTTGGCAATGAAGAACAAAAGAAAAAATATATCCCCAAACTTGCTTCGGGCGAGTGGTTGGGCGCTTGGGGTCTTACAGAACCCAACACCGGATCAGATGCTGGAAATATGAGAACTGTTGCGGTTGAGGACGGTGATTATTACGTGCTCAACGGTGCCAAAAACTTTATCACCCACGGTGTTTCCGGAGATGTGGCAGTGGTGATTGCCCGTACAGGAAATGTGGGCGACTCCCATGGAATGACGGCATTCGTCGTAGAAAGAGGAACTCCGGGTTTCAAGGGTGGAAGAAAGGAAGACAAAATGGGCATGCGTGCCTCCGAAACCGCCGAAATGATTTTTGAAGATTGCAGGCTTCACAAGAGCCAGGTATTGGGAGATGTTGGAAATGGTTTTATCCAATCCATGAAGATCCTTGACGGAGGTAGAATTTCCATCGCTGCACTTTCCCTGGGAATTGCAGAAGGTGCTTTGGAAGCTTCCATCCAATATTCCAAAGAAAGAGAGCAATTCAACCAACCCATCAGCAAATTTCAGGGCATTGCCTTCAAACTTGCCGATATGGCTACCCAAGTGGAAGCCGCCAGTTTGCTTACTTTCAAAGCTGCTGATCTTAAGAACAGGGGACAAAAGGTAACATTGGCAGGTGCTCAAGCCAAACTCTATGCTTCTGAGGTGGCCGTTTCGGTTTCCAATGAAGCGGTTCAGATTTTTGGTGGATATGGGTTTATCAAAGACTATCCAGTGGAAAAATACTACAGGGATTCGAAGCTTTGTACGATTGGCGAAGGAACTTCTGAAATCCAAAAACTGGTGATTTCCAGAGAGATATTGAAATAATCGGGATCGAAACCATTCTGGCCCCTTCAGGAATTTTGAATTCCTGAAGGGGCTTTTTTTGCTTATTTTTTTTAATTTGGGAAGGAGTTCTTGACTCTAAATTTGATCAACATCCAATTATCTTCTTTCAGTTTATCCCCGTATTTATTGAAAAAACTGTGGACATCGCCGTTGCCTAGTTGCACCTTTTGGTTGGCAAAGACATTGATATAATCATTGTAAAAATTGGAGGTCCTGCTCAGATAAACTACTTCATTCTCACTAAAAGACCAAGGAATTTTATAAATGGATAATTGGTCCAGATCATTTTCAGGATCAACAATCTGGCTTTTGACCACTAGATCTTTATCCAATTGAACAAAATGCAAATGGCCTGCACCTTGGTGAAAAATTGTAAGAAAGTATTTTTCGAATGGAAAAAAGGCCAATAGATATAGAACAAGGTTCCTTTGGGTTTGAACCTCCACTTGTGTTTCATATTCCTCCTTTAGGATTCTGGTCTCCGCATTGTATTTGCCAAAATCGAAATGGAGGGTTTTGGAAAGGTTTCCATCTTCCCTGTCGAATACGGCAACCTTGGTGGAGTAAGGGATATTGTAGTAAACAAAATCACCATGCAAGTCATCCATAAACCCTATGTGGGAATTTAGATTCCCGATATTGTCTTTTTCCTTTTCAAACTCCACCAAACCTTCCGAACCGTTTTCATTTTCCCTAATAAAGTTAAACCTTTCCGGGTCGGGATTGTAACCCATATACAGAAGCTTGTATCCTTGTCCCAAGTAGAGGCTATTGTTGTCCGGCTGATGTTTGCTTTCTTGAATGAATTTGCCGGAAAAGTCGAATTGAATGATTTTGTTCAGATAAAAGTCTAGGATAAAAACACTTTCATCCTTTACCTGAAAATCATTCATTTGAAAATACTCTCCAGGACCCATTCCCAATGCATCAATCACGACTTCCAGAAGTCCTTTATTATCGAAAATGAAAAGTTGATTGGTATTCCAATCGCGAACAAATATCCTGTTTTCAACTATTTTCACATTGTAGGGATCTACCAACGGATTCTGTTCAGATGCATCCAAAAGAATGTATTTAACGGAGTCAAAAATATCGGAAAATTTCCCCTTTGTTGCCAAATCAAGGTCTATTGATTGAAGGTCTGTGTTTATTGAATCTGATTTCCCGCCACAACAAACCAGAAAAAATAGGGTGAATAAGGTGATCGTAAAGTTTCTTATCATTCTTTAAAGATTTAAAAAACTGAGGAAGGTAATCCCTTCCTCAGATGAACAATTTAACTTCTCTTGTATCTCTGGAGAACAGGAGGATTGATATTCAACATACACACACCTTTTTATTGGTTTTTTTGTCGTTTCACATTATAAAAACCGTTTACAAGAAAGAAAGAAACAAGTTTTTAGTTAAAAAAAACATCCCAAATTTTTTATTCTTTGGGATATTTTTTTAATCAATGTTTTGCATGATTCTAATTTGATTCCATCTCGTTCCTGATGAAGATTGCCACCATACGCAAGCTTCAAATCCGTTTTCGTTGCCAAATTTTTGAAATATTTCAAACCCTTCAGAAAATCCGAGGGATAAGTCTCAGAAGTCAAATCAGCATCATACCAAGACGAGGGGTTCATTGATGAATCGTAGAGGACATTCATGTAGAGGTTGTGCACGGATAGAAACTATTGAATACCCGTCCTATTCGCCTCCTCAGCATCCAATTACCTCATACCATCCCTCCAGCACCCAATAACAAATAGATCCCTGCTGCCAAAGCGGCTCCGATGATTGGCCCAACTATCGGCACCCAGCTATATTGCCAATCACTTCCACCCTTTCCCTTGATCGGCAAGAATTGATGCATCAGCCTAGGACCAAAATCACGGGCGGGATTGATCGCATAACCGGTCGTCCCACCAAGTGATAACCCAATCACCCAAACCAAAAAGGCAACCGGCAATGCTCCTAAAGATCCCAGTCCAATGGGTGTTCCATTGGTATCATTCAACATCGGCTCTGTGGAATACAAAATCACGATGATCAAAACCGAGGTTCCCACGATCTCCGAGATCAAGTTGGAAGAATAATTCCGGATGGCCGGGGCAGTTCCGAATGGGGCGAATTTCAAACCTGGATCTTCCGTTGCATCAAAATGGTCCTTATACACCAACCATGCAATGGTGGAACCAACCATTGCGCCCAGAATTTGGGCAAATATGTATTTTGGAACTTTTTCCCAGGGAAAGTCTCCTACGATCGCCAAACCGATGCTGACAGCGGGATTCAAATGGGCCCCACTGTAAGGTCCAGCCACCACCACACCGATAAAAACCCCCAAGGCCCAAGCAGTGGTGATCACCATCCAGCCACTGTTTTGTCCTTTGGTTTTGTTCAAAACCACATTTGCCACCACGCCTGATCCCATGGCAATCAGCAGGGATGTCCCTACAAATTCTGCTACAAACTCATCCATTACTCTACCCAGTTTTTAGACCTGTCAACAGCCTTGTGCCAAAAATGCAAATAATGCGCGACCTGCTTCTGGTCCATTTGTGGCTCGAAACTCTGATCTGCCTCCCATAGGGATTTCAATTCTTCTTCATTTTTCCAAAAACCAACCGCCAGTCCGGCAAAAAACGCTGCTCCAAGGGCCGTGGTCTCAATGATTTTTGGCCTTTTGATCTCACATCCCAAGATATCTGCCTGAAACTGCATCAGGAAATTGTTGGCAGTGGCGCCGCCATCTACACGAAGTTCCAATGTAGGTTCTCCACTGTCCTTTTCCATGGCTTTAAGTACATCGTTCACCTGATAGGCAATGGCTTCCAAGGCCGCTCGCGTCATGTGGGCGATGGTTGTCCCCCTGGTAATCCCAAAAAAAGCACCTCTCGCATTTTGGTCCCAATGTGGAGCGCCCAATCCCGCCAATGCCGGAACAAAATATACGCCATCGTTATCTTTAAGACTTATCGCCAGTTTTTCACTTTCTTTGGCATGGCCAAAAAATTCTATACCATCACGCAACCATTGGATCGCTGCTCCTCCGATGAAAACGCTTCCCTCCAGTGCATAAGTCACTTTTCCGTTCAACTCCCAGGCAATGGTGGTCAACAATCTATTGTTTGATTTTACAGGCTGATCGCCTGTATTCATCACTAGGAAACAACCCGTACCATAAGTGGTTTTCGCCATTCCTGCTTTGGTGCAAAGTTGGCCAAAAAGAGCCGCCTGCTGGTCTCCCGCAATTCCTGCAATAGGGATTTTCACAGAAAGCACATCTCCGGCAGTATGGCAATACACTTCACTACTGGATTTTACGGCTGGCAACATCGAATCCGGAATATCAAAAAGAGCCAACAATTCCTTGTCCCACTTTTTTTCGTGGATATTGAAAAGCATGGTCCTGCTGGCGTTGGTGATGTCCGTAATGTGGGTTTGTCCCGCTGTGAGTTTCCAAACCAACCAGGTATCGATGGTTCCAAAAGCCAATTCACCTTTTTCAGCTTGTTCCCTTGCCCCCTCCACATTGTCCAAAATCCATTTGATTTTGGTGGCCGAAAAATAGGCATCTAAGATCAACCCTGTCTTTTCGGCGATCATTTCAGCTTTCCCAGCGGCTTTCAATTCATCGCAAAAAGCGGCTGTCCTTCTGTCCTGCCATACAATCGCATTGTAAAGAGGTTTGCTTGTTTTTCTGTCCCATACTATAGTAGTCTCCCTTTGGTTGGTGATGCCAATGGCGGCGATCTGATCTGGTTTAATCCCTTCTTTGACCAAGGCTTCGATCATGACGGCGGATTGGGAAGACCATATTTCGGCCGGGTCATGTTCCACCCATCCCGCTTTTGGAAAATGTTGTTTAAAATCTTTTTGGGCCGCCGAGACAATTTGGCCTTGGTGGTCAAAAACAATTGCCCTGGAACTCGTTGTTCCTTGGTCAACTGCCAAAATATATTGATTCGTTTGGTTCATGGGTTGGGGTTTATTGCTTATTAACGACTTCTATAGTATATACTTTTGCGCCACTTTTTGGAAATCGGCGAGTTCCTGCTGTATCCAAGCTTCTCCTCCTCCGAATTCTTGCTCCATGATCACGGCAACTTTGGGTGCCATTAAAATCGCCGCTTTTGCATCCAAAAACAAAATACGAATTCTTCTGGATAAAACGTCTTCCACTTTGATGGCCATCTCATTCCTCACCGACCAGACAACTTCTGCTACAGTATAGGGATAATCGGGATGGAGTTTTTCCTTTAATTTTTTATCGCTTTTCATCAATGCTTCAATCTTTACCGAATCCGATCCATATCCTGCCAAATGACCATACGCTTTCCCTTTGGTATATCCATGCAGGTGTTTCTCTGCCGAAAGGCTCTTGGATAATTTTTGACCCGTGATTTTGGCGAAATACTCCACAGTATCTTCCCCCATTTTTCGGAAGGTAGTCCATTTTCCACCTGTCAAAGTCACCAAATTACTTTCCGAGAGAATGATTTTGTGGCTTCTGGAAATTTCCTTGGTCTTGGTACTTCCTTCCTTTGGTGCTGCCAAAGGACGCAGTCCTGCATAAACGGAAAGCACATCCGCTCTGGTGGGCTGTCTGGTCAGATAGGCGGAAGCTGTTTCAAGCACAAAATCAATCTCACTTTTCAAGGCTTCCGGCTCTAATTTGGCTTTTTCCCTCAGCGTATCGGTGGTTCCCAATACCAATTTCCCTTGCCACGGAACAGCAAACAGCACTCTACCATCAGAGGTCTTGGGAATCATCAAGGCGTCATTTCCGCCCAAAAAAGATTGGTCCAAAACCAAATGGATTCCCTGACTGGGTTGAATGCTCTTCACTGCATCAGGCTGGTCCATCTTGAGGATTTTGTCTGCAAAAACACCCGTCGCATTTACAACCATTTTGGCTTGGAGGGTATAATCCTTGTTCCCGATCACATCCCTGACGACCAGTCCATTGATTTTCCCGTTTGCATCTTTTTTCAAGGCATCGACTTTGGCGTAATTGACCATGCAGCCACCCATTTCATTGCAGGTCTGTGCGATCGAAAGTGCCAACCGGGCATCATCAAATTGGCCGTCATAGTACACCACTCCTCCATGAAGACCCTTTTCTTTCAGTTGGGGAAGTCTGGTTAAGGTTTCCTTTCTAGAGATGAACTTCGATTTGCCCAACCTGAGACGGCCTGCCATCCAATCATAAAGCTTTAAGCCAACACTGTACTGAATCCTGTCAAACCACGAATAGATAGGAATAATGAAGGGCTGATTATGCGTAAGATGTGGCGCATTTTTCAACATTCTCCCACGCTCTTTCAAGGCCTCAAAAACCAACATCACATCCCCTTGGGCCAGATATCGGACCCCACCATGCACCAATTTGGTACTCCTGCTTGAAGTCCCTTTGGCATAATCGGCCTTTTCGAACAAAGCCACGGATAATCCCCTGGACAAAGCGTCCAAAGCCACCCCCAAGCCAGATGCACCGCCACCTATCACCACAATATCCCAAACTTTCTCTTTCGACTCAAGTTGCTTTATGTTTTTATTCCTATCCATTTGTACCCTATTTGAATTCAAAAATAATAAAATAAAATCAAAAGAAACAAAAGGAAATGTATTTATTCGTTTTTCTTTCGCTATTAAGAATAAATATTATCCTTGGGTACTCCAGGCGGGAGAATCCCAAAACGGAATTTCATCTAAGTCCTTCAATTTACTCAGAAACATGCATTGGGTTTCACAATGGGCTTGAACCCGAAATATGCATTCGGTTTCACAATGAGACCGAAACTGCAAGGAAATCAGACTATGGGAAACCAATTCCTGACACCAATAGGGTGAAGTCAAAAATAATCAACAACTAATAGATCACCAGTTAATTACAAGATCGAATTGCGTTCATAATGTATAAAACGGGTTGAACCTACAAGAAAATCAGACTATTTGAGTAATAAAGATCAACGCCCACATGGTGAAGTCAAAAATGATAAGCAACCTTCTAATTATAAGGCAATATTAGGCTGGAATATAAATTGGTATTGCATAAAATGGCTTGAAGGTTCTTCTGAATGTGCTAACCAACCGGAATATGAAAATCAAATGAGATTCATCTGGAGGGTGAAAACCTTATCATCGAGAATTATTGACTTCCAAACTTAAAAAATTCAGGATAAGCCAATTGCCAAAAAAATCCGATATGTATTAATTGGAATTTAAATTAAGGAATTTCAGAAAAACGGGTATCAAAGCCAAAACAAAAGCTTTTTGTGATGATGAAATTTACCGAAGTGAACCAGATCAATTTGATTGTTGAAAAATTTTCTAAATAGGATCACTCCCAAATCCTCAATACCTAGGGGTGGTCCCTTCCACCACAAACGTAACCGCGTTGACCAAAACCCCAATGGGCCCCAAAAGTGCATCTTCGGTTGTGTTGAAGAGGACAAGGTATTGCCCACTTTCAAAGGTTCTGACTTCAGCCTCTTTCCAATTCGTGATTACCGTCGCTTTCTCAGCCTCGGACAATGAATTGTAAGCGACTTCCCGTGCCTTCATCAGATTGTTTTGTTCGGCATCTTCATTGCTGCAAGCTGACATGGCTAAGAAAGAAAACAACAGGGATAGAAGTAAAATCTTTTTCATGGCAATAGAATTTAAACAGCGTTAAAAATTAAATTTATTGAATGAATTTTATTGAGGGATAGATATCAACTGGTTTTCAAGAGAATAATTTGATTTCAAAAATCCCTGTAAACTTTACGTTCCACACGCGATGTCCCGTTAGGGTTTAAGGACACCACAAAAATAAAATTATATTCAATGTCTGTCAATTCTGGATATGGGTCAGATTTTCCAACAAAATAATTGGCCAAATGATGAACAGTATTGCTATGTCCCACGACAAGCATATTTCCCTTCCTGTTTTTCAACTCCTTGACCAAATCATCATGGTTTTTGGGATCATAGAACTCTATTTCCAGTCCACTTTGGTCTATCACCGGTTGTACAGTGGCCTTGGTCCGAATGGTATTCGTGGAGAAAACGTGCACAATCTCCTTGTCAGACATGATTTGGCCCAATTTCTTTGCCCTAACCGTTCCTGCCACATTCAATGTTGGATCGTCAACATTCAATAATTTTTCGGCATGTCGCACGATATAAATTGTTTTGGGCTCTTGTTTGGCACCACAACCAAGCAACAAAAAAATCAGACAGAAAAAGGAGAGCAAAATTTTCGTGTTCATGGATTTGGTTTTTGGAATATCAATGACATTCAATTTTCGGAAGTTTTCCCAGTCACAACCCAATTCTCTTATTTGGGGGTTCGCAATTGTCAGAGATAAATCCCAGCTCTGGGAAAGGATATTTTACAGCCTTAAAAAAATACCGCATCAAAATGAAGCTATAGGGCATCGGATTCTAAATTCTAAAGCAATGGGAAATTCTTAAGATTCCCCATTGCTTTAATTTTTTTGATTAACCACTGAAGGTATTGTCGATGTGTTGGTCTTTGGCTTTGATGTTTTCAAATTCCAGGAATTGCTCCCAGAAAGGCTCCTCCGGAAGCGCTGCTCTCAAATACAATTTTTCTTTTCTGATCGGGTGGACAAAAACCAATTGAAAGGCATGCAGGTTAATGCTGGCATCTATATTGGGTTTGGCAAAACCATACTTCAAATCTCCTCGAATCGGACACCTGATGGACGAAAGCTGCACCCTGATCTGGTGTGGTCTTCCCGAAACCGGCCTGACTTCCATGAGCCAGTGGTCATTCAGAGTTCCCAACCTTTTATAAGTCAGTTCAGCCTTTTGGGAACCTTCGACTTCCATATCGTAAGCAGTCACCACATTTCTCTGCTCGTCCTTCACCAACCAATGGGTCAGTTTTTCCAATTCCTCTTTGGGCTTCTTTTTGACAATAGCCCAATAAACTTTATGGATATCCCGCTTGCGGAAGAGTTCCATCATCCTTTCCAGTGCTTTGGAGGTTCTGGCGAAGATGACCAATCCGCTGACAGGTCTGTCCAATCGATGAACCGGATGTAAAAAAACAGCTCCTGGCTTGTCGTATTTTTCCGCTATATATTCCCGGCAATAATCCGTCAGGGTTTTGTCCTTGGTCTTGTCTCCCTGAACCAAAACACCTGCTGCTTTATTTACCACAAGCAAGTGATTGTCTTCGTAGACGACCGTAAATGGTTTTTTTCTCATTTCATTGAATTTTAAAGGATGAAGGAATAAATCAGAAATCCATTCTCCATCAATATTTTTGTGAATGTTTGGCCTCGGCCCTTTTGAAAATAAATTTTGATCCCTTACTGCAATCAAAATTTCATTCCCCTGTATTGTTTGGCGCCGATTGGCAACCTAAAACTTGTTTTTCTATTGAAATTCAGAAGTGAAATGGAATTCAATATCTGGATAATTGTCCTGAACCATTTGCAACCATGACTTTGACTCGGCCATAAAAACCAACTTACCGTCTTTGTCACGGGCAATATGCCTGTTTTTGGAACGCACAAATTCATCCAATTGCTTCTTGTCCTTGCTGCTTATCCAGCAGGCTTTGTAGAGGTTCATCGGAGCAAATTCAACAGAGGCGTTGTATTCCTGTTTCAATCTAAACTGAATGACCTCAAACTGGAGTTGCCCCACAGTTCCTACCACTTTTCTGGAACCCATGTCAAAGGTAAACAATTGGGCGACACCTTCTTCCATCAATTGCTTGAGGCCCTTCTCCAATTGCTTGGTTTTCATGGCGTCTTTATTGATCACCTCTTTGAAAATCTCAGGGGAGAAACTGGGGATTCCCTTGAAGGTCATATTTTCTCCTTCGGTCAAGGTATCCCCTATTTTGAGGTTTCCGGTATCGTACAAACCGATAATATCACCAGGATAGGCTTCATCTACGATTTCTCGATCCTGGGCCATAAACTGGGTAACGTTGGAAAAACGAAGCGGTTTTGGGCCTCGGACATGGTTATAAGGCTTGTTCCTCTCGAATTTGCCAGAGCAAATCCTCAAGAAGGCAATACGGTTCCGGTGATTCGGATCCATATTGGCGTGGATTTTAAAAACAAATCCAGAAAACTTAGACTCATCGGGCTTGACTTCCCTTTCTTCCGTAAATCGGCTTTTGGGTGCTGGCGCAATTTTGATAAAAGTATCCAGCATTTCGTTTACCCCAAAATTATTGACCGCTGACCCGAAAAATACAGGTGCTACTTTTCCTTCCAGATATTCTTTGGGGTCAAAATCCGGATAAACACCTTCGATCAGCTCCACATCCTCCCGAAGCTGTTTGGCATTGTTCATCCCGACGAGTTCCTCCAAATTAGAATCCTCCAGATTTTCAATGGTCAACCTGTCATCGCTGAGTTTTCTTTGACTCGGGGTGAATAGGTTTAACTTTTTGTCAAAAAGATTATAGACACCTTTGAAGCCTTTCCCCATACTTATTGGCCAGGAAAGTGGGCGTACCTGAATGTTCAGCTTTTCTTCGACCTCATCCAGCAAATCATAGGGGTCACGACCTTCTCTATCCAGTTTATTGATAAAACAGATTACCGGTGTATTTCGCATCCTACAGACTTCCATTAGTTTTTCCGTCTGGATTTCCACGCCTTTTACACAGTCAATAACCATGATCACCGAATCCACTGCAGTAAGTGTCCGGTAGGTGTCTTCCGCAAAATCTTGGTGACCTGGAGTATCAAGTAAATTGATTTTCATTCCCTTATACTCAAATCCCATTACAGAGGTGGCAACAGAAATTCCCCGTTGCTTTTCGATTTCCATCCAATCGGATTTTGTGGAAGTATCGATTTTGTTGGATTTAACAGCTCCTGCGGTTTGAATAGCCCCGCCAAAAAGTAACAGCTTTTCCGTTAAAGTGGTTTTTCCAGCATCCGGGTGGGCAATGATGGCAAAGGTTCTTCTCTTTTCAATCTCTTTTGTCAAACTCATTTTTGGGCAATCTTAAATTCAGTCCACAAAGGTACGTTTTTATTGGAAGATTTGGAAAACAGAAAATGGGAAAGCCGTAAGCATAAAATGTATGCTAATTTAACTGAACTTTTTATAGAGAAACCCTTCAGGCTTGATTTCGGGAATGCTTTCCTTCACTCCGTTGAGCACGATCCGAAAAGTGGTGCCTTTGCCTGTTTCAGAGTGCTTGACGAAAACTTTCCCCTTATGGTATCCTTCGATAATCCTTTTGGCCAAAGTCAGTCCCAAACCCCATCCCCTCCTTCGGGTGGTAAAACCAGGATTGAAAACTTTCTTGTACATATTCTTCTCCATCCCCTTGCCAGTATCGGTAATATCGACGAAAACAAATTTTTCACTTTCCTTGACGATATCTATTGAAATCACACCTTGGCCCTTCATGGCATCTACTGCGTTTTTGCAAATATTTTCGATTACCCATTCAAACAAGGGTTTGTTGATCATGGCATCGATGTTTTCGGAATAGCCATTGACCTTCATCTCCACTTTGGTGGAAATCCGGGGCCTGAGGTAAGAAATCGCTTCATCAACCACTTGGAATACATTTTCAGGCTGGATGATCGGGGCACTTCCAATTGAGCTAAACCTTTCGGTGACCATTCGGAGCTTGACGACATCCTTGTCCATTTCTTGGATCACTTCCTTATTTTCTTCCCATACAGGGGAGTCCTTCAGGTAATCCATCCAGGCCATCAGGGAGGCAATCGGCGTCCCCAATTGGTGTGCGGTTTCTTTGGTCAGTCCAGCCCAAACCCGGTTTTGCTCCGCTACCTTGGATTGGTTGAAAACTGCATAGGCCAAGATTCCAAAAACCAAAATAACGGAAAGCTGGATGTAGGGGTAATACTTGAGGGAAGTCAACAATTCGGAGTTTCGGTAATAAACCAAAGCATCTTCCATCGCGATGGGCTCATATTCAGCTTTCATCTTGACCAACTCTTCCCTTAGGATTTCCAGAATTTCATCCTTTTTGAGATTCTTGTTGAGTTTGATATTCCGATATTCAATCGGGTTGTCATAGGCATCGACGACGATGACCGGTATCGAATTGTTCTCTTGAATGATTTCTTGATTGATGAAATTGAGATTCTCTGTATACAAGGACGCGTATTCCAAGGCCTTTGCCAAGAGTTCTATCTGTCTCTTTTCCCTTTCTTTCAATTCTTCAACAAGCCTATTTGTATAATAAATGGACCCAAAGCCGATCACCATGGAACAAATAAAAATAAGCCATTTAATCCTGTTTTTATTTTGGACCAGATCCAAAGTAGCAATGTCCTGAAGTCTGTTCTTCATTTTCTAACAAAAAGATTGGTTGGGAGTTTCAATATAGCAAACTCAATTTGGCCATAGATATTATCAATATGACAAAATTACTTTTCAGCTTCGCTGGCCTCATATTTGTGGTATATTGAATAATTATTTAAATCAAAAATAGAAATAATATGAGCACTAACGACATCGGATTAGAAATAAAAGAAAGTAAGGCTTCCGTAATAAAACTGAATGGGCTTCTTGCAAATTATGAGGTTTATTACCAAAATCTTAGAAATTTTCATTGGAATGTTAGCGGCGCAAATTTTTTTGAATTACATGCGAAATTCGAAGAACTTTATAATGCTGCCAACTTAGGCATCGATGAGACTGCTGAGCGGATCTTGACTTTGGGAGAAAGACCTTACTCCTCATTTGAGGAATTTCTCAAAAATTCAAAAATCAAGGAAGCCAAAAACATCACAGACCCAAAGAAAATGGTGGAGATCGTCAGAGACAACCTGAACACTCTTTTGGAATTGGAAAGAGATGTCATCGAAACGGCTTCAGCCCAAAATGACGAAGGAACCGTCACCTTGATCAGTGATTATATCACTGCAAAAGAGAAAATCGTTTGGATGCTTTCTGCTTATTTGAAGTAAGACAGGAGTTTGACCCCACAAAAAAAACCGGCTATCCGCCGGTTTTTTTTGTGGGGCTCATTTTTTAACCCGTTTTATGCATTGCAAAATCAATTTAATACTACAATAACCTGATATTCAATTGGTTATTTACTTTTTTTAAATTCTCCTACTGGTGTCGGGATTTATCCTGCCAAAAGTCTGGTTTTTTTCAATTTCAACCCCATGTGGAAATCTATTGCATCTTTCGGGTTTAATCAACTGGTGGTAATCCATTTCCAAAGTGTTTTATAATTCACTTTGGCACCATGAATCAAAATACCTATCCGATAAATCTTCCCGGCAAACCAAGTCGTGAATAGAAAAGCCAAAACCAAAAACCCCATTGAAAGTATCAAATCGAAAGCGGGAACACCATAACTGGCCCTACCCATCATGGCTATTGGCGAAGTGAAAGGGATCACCGACAACCAAAAAGAAACCCTGCTATTGGGATCATCCAAAACAAAGATGAAAAGCCCCAAATAAGCAATGATCAATGGAATAGTTACCGGAAGCATAAATTGTTGGGCGTCGGAAGGGCTGTCTACAGCCGCCCCTATTGCCGCAAAAAAAGCACCATAGAGCAAATAGCCACCGATAAAGTAAAAAAGGAACATCAAGGTGATTTTGACGAAATCAATTCCTTGCAACACCTGAATGATGTTGTTGCTGTCAAAAGAATCATCCATAAGCAAACCCAATTCCGGGTTGGCCATTTCCATAGCTTGTTGTTGAGGCATTTGGAGTCCGAAATACCCCATTACAATGGAAGTAATGGTCCCTATCAGAAGCATCCAAATCAAAAACTGGGTCAAGCCCACCGCTCCTATCCCAATGATTTTACCAAGCATAAGCTGAAAAGGCTTGATAGAGGAGACCAGTATTTCCACAATCCGACTGGATTTCTCTTCGATAACGCCCTGCATGATCTGATTTCCGTAAACAAAAATAAATACATAAATCATGATTCCCGCAAAAAACCCAATCCCATAATTGACCGTGGCATCGGATATTTTTTCCTCGCCGGCATTATCCAATGTGACGGATTGGATCGAAACTTTTGTTCTGAAAGCATCAATGACATTTGGGTCAATTCCTGATTGGAAGAGACGCTGCTCTTCGATGGTACGCTTTAGGCTGCTTTCAAGCGTACTGATCAGACTCATACTTGGATTTTTCTCTCCGAAATACACAATTCCAGCAGGTTTGGAAAGCTCAATTTTTGGGATGTATAGGAGACCGAACCGCTCTCCCTCTTGCACCATGAGTTTCCCCTCTTCTCTGCTGATTTTGGAAAATGAAAAGGCATATTGCTCTGAGCTTTCCAGAAAAAACAAATCATTTTCATCTACAACTTCAATGATCCTCAGGGAAAAGCCATCTTTTTCTCCCACAGAAATCCAAAGAAACAAGCCCATGATGGCTGGAAAAATCAAAGGCGTCAATATTGTCGCCAACAAAAAAGATCTCTTTTTGACTCGAGAAAAGTATTCCCTTTGAATGATCAAAAATATTTTACCCATGCGGATGTGATTTAACCTGTTGAATGAATAATTCCTCCATGGTGGGAAGGATCTCCCTAAACTCCAAGATGTCTCCAAAGGACATGAGTTCCAGTAGCAATTGATTTGGCTTTTTGCCGTTCAAGGGAACTTGGATTTCGACTTTGTCGGATGTCCGATGGATTTCCCATTCCGCTGGCATTTGGGTTCCGTTAGGACTTAATGCAACTTGATAAACGTGGGGCCTGAATTTCCTCTTTATGTCGGAAAGCTTTCCCTCAAGTATCTTTTTGGACTTGTGGATCATGGCGATTTCATCGCAAAGCAATTCCACGGATTCCATTCTGTGTGTGGACAAGACAACGGTGATCCCTTTGTCTTTCAATTCCAGAATCTCATTTTTGATGATCTCGGCATTCATTGGGTCAAAGCCTGAAAAAGGTTCGTCGAGGATCAACAATTCGGGTTCGTGAATGACTGTAGAGATGAATTGGACTTTCTGGGCCATTCCCTTGGATAGATCTTCAATACGTTTTTCCCTCCAAGAGGAAATCTCAAGCTTTTCCAACCAATATTTGACTTTCTCCTTTGCCATGGAAGCAGACATCCCTTTGAGTCTGGCAAAATAGATCAGTTGATCCCAGACTTTCATTTTTTTATAAAGGCCACGCTCTTCAGGCAAGTAGCCAATTTGGGAAATGTGCTTGGAACTCAAAGGCTCCCCCTTGAAAAGAATCAGACCTGAGTCGCCATCAATAATTTGGTTGATAATCCTGATCAGGGTTGTTTTCCCAGCTCCATTTGGGCCCAAAAGACCAAAGATAACACCTCTGGGGACCACAAGATCAATATGAGACAGTGCTGGTTGCTGACCAAATGATTTACTTAAATCCTGAATCTTAAGAATTTCCAATTTGACAAAGATTTATTAAACCTGTTTTATGCATTACCAATTCAATTCTAGCCTAAAAATACTATATAATCAGTCAGTTTTTTACTTCACCATAGCGAGAATAGACCCTATTCTTCCAATAGTCTGATTTTCCTGAAGATTAAACCCATGCTTGGAAATCCAATGCATATTTCGGTTTATACCACAAATGGACCAGTTTTAAAATAATTATTTGATGGTAACCGATCCAACAGAAACATCGATGGTAAAAGTCATAAGATTTTCTGCGTTTTCCTTGTAATTTTTACTAACGTAAGTTTTATTCCCAATGTCCTTCAAATGCTTGGGAATATTGGTTCTGCACATCGGTGTCGATTTGACCTTGATGATAAATGGCTGATCATACGCTGGGAGTTCGAGACTCACCTTTCCTGCTCCAACAATTGTATGGATATTGATTCTTTCTGACACGGGCTCTGAAAAAAACAAGTCTACCGTTCCATAATTGATCTCAAAAAACATCTCTTTTGCATTGGAAAAATTAATGTTTTTGGCATCTAGCGACCCCATATTGATGGTCACCATGAGGGTGTCCATTTTAACTGAATTGGCTATTTTCTTACTATAATCCAATTTAACATCTGCGCTGGCGGTCTTGATGATGCAGTTGGAGACCGGGAGATTGGAGAGATCCAAATAGGCTTTCCCAATTCCAAAATTCAAATGAAGATCATATAGAAAATTGGAATTCATTTCAATGTCCCATTTGTGGTCGAAATCCTCGTTGGTGGTTGAAAAAAGTTTGTAGGAAAGGCTTTTCCCAAGGTTTTCGGACTCCACATTTCTATGGACCAACTGAGTATAAAGGACCTCGCTCACGATTTCTTGGGAAAAAGAAGGGAGAATATTGACTTTGGATAGTTTTGAAAAAATATGGACTGGGCTGGCCCCCATCCCCTTTTTAATATGCGTGACTCCCTTATAAACATTAAAATCTAAGTGAACAAGACCATAGCCCCTGGTCTGGTCCACTTTAAATTCCTTGGTAATTTGAGCTTTAAGCTGGAAAACAATCCCCAATAAGAAACAAATTAATAGGCAATTTATTCTCAACATAGGGTTAAGTTACGACTTGGGGGAGAAAAGGTTTTTTAAAAATATAAAAAAAAGCCGGATTTGTATCCGGCTTCAATTTATTTTAAAAAAACTCTTTCATCTTCTCAAAGAAACTTTTCTCCGACTTGCTTGGGTCTGGTTTGAAGTTTTCTGATTCTCTTAAATTTTCAAGGATTTGCTTTTCTTCCTTGCTGAGTTGCTTTGGCGTCCAGACATTGACATGGATCAATTGATCACCTTTTCCATACCCGTTGATATCTTTGATACCCTTCCCTTTCAGGCGAAGCATTTTACCGCTTTGGGTAGCAGGGTCGATTTTTATTTTCACTTTCCCTTCTATGGTAGGCACTTCAATTTGAGCACCCAGTGCAGCATCAACAAAACTTACATAGAGATCATAGACAACGTTGTTGCCATCTCTCTGGAGAATCTCATCTTCTATCTCTTCGATGACGATCAAAAGATCTCCAGGAATCCCACCTGCAGTTTCATTTCCTTTTCCCGACATGCTCAATTGCATTCCATCTGCAACACCACCTGGAATATTGATCGAAATCACCTCTTCTTTCAGAAGTAGTCCCCTGGCATCTGCTTCTGCTGGTTTTTTGTCGACAATCTGTCCGCTTCCACCACAAGACGGGCAGGTACTTGCTGACACCATTTGACCCAACATGGTATTGACTACCTTTTTGATCTGGCCGGTTCCTTGACAGGAAGAGCAGGATTTGAAAGTGACGCCGTCTGCCAATATCTGGCGTTTTACTTTTATTTTCTTCTCAACACCATTGGCTATTTCCTGAAGGTTGAGCTTCAATTTCACTCGTAGATTGGTGCCTTTTTTTGTTCTTCGGCCTCCTCTGCCACCGCCAAAGAATGATTCAAAACCGCCTCCGCCAAAGATATCCCCAAATTGGGAGAATATATCTTCGGTGTTCATTCCTCCACCATAACCTCCGTTTGCACCGAGCCCTTGATGTCCAAATTGATCGTACCGTTGTCGCTTTTCAGCATTGCTTAATATTTCGTAAGCCTCAGCTGCTTCCTTGAATTTGTCCTCCGCAGCTGGATTGTCAGGATTTTTATCTGGATGAAACTGAATTGCTAATTTTCGATACGCTTTTTTTAATTCTTCAGAGGTTGCGCTTTTGGAAACACCCAATACCTCGTAATAATCTCTCTTTGCCATATTTTTACGCTCCTATTACCACTTTGGCATACCTTACTACTTTATCGCCAAGAGTATATCCCTTTTCAATAACATCAATCACCTTTCCTTTCAATTCTTCACTTGGCGCCGGCACATTGGTAATCGCTTCTTGTTTATCCGCATCAAAGGGCTTTCCTATCAAATCTTCCATGACTTTGAGCCCTTTTATTTCCAATACTTTCACAAGTTTGTGGAAAATCAACTGGTTGCCATTCCTTACCACTTCTACATCCTTTTCATCTTCACTGGCTTTGAATGCTCTTTCGAAATCATCCACAACAGGAATAATCTCAGCAATGACATCTTCGGAAGCTGTTTTGATCAAGTCAATCCTTTCCTTGGAGGTCCTTCTCCTGTAATTTTCGAATTCTGAGTAAAGTCTAAGGTATTTATCCTTTAACTCCTGAATTTCCCCCATCAACTTTTCCTCCCCTGACAATACATCGGCATCATTTTCAGTGGCAGAAGCATCATTTGTAAAAACATCCTCTTCTTTATTGACTTCTTTCTCCTCAGGTGCAGTATTTTCGCTGTTCATCGCCTTTTATATCTTAATGTACACAAACTCCTCCAAGCGAGGATTTTTAACAATTCATTGATTCGACACAATTTGTTTGCCACAGCAGACAAACTGACAAACTGACATCTATTAGCTATTGATTGCCTGCCATAGCAGATCTTTCAATTTCTCCAGATTATATTGGCTGACAGCGGAGATGAAAATGTAGGGAAGGTCTTTGGGTATTTCCGCCTCCATTTCTTTCATCAATTCCTCGTCCAACATATCTGTTTTTGATATTGCCAGAATACGTTTCTTGTCCAATAATTCCGGATTGTATTTTTCCAGTTCATTCAAAAGAATTTTATACTGTTCGGCTATACTTCCTGCATCTGCGGGAATGAGGAAAAGCAAAATCGAATTCCTCTCGATATGTCTCAGAAATCTGGTACCCAATCCTTTTCCCTCTGCAGCCCCTTCAATGATCCCGGGAATATCTGCCATTACAAAGGATTTGTCATCTTTGTAACCCACCACTCCGAGATTGGGGACTAAAGTGGTAAAGGGGTAATCTCCAATTTCAGGTTTGGCCGCCGAAATAGAGGCCAAAAGTGTGGATTTTCCTGCATTGGGAAAACCAACCAAACCGACGTCTGCCAAAAGCTTCAATTCAAGAATCATCCATTCCTCGATTCCGGATTCTCCCGGCTGGGCATAATGGGGTGCTTGATTGGTTGCTGTTTTGAAATTTTCATTTCCCAAGCCTCCTCTTCCACCCTGCGTAAGGATTATTTCTTGTCCATCTTCGGTTATTTCGGCAACGATCTCATGGGTCTCGGCATTTCTAGCCACAGTTCCCAATGGAACTTCAAGGATGACATCCTCCCCATCCCTGCCTTTTCTTCTACCACCCTCTCCGCCTTTGCCACTTTCGGCGATGACGTGTTTCTTGTATTTCAAGTGGAGCAAAGTCCAGTGCTGGGTATTTCCCCTCAAAATTATGTGTCCTCCACGGCCTCCATCACCACCGTCTGGACCTCCCTTTGGCACATGTTTTTCTCTTCTGAAATGAACAGAACCTGGGCCACCGGCACCTGATCTTGAACAAAACTTCACATAATCAATAAAATTGGAATCGGCCACTGTTGTCGTTTTTAATATTGAGGTTCAACAAAAATGGCTAAGCAATTAAGCTTAGCCAATTTACGTAACCGCAAAGGTACAAATTATTTAAAGATTAATATTGGTCTATCACGGCCGATATCTTTTGGAAGATCTCATCAATCTCTCCAACGCCGTGAATTTTTTTGAGCTTGCCCTGGGTAGAATAATAATCAGAAACTGGTAGCGTTTCCTCTAAATAAACCCTAATCCTGGTCTCTATTTTTGATTCTTCCTGGTCATCAGCCCTGCCTGAAGTTTTACTTCTCTCACGGATTCGTTCCTTCAGAATTTCTTCGGGCACATCCAAGGCTATCATCCCCGAAATGCTCAAGGAGTTTTTTGAAAGCAATGCATCCAAAGCCTCAGCTTGCGCAACTGTCCTTGGAAAACCATCAAATATAAACCCATTCACCTCTGGGGTGCTTTTGATTTTATCTTCAACCATGCCTATCACCACCTCATCCGGGACCAATCTCCCCTCATCCATGTACTTTCTAGCCAATTTTCCCAGATCCGTCCCATCACCTAGGTGCTTTCTGAACAAATCTCCGGTTGCAATATGTGTCAAGTTGTATTTTGCTATTATTTTTTCGCTTTGGGTACCTTTTCCCGCCCCGGGAGGGCCAAATAGAACTATATTGAGCATAATCAGATTGTTAGGGTATAAAATCTATTGTCGGTTTAAAATCAATTTTTCAACTGGTAAATCTCGGGAAGGTTTCTTCCCCATCCATCATAATCCAATCCATATCCCACCACAAACTTATTGGGAATTTCAAACCCGATATAATCGATTTTGAAATCATATTTAAATGCCTCGGGCTTGAGCAAAAGAGTGGCAATCGCTATCTTTTTTGGGGTTTGTTTGAGAATCAGGGAGATCAGAAAATCCATAGTCAAACCTGAATCTACGATATCTTCGACAATAATAACGCTCCTACCCGTCAGGTCAATATCCAGACCCATCAGGGTTTTGACATCACCAGTCGAAACAGTCCCCGAATAGGAGGCTATTTTAACAAGGGAAATTTCGGCCGGAATGGTCACGTGTTTGGCAAGGTCAGACAGGAACATAAAAGAACCATTCAAAACACCTAGCAATATCGGATCCTCTCCCGCAAAATCATTGGAAATTTGCACACCCAATTGGCTTACCCTTGAGGCAAGGTTATCAGAACTTATAAAAGGGACAAAATCCTTGTCTTTTACTTTAATCATCTCTCTAAACAAAAAAGCCCTCTATCGAAGGGCAATACAAATATAGGTAAAAATGGCTTGGTTAGAAGCCTTAAAAAGATAAAACCCTAAAGATGAACCATTAAATATTTATACATCCGGAGCATACTGTCCAAATCCATCAACGAAACCTTTTCATAGGGGGTATGGACATTGTCCTCTGCTGCACCAATAAAACACCAGTCGATTGGATACGGGGAGAATTGAATCTCTTTTCCATCACTGCCACCCACCCCTTCTACTTCTATTTGATAAGGAATCCCACTTTGCTGGGCCAAAGAAATAATCTTATCAACAAAGACCCTTCTTGGAATAAATTTATCGCGAATGGATATCGCTACACCATTATGATGATTGACCCCTTCGGTTATCCAAGTGATATCGGAAATCAAAGCTTGGCGTATCGGCGATGTTTTTTGGATAAAATCCAACAAAAAAGGAACACTTCCTCCTCCGTTTTCTTCATAAGTAGAGAAGACAATCCACCCATCTTCTATTTCCTCACAAAGCTTCAATGCATTGTATATTCCAAGTCGATTGTCCAAGTAGGCTGCTTGGATGAACTCACCATCAATTTTGATCTCCTGAGCAAAGGAGAAGCAAGTCCCAGGTAGAACAGCTCTTGGAAAATCATGGAATAAAAAATCTTCGACTATTTGTACATTACAGGAAATAGGCCCCAAAGCATCATTTCCTACGATTTTAGTATCATCCAATAATTCGGGACCCCCAATGGTAATCAATTGATTCTCATACCTGGACATGAACCCAATCGTATCCAAATGCGCAAAAACAGCAGTTCTTGGAGCACCAAATTTTAGAAGCACGCAATCTTGAAATTGCTCCCCACAAAATACCTCAGGCAAAACCTTCCAGTCAAATTTACGTAATCCAATATAGCTTTTAAGGAATTCGTTAATTCTGGACTCGTCCCCAGACACACTTTGGATCTGCAATAATTCTCTTAATAGTTCCATTTTGGCACAATTTATGACATATTATTTGAAATTTCTTTACCTAAAAAAACCCAAAAGAATTTTAATAAAGTTTAAAGTTTTAAATTATTAATCTACATTTGTGATTAGTTAAAGTTTTATAAATTTGCATCTCAATCAATTAAACACTCAAACTTTGAAAAAAAATTTTTTATTATGAAAAAAATAATACTATCAACAATTCTAGCAGGAGCCCTAGCTTTAGGAGCAAATGCGCAGACCGATTTTAACAAATGGTCAATTGAAGTAAATGGAGGATTTAACAAACCCATGGCACCGCTTACGCCTGGTTTCTTGTCTCCTTCATTGAACCTTGGACATGCAGATCTTGGTGTAAGATACATGTTCAATGAAAAATTTGGTGCGAAGCTTGATTATGGCTTCGGTTCTTTCAAAGAGTCGGATGGAAACAGCCCTGGCTTCTCTACTAATTACTATAGATTGAACCTTCAGGGTGTTGCCAATTTGGGTAGGATCATGAATTGGGAATCTTTCACAAGAAGAGTTAATCTATTGGGTCATTTTGGAGCAGGTATAGGTCAAGTAAGCCCGCAAGAAAATACCTTTAACGATTTCAATGATCAAGTTTACAATTTCATTGCTGGCTTCACAGGGCAAGTGAAATTATCTGAAAGAGTTGCTTTGACCGGTGATATCAGCACCATCCTTAACGGTCGTCAGACGGTAGCATTTGATGGAGCTTCTGCAATCGGACCTCAAGACAATGGTTTCTACGGAACCAATGGAACTTGGTGGACAGGAACTTTAGGTTTAAATTTCTATCTTGGAAGCAAGGCAAGTCATGCTGACTGGTACATCGCTCCAGAGAAGTATGCAACCAAAGAAGAATTGGCAACACAGATCGGTGAGATCAAAGATATGTTGAAGGATTCTGACGGTGATGGTATTCCAGATTACTTGGACAAAGAGCCAAATACTCCAGCAAATGCAAGAGTAGATTCTAGCGGAAGAACACTTGATTCTGACGGTGATGGCATCCCTGATCACTTGGACAAATGTCCTTTTGCTCCTGGTCCAGCATCAAATGATGGTTGTCCAATTGAAGAAGTAAAAGAAATCGATTACTTCAAAAAAGCAATCAACGAAGGTTATGTTAATGTATACTATGCATTTGACAGCTCAAAACCACTTGGTTATTCTGCATCTGCCACAAATTACGTAGCAAACTTCTTGAAGAGAAATCCTTCAGTAAGTGTAGAAATTAAAGGATTCGCTGACGAATTGGGTCCTGAAGATTACAACATGAAACTTTCTGAAAGAAGAGCGAAAGCAGTTTATGACCTGTTGATTTCCACTGGAATTGATGCTTCAAGACTTTCTTACAAAGGTTACGGCGAAGACACTAGCGTAGACAAAAAATCTGCTGATGCTCGTCAACTTGCAAGAAGAGCAAGTTTCGAGGTTAAGTAATTCTATCAAAAAAATATTGAAAGCCCAATCCTGATGGATTGGGCTTTTTTTTGACCAAAATCAATATCTAGCAAAACCCATTTATTGGGGAAATTCTCTAATTTTGCATTGAAAAACCCCTTACATTACAGCCTAAACTTTCTTTAAAATGCAGAAAATTATATTTTCCATTTGTCTTTTAACTTTACTCACTGGTTTTTCAAATGCTCAAACTGAGTATAACCAATGGTCAATAGAAACCACTGCCGGATTCAATAAGGCGATGGGGCCTTTGACACCGGGTTATTTTAGCCCTACCCTGAACATTGGCCATTTGGATGTTGGTACGAGGTACATGTTCAATGAAAAATTTGGCGTAAAAGGTGATATTGGATTTGGCCAATTCAGAGAAGCCAAAGGAATTAGCCCCGAGTTCCGAACCAACTACATGCGGCTTTCCGGTCAGGGTGTCGCCAATTTGGGGAAAATCATGAACTGGCATTCCTTCAGCAATAAATTTGGACTTTTGTTCCATGCCGGATCTGGATTTTCAAGAATTGACTACAAAACAAGCCGATTTGGCCAATTCAAACCAGATTATGTTTATAATATTATTTCAGGATTCACCGGCCAAATCAAATTAACAGAGCGATTGGCACTAACAGGTGATGTGACTATGGTCATAAATGGGAGGCAAACCTATAATTTGGATGGAAATGAATACAATGCACCAATCCCAACCACATTTCCGACACCTCCATATGTTCATGCCACAGGGACTTGGTGGACCGGAACTTTAGGATTAAATTTTTATTTGGGTAAAAAAGAAACCCATGCAGATTGGTATATCGCTCCAGAAAAATACGCCACCAAAGAAGAGCTTGCCTCTGAAATCGGACAAATCAAAGACATGTTGAAAGATTCGGATGGGGATGGTATCCCGGATTATTTGGACAAAGAGCCAAATACTCCCGCTGACGCAAGAGTTGATTCAAGTGGAAGAACGGTTGATTCCGATGGGGATGGTATTCCTGACCATTTGGACAAATGTCCTTTCGTCCCTGGTCCAGCTTCCAACGATGGTTGCCCAATAGATGAAGTGAAGGAAGTCGATTACTTCAAAAAAGCCATCAATGAAGGATATGTGAATGTATATTTTGCTTTTGACAGTGCCGATCCACTTGGATATTCTGCATCAGCAACGAACTACGTCGCAAACTTCCTAAAGAAAAACCCAGGAGTAAAGGTAGAAATAAAAGGATTCGCAGACGAATTGGGGCCTGAAAACTATAACATGAAACTTTCAGAGAGAAGGGCAAAAGGCGTTTACCAAATATTGATATCTTCGGGAATCGACCCCTCAAGACTTTCCTACAAAGGTTACGGAGAAGATACCAGCGTGGAGAAATCATCAGCCGATGCCAGACAACTGGCGAGAAGAGTCAGCTTTGAAGTGAAGTAAACTCGAATTTCAAAAATTATCAAAATCAATCTTGTCATTTCCCAATTAAATATGTTTGTCCTAAACCAATCAAAAAGTATTGCAAATCAATTCCTTGCCGAATTGAGGGATATACATATCCAAAAAGACAGCATGCGTTTTCGTAAAAACCTTGAAAGGCTAGGGGAGATCATGGCGTACGAGGTGTCGAAATCACTCGCTTACCAAAACAAAGAAATAACAACTCCCCTCCAAACCACGAGTCTTGCGGTTCTGGCAGACCAACCTGTACTAATTGGGATTTTAAGGGCTGCATTACCCTTTTTTCAGGGCTTTTTAAATTTTTATGATCAGGCAGAAAGTGGTTTTATTGGTGCATATAGACAAGAAAAAAAAACGAATGGGGAGGAGGCAATAGAAATTGATTTCTTATACCAAGCAGCCCCTTCCATTGAAGGAAAAGAGGTCATCCTAATAGACCCGATGCTGGCTACAGGGAAGTCTTATGTCACAAGCATCGAACACCTGCTTAAAAATGGGACTCCGAAAAAAATTCATATTGTAAGCGTCATAGGGGCTCCTGAAGGAATCGCTTACATCGGTCAAAACACCAAAATTCCAATTCAATTCTGGATTTGTGCAATCGATGAAAAATTAAATGACCAAGCATATATCCTTCCCGGTTTGGGTGATGCGGGAGATCTTTCCTTCGGAGAAAAAATTTAAAGTTGATGACTTATTTACTCTTGGTTATTGGACTGGTCATTTTATTGGCCGGCGGGAAACTTCTGGTGGACGGAGCTTCCGCTTTGGCTGCGAAATTGGGCTTGACCGCTGGCTTGATTGGTTTGACCGTGGTTTCCTTTGGCACTTCAGCTCCCGAGCTTTTGGTCAGCGTGAGTGCCGCCTTAAAAGGAAACAGCGATATTTCGTTGGGAAATGTAATTGGATCAAACATCACCAATATCTCTTTGGTTTTGGGAATCAGTGCGATCGTATTTCCAATAGCCATCCATAAGTCGGTCTTAAAATTGGATTACCTTTTCATGCTGTTGAGTTCATTGCTTTTTTATATTCTTTCATTCAATGGCCTCATCTCTAGAATTGAAGGGATATTGTTTGTCGTTTTATTGGTGGTTTTAAATTGGTATTTCTTTAGAAAACTCAAAGGACCTGCGGCCGAATTGGATGAGGAAGAGACCGAAAATTTGAAAAAATCACCAATATGGAAGGCCATTGCCTTGGTTTTGGGGGGCGTCTTGGGTTTGTATTTCGGTGCGGATTTATTCGTCGACAATGCTGTCGAAATATCCAAAATATTTGGAATCAGTGAACGCGTGATCGGTGTTACAGTTATCGCAATTGGCACAAGTCTGCCTGAATTGACTACATCCATCATTGCAGCGATCAATAAAAAAACGGATATCGCGATCGGTAATATTCTTGGAAGCAATATCATGAACATCCTTGCAATCATTGGCATCACCGCCTTGGTTCAGCCGATATCTGTCTCGGAGATCTTTCTGAAACAAGATTTTATCTGGATGCTTGCTTTGACTTTACTTCTATTCCCTATCCTCAGGACAAAGCTTAGGATTTCGAGGTGGGAAGGTATGTTGTTGGTGATGGTCTATGCCGTTTATATTTTCACCATTCTATGATCACCTACCTATTGAAATTCTTGGGGATTTACGTAATCTGTCTCTTTAAATTTGTAGCCGGGCCGATTCTTGGCTATACCGCGGGTTATGGTCTGTTTGAAATCATCCTTGTTTCTGTAAGCGGAATGATGACCACTGTCATTTTGCTGACCTATCTTGGCGATTGGTTTAAAGCTTACTGGGCAATAAGGGTCACCACCAAGAAAAAACGCTTTACGCCCAAAATTCGACGTATTGTCAAAATTTGGCAAAAATTTGGGGCCGCAGGAATCGCATTCATCACCCCAATATTTCTAACCCCAATTGGTGGAACAATCATCATGAATGCATTTGGGGTCAAAAAAAATAAAATTTTCCTCTACATGTTGATCAGCGGTTTGGTGTGGGCGACCCTTATGGGATTAAGCATCGAAGGGGTGCTCCAAATACCTTTCTTCAACGATCTACTCAGGTAGCGTTTCATCGGGCAAAATCTCAATGTCCCGGATCAAAACCCTTTTGGCTATTGTCTGACCCGTTAGCGTCATCGCTAAGCCTCCCATTGCGGTTTCCTTGTACTTACTCTCCATCGAAGACCCGATCTCTCCCATCGCTTCAATACATTCGTCAACAGGAATAACAGCACTGACGTCAGCCAATGCAATCTGTGCCGAACTGTTGGCAATTGCCGCGGCGCTTGCATTTCTAACCACACAGGGGATCTCAACCAAGCCCGCCACTGGGTCACAGATCAGTCCTAACATACACTGAATGGTTATGGCCACTGCATTGAAAACTTGTTCAATCGTCCCGTCAAGACAATAGACCATTGCCCCAGCAGCCATTGCCGCTGCGGATCCAGTTTCTGCCTGGCATCCACCAACGGCACCCGCCAAACTTGCTTTTTCCTCTATAATCAATGCAATTCCGGCACCGACCAAAAGACCCTCCAAAATTTTCCTGTCTGACAAATGATGGATTTCCTGTAGGGTGTACAAAGTCCCTGGAAGAATTCCGGAAGCACCTGCTGTAGGAGCTGCCACGACACGCCCCATGCAGGAATTGACCTCTTTGGCAGCGAGAGCCCTTGAAATCAACCTCTGGAACTCTGGCGACAATACCGATACCGGATGGTTATAAACTTTTTTAGCCCCATTGTTGATCATGCCGGATCTAGAGGTCATGTCTTCCCGAAGACCTGTTTCCACGGCATCCTTCATCACTGTGTAGGCTTTCTGAAGTCCTTCCCAAATATCTTTCTCCGACTTCCCTTTTTGGACAATCTCATATTCAATTACTGAATCATAGAGATTGGCACCATTTTCTTCACAATATTTTTTCCATCCCTTAAAACTTTCAAAAAGATAACTCATTTTATACTTGGGTTTGTTTACACCAAAGTTGGGAATTGCATCGGATAAAAAAAATTTTTTGAAATGAAAAGAAAAAGCCCCGTTTGAAGATTCAAACGGGGCTTTTTCTGGTAGTCTATTTCACATCCACGATCGTCGCTTTGAACAGCAAGGGTTCGTAAGGTCTTGCAATCTGGTTGATGATTGATTTTTCAAAAAGATCCTTTCTGATGCCATAGGGAAAAACCTGTGATGTTCCTCCATATCCCAAATGGGATGGAGCAATCACTTCAATTTCCATGGTTTTGTTAACTTTCATGAGCGATAAATCCAAAAATTTTAAATTTGTGGAAAGGCCCAAGGAAATCTGAAAGGGAACATTGTTCGTTGACTCAGCAAGTAAAAGCTGCCCCTCCAGTTGAATGAGCTTGTATGTAAAAGCTACCACACTACCGGTTTTTGATTCCATATTTTCGGCTGAACCTGGGTTGACAATTTTCACATAGAGGCCATCCGGCGATCTGACAAATCCTTCCAACCCTTTTTCTTCTATGTAAGATTCAATCAATCCTTGCTCAAATACTTTCAGCTCCTCTTTTTCATAGGTTTTGGCATACTTAACCTTCACTACCAAGTTGGAATTGGGAAGCACCAATTGCTGATAGCCATAGTTTTGGTAGCCAAGATAGGAGGGAATATAAAGTGTAAAGGTTTCTCCTTCCCTTGCCAAACCCGAGGCAAAATTCATCGCTCTTGGGATCAAGCCTCCTTCACTGTAGCTATAAAGCCTTGGAGGTTTTGATTCATCAAGATGACTCTCTATCAATTGTCCTTCGATGTTTTTGATTTCATAATAGATGCCCACGATATCATCATTGACAATTTGATTTCCCAGATCATTCGCAATTTCCTTTTTGTAATAATAACCGACTTGGGTTTCCGTCGCCTCAATGTTATTTTTGGTGAGGTATTCCTTAATTATTTTATCGTCCCTGACAACAGCTAGCTCAAAATCCGATTTCTCAGTTTCAATGCATCCAACCGACATGATCGCCAAGCTTAGAACAGAAAATATTGAATGTTTAATATTCATAATCACAATTGCTTTTTTATTTTTTGAGTTGAAAATTCATCCTTAAATTAATCCCGCCAATGGAAAACTGTTGATTGACAAAAGTCTGATTCCCGATAGACATTTTATAGAACGGCTCCAATGAAAGGAATGTACCATTGGAAAGGTTGTATTCATAACCTACCGAAAGATTGAGCAGCCTTCCACTGTCCGTGTTGTTCATATTTCCTTCAGGCTGGGTTGTTTCCGTAAAGGTCTGTACCATGGGTTTTGCGGTCATGAATCCTACGTTGGAAAAATTTGCGGCACTAAAGGTTCCCACGTTCTTCTGATTAAGGTAAACCATATTTGACAATCCGGTAATCAAATAAAACGCCGATGCATTTTTTTCCATCACCCTATATTTAAGGTTGATGGGGATCTCCAGTTGCCCAAAACTTAGCTCATAACTCGCATTCAATAAATTATTGGAAAAATTTGCTTGTCTGTCTTGGGTGTCCATGGCGAGATACCCACCTCGATTACTTCCTCCCGTAGGTGTCAGGTTCTGTTTTGCATAAGCCAGTCCCACATCCAGCTTAAGTCTTTTTGAGAATGCAAATTCTGTCATTAGTCCCCCGCCGAAATTGAGGGACTGTGTGGCATTGGAAATGGATTGTGGCGCTAGCAATACGCCCAAACGAAAGGATTTCGCAAAACTCTCCCCACTTTTTTCCTCCTCCAATTTAGGATTGGCATCAGCCAACCATTCGTTGATGGTTTTCTGGGCATTTTCCGGCTCAGACATTGATTCCTTATCTTTTAATATACTGATTAAAGGAGCCGGGTTGATTTCTGATTCCACTTTTCTCCCCAAATCCACCACTTGTCCATTTTCGGATTCAAAATGGGTTATGGTACCATTTCTTTCTTCCGAATCGGGGAGTCTCGCCAAATTCAAGGAGGGTTTAACCTCAGTTGATTTTCCGGACAGAACTTTGATTGAAGTATTCCTATTAATTGACTCTTGCGTTTTTACCTGCTGTGTGTCGCTATTGGCAGCATTAGGCTTCAATTCGTCGGGATTTTGATTTGTTTTTTTTGCTCCCAAATCTCCATCGACCTCGGAAGTCTGGCTTTTCACGGATAAAGTATCCGCTTGTGATAACCGTGATTTCTCCTCTGTTCCCCTCTCCGGGATTAGGAAAAATGAGATCACGAGGGCCGCAGCAATTCCAGCTATCCAAATTCCCCATTTGGATAGATATCCTTTTTTCATGGACCCATAGTAAGTCCTTGAAAATTTCTCCCATTCCTTGGGATCAAATGGCTCTTCATTTTGGAGAAAGGAGTCTTTGATCTTTTCAACAAGTTTCTTATCGAATTGCTCCCTCATTCTTGATCTGATTTATTTCTGTAACTTTTTCTCTTAATTTTTGCTTTGCCCTGGCCAGGTAGGTTCTGGATGTGCTTGCAGGAATGTCCAATTGCTCCCCTATTTCATTATGGGAAAACCCCTCTATTTCATACATATTGAAAACCATCCTCAGCATTTCGGGCAGCGCTCTCAAGAGAGATAGAATGTCATCTTTGGAAAGCTGGCTGATGATCTCCGGTTCAAGACTCTCGGCATCGGCTTTTTCAATATCCATGACGCTGAAATACTTTACATTTTTCCGATAATAATCAATTGAGGTATTGATCAATATCCGCCGAAACCAGCCTTTGAAGGAATTGGAGGTATTGTATTGCGGTAGTTTATCAAAAACCTTCATGAAGCTGTCATTCACGATTTCACAAGCCTCTTCTCTCGAGTTGGAATACCTCAAAGCAATGCTCATGGCATAGCCATAGAAATGTTTATAAAACATCTCCAATGACTTGGAATCGCCTTGTTTGGCTTTTTGTATGAGATGGTGCTCCAAAGAATTGTTGTTTGACATCGGCCGCTTCTGGTATAAGACGAATGAAGAGCGATAAACGCTACACAGGCAAAAATAATCTTTCTTCTTTTTTTCCCTCTTTAAGATTTAAAAATCTAAATCCTCTGCAATTTCTCAGGGATTGAATTTCCTGCTTTTGGTAAAATAGCCATACTGGCTTGGAGTTAGAAATTCCGATTTTCCCCATTCCCCACGAGCAGCCACGCAACATTCACAAAGCCTCTACAGGAAAATCTGCTGTATAATAAGGTCCTAGCCTTCTTTGGTAATGAAAGGTCGCCTAATTAATCTTTCTATTCTGAAATGCGGATGGGAAAAGATTTACCAAAAAACCGTTTTAAATAGAAGCCATAAACACTTACTTTTGTTATTCGTTTAGTAACTTAGACCCAAAATTAGCGTTAAATTCCTGACTAAGACATGAAAAAAGGGATAAAATATATATTCGCATCGGCATTCTTGATGGTCCATTTTTTATCTTTTGGACAGCGGGAAGATGCCGGCAACTATGAATATGATCGGGAAGTGCTTTTTGGGATCAACAAAAACACGAATGGCGGTTTGATCGGTGGCTTTTCCATGAAGATTGGGATGCGGATCGACGATACGAATTTCCAGTTTTTCGGATTGGAGCTGTCCCATGTCAAAAACACTAAGGAAGCAAGGTATCCTACCCCTTTAGGAAATTCCTTTATTTTCGGAAAATCCAACTATCTCTATTCCATTCGCCCACACTATGGAAGGGAAATTATATTGTTCAGAAAAGCACCTCAGCAGGGCGTACAGATTTCCGCATTGGCAGCAGTGGGCCCAAGCATAGGTATTATCGCCCCCTATTATGTAGAATACCCCATAAGTCGTACCGAGACAGTCAGGGAACAATACAATCCTGAAGTCCACCAAAGCCGATTCAACATCCTTGGACCTGGACGTTTGTTTGAAGGGATAGGGGAATCAGAACTCGCAATCGGAGCCAATGCGAAAGCGGCATTGTCCTTTGAATTCGGGATTTTCAAATCCAGTGTTACCGGTGTGGAACTAGGATACCAATTGGAGGGTTTTACCAAAGAAATCCCCTTGATGCCGACAACTGATAACAGGCAAATATTCCAGTCTGTATATTTCACCTTTTTCTACGGCTTCAGGAAATAGAGATTCCATTGGGTTTCTAAGCCCTTATCCATTAATTTTGTCCATCCATAAAGTAAGACACAATGATCGAATTACCCGTAATTTCCCAAGAAGCGACCAAAAGAAAAAAACCCGACTGGCTGAGGGTGAAGTTACCGATAGGGAAGGAATATGCGAATGTCAGAAAACTCGTTGATGAACATAAACTCCACACCATTTGCGAAAGCGGCAACTGCCCCAATATGGGCGAATGCTGGGGCGCTGGTACTGCAACCTTCATGATATTGGGTAATGTATGTACCCGATCTTGTTCTTTCTGCGCAGTGGCCACTGGAAGACCACCGGAGTACGACACAGATGAGCCGAGGAGGGTTGCCGAGGCGATTAAACTGATGGGGGTAAAACACGCAGTTCTTACTTCTGTCAATAGAGACGAACTGAAAGACCGGGGCGCCGAAATATGGTACCAAACGGTGGTTGAAACAAAAAAACTTTCCCCTAAAACAACAATAGAAACGCTTATTCCAGATGTAAAATCCAACTGGGATGCTTTATACCGAATGATCAGCGGCGGCCAAGAAGTGGTTTCCCACAATATGGAAACTGTGGAAAGCCTTTACCGCAGGGTTCGGCCTCAGGCAAGGTACAACCGCTCTTTGGAACAAATCAAATTGACCAAGGAATATGGAAAAAGAACCAAGACCGGAATCATGCTGGGCTTAGGAGAAAAACAAGATGAAGTTTTCAAGGCTATGGAAGACCTTGTTGCCCATGGGTGTGACATTTTGACCTTGGGACAATATCTACAACCCACCAAAATGCATATCGAAGTCGCGGAGTTTATCCATCCGGATGTGTTTGCAATGTATCGCGAAGAAGGACTAAAAAGAGGATTGAAATACGTGGAGTCCGGCCCTTTGGTCAGGTCCTCTTATCATGCCGAAAGACATGTCAATGTGTAAGCAATCCCTAAACTAGCATATATCAAGAAAGCCGCTGAAATCTCAGCGGCTTTTTTAATGTCTATTCTTCTTCGGTATAATTAAAACTATCGGCTTGTTCCATCACCCAGTCTTTGTACTTCTGGAGTCTGAACTCGATCCATCTGTCCTTGTACTTGCCAGAACTGTCGATCAAAAACTTAAATCCCGTGGCTGGCTTTGGTTTACTTAAGGCATTGACCAATTCATCTTGAAAATTTTTTTCTTTTACCACATAATCGGTAAAATGCTCCATCATCTGATGTTCTTGGTTGGGCTCCATTTTGGTAAACTCGGCAAAATTATCAGGATTTTCATCAATTTCATCCAGTATATCCTCTTCTTCCGGGGTTAAATCATAATTGAAATAATCCTCGTCATCTGGCAGGTGATAGATTTTTTTGTTGTCTAATTGATAAAAACAAATCATCCCCTTTAGCAGGAGTGCTGCTATTTTCTCGGCTTCTTTTTCTGACAGGGTCAACATTATTGGTGAAGGCTAAAATTTTATGAAAATTAACACACTAGTGGTTAAGATCAAACAATTATTTAAGGATCAAGCCATCCTTTTTACTTCTATTGAAAGATTTCTTGCAATAAAGGGAGGTAAAGTTCATGCCCCCCTGGATATGTATGCTGCTTGACGGTCACATCAAGATTTTTTATCAGTGCTTCCTGATTTTTCAGGCTCTCCGGCGTCATAAACTCATCTGAGGAACCAATGGCAATATGCATTTGGGTATCCTTGAGCTTTTGCCCAACCTCACTGACGATCAAATCATGTGCAAACCCGCCGCCCCAAAGTACAAGTGTGTCTATCGGAAAGGAAAGTTGACCGACCCAACGGGTGGCAGTGGCTGCTCCCTGGGAAAAACCCAAGACCTTGATCAATGGCCGACTTTGGTATTTTTCCAAGATCGATTCCAAAAGGGTGTTGAGATATTGATGATTGTTGGAAATGGCAATTTCCCGCTCGTGGCTGGTCATCCAGTTGGCACCGACCCTTCCGGAAAATCCTTCCAAATAACCATAATTCGTGGCTTCAGGAGCAATGATCAAGCGATCTTCCCGGAATAAGGGCTCAAATTTTCTCAAAAAGAATGCCGCCAATTGTCCGTAACCGTGAAGGACAATCCATATTTCCTTCTCTTGCCTATTGATCGTATGAGAAGTTTGAAACTGGGCTATATGCTGATATTTTATATTGATCTTCATTAACTGTTTAGGTCGTTAAATCTGAAAGGAAGCAATTGATCTATTCCTGAGGCTTTCAGAATTTCCCCTTGGGGATTGAGCATCAGGATTTCTATGGGATGCCCAAATTTCACTTCATATTCATTGATGGTCTGCCGACAAAGTCCGCATGGGGTTACCGTGGCGACTTCTTGGTCTGCCCTCCTTTTGGCCACGATCGCTATTTTAAGGGGCCGTTGGTCTGGATGATTTCCAAGCGCGTAACTCAATACAATTCTCTCTGCGCAAACGCCCACAGGAAACGAAACATTTTCCTGGTTGTTTGCCACAAATATTTCTCCATTTTCGAGCAAGAGCGCTGCTCCCACCAAAAAATCTGAATACGGTGCATGGGCTTTTTCCAAGATCCCTCTTGCTTTTTCTATCAATAAGGTATCTGTTTCTGTCCATTCCTCCGGCGAAAAAACTTCCAAGGACACTTTAAATTCTATTCTTTTTGTCATGATTTTACTTTAAAAAAGGGTTTGAATTAACAAAAAATAATCGGCATTTGTTCTTTCCCTACAATATTTTGAGATGAATTTTTTCCCCTCAACCTTTTTTCACATCTTCGGATTCTATAATTAATTTTTGGAAAGCCCATGAAAACCATCTTGATTTTAGGTGCCGGAAAATCCTCCACATACCTGATCGATTATCTTTTGGAGAGTGCACATTCCAAAAACAGAAAATTGATCATCGCAGATCTCTCAAAAGAAATCGCTGAGAAAAAAATCAAAAACCATCCAAATGCCAGGGCAGAACCTATTGTTTTGGAACAGGAAAATTCCCGGAAAGACCTCATTGGTCAATCCGATGTGGTCATTTCCATGTTGCCTGCATTTCTACACCCGATCATTGCCAAGGATTGCCTTGCAATGGGAAAGCATTTTTTTTCTGCTTCTTATGAATCGGAAGAGTTGCGTCAATTGGAGCCTGAAATCAAAGCAAAAAACCTGCTCTTTCTCAATGAATGCGGACTCGATCCCGGGATTGATCACATGTCTGCGATGAAAATCATTGAATCCGAAAAAGCCAAGGGGCATGAAATCATTGGCTTCAAATCCTACACCGGGGGATTGCTTTCCCCGGAATCAGAGGACAATCCCTGGAAATACAAATTCACCTGGAATCCCCGAAATGTGGTCTTGGCGGGACAAGGTACATCAAGATTTATCAGAAATGGCAGGTACAAATACATCCCCTACCACATGCTTTTCAGACGGTTGGAGAACATCCATTTTGAGGGTTTAGGGGATTTTGAGGGCTACCCCAACAGGGATTCTTTGAGCTATCGCAAAATCTATGGACTGGACAATATCCCAACCCTGCTCAGAGGCACATTGAGAAGGGCTGGTTTTTGCCAAAGTTGGGATGTATTCGTACAACTGGGCATGACAGATGATTCTTTCCAGATGGATTTGCCTGAGGGATTTACTTACCGGATGTTTATCAATTCCTTTCTGCCCTTTCATGAAGATCAAAAAGTGGAAGCAAAGCTCAAAGATTTGCTCCCTTGGATCAATGATGAAATCATGGATAAAATCAAATGGCTTGGATTCTTCAGCGACTACATTCTCCCAAAAACAAAGGGAAGTCCCGCAGCAATATTACAGGAAATCCTTGAAGAAAGGTGGACGCTCAATCCCGAGGACAAGGACATGATCGTGATGCAACATCAGTTTGAGGTCAAAACACCTTCAGGCATGAAAAAAATCACTTCCAGTCTTGTTTGCAAAGGCCAAAACCAAGAATACACTGCAATGGCCAAAACCGTCGGCTTACCCTTGGCAATAGCCGTCGATTTGTTTCTGGAAGGCAAAATCGATATCCGCGGATTGAAAATCCCCATAATCCCTCAGATTTATTCCCCGATTCTTGAAGCTTTGGAATCGGAAGGGATCATTTTCGAAGATAAAGAAGAACAAATTGGCTAATCCACAGTTTTTGATTGGTCCGTTTTTTTATGGAAAACTAACCCGCAAATCTGAGTTTGTCCCTCAGTCTTCCTTAAACCCATTTTATGTACTATCAATTCTCTTCCAGCCTGAGATTTTTTAATAATCAGTCGATTGTTTATTATTTTTGACTTCACCCTATTGGACTATAAATAATTATCCAAATAGTCTGATTTTCTTGTAGGTACAGTCCTATTAGGAAGCCTAGTGCATCTTTCGCGTTGAAAAACTAAATATTTATGCTGTCTGCAATAAATATTGCCCCCAACTCAGGGTGAGTCCTGAATTGGGGGCAAATGCATTTTCGGTGAGTCAGTTTGGATTCCAATCCGAAGGGATAGCTGTATCCGCTCCAGGAAAGATCCTGCAGTCATCTGGAATGATGCTTGGCGTCTGCAAAAGTTTCTGATCCAAGTTCGTTCTTTTGATATAAATCTGCTTGGTATCGATGTCCGCCGCTATGAAATATCCAAGCACTACTTCGTCTGGATCAGCCAAATTGATCATGTTGCCCCGGATATTTGCAGGGGGTTGATCAAAAACACTTCCGGTGATGCTCAGTTGCTGTTCTATCAATTTCAAAAAGCGATATGCATTGTCAGAAATCGCCATCTGCTGCACCTCCGCCCGATAGGTATCTTTGAATCTCAATCCATCATCCTCAATGAAAGTCACCTGTTTCCGTGTGGAAAGTCCATTGAAATCCACATCTGTACCGATGGCAAAGTTTTGGACCCTACGTTGCTCCTGATAGTAACATATCGCACAACAGTCCTTCGGGGCAGCCCCCCTTGGATTGGTCGGGTGATTGGGCGACAAGGTAAAAAGTTCTGGGTTTGCGACCACCACGAAAGTGGCAGGCCCTGTTCTCCAGTAATAAAAATTGCTTTCGTCACCTGGATCCTTAAAATGCGCAGTAAGCTGCACTCCAGAACGATCCAAAAGCCTGCTGTCGGTAGCGACACTCACAGACCTGTAACTCACGGAATCCATCTTCGGCACGGCTTTCACAAGCTCGGGCAATGAGGAATAGGATTGACCGTTCGACAAGTCGATTTGAAGCGTATAAGACATGCCCACTTTCGCCCTAAAGTTGGCCGGTGTTTCATAAACTCCTTGGGAAGTTTCCGTCAAAAAGGAAACCAAGCCCTCGCTATCCCTTACGGCTACGGTTGCTTGCACGACTGGTCTTATCAAACCCTCAAACGCGCTACCGTAAGTATCCGTCCTTGTGAGCTTGATACTATGGGGCCCGGGATCTGTGGTGATATAACCTTCCACGGTCAGGTATCTTTCTCCATCGGGTGCATTGACATTATAGGGATCTATACAGGCCAATGGCAGCAACAGCAACAGAAATACAAGTCGTCTCAACATTGGCATCAGAATTTAAGGGAATAACTAAGGGTAGGAAGTGGCACGCCCAAGATGGCCAATCGAAATGCCTGTGGCGGAGATCCTACCTGATCGGCAAAGAACAACGAGAATGGATTCTTGCGCCCGTAGACGTTCATAACAGCAAAAGTCCAGTCTCCATCATAAAATTTTCCCTTTCCCTTGAATTTGAAATTCATGGAAAGGTCCAAACGGTGAAAATCGGGAATACGCTGAAGATTTCGATTATTGAAATAGGCCAGTGAATTCCCGGCAAAATCAAACTTGGCCTCCGGAAACGTGACGGGTCTACCGGTACTGTAGCCAAATGTTCCAGAAAGCGAAATCAAGGCACTCAATTTATAATTCCCAATCAGTGTCAAATCATGGGGTTTGTCAAAGTTAGAGGGGAACCAATCTCCTCCATTGATATTTTCTTCCTCAAATGGGGAAATGACCCTCCTCAAGCTCCTGGAATACGTATAACTGATCCAGCCCGTGGTCCTGCCGAGATTTTTCTTGACAAATAGCTCCAGACCATAGGCTTTTCCCTGGCCGGGGATCACTTCTGTTTCAAGGTTGTTTTGAAGGATGAGGTTTGCACCATCTTTGTATTCCACAATATTCTGAATATCCTTGTAATACACCTCAACGGAGGTTTCAAAGATGTTTCCCCTGAAATTCTTGTAGATCCCTAGAGAAATTTGATCTACGATTTGTGGGGCCAGAAACTGATCGCTGAGCTTCCATATATCCGTCGGCGCAATGGTCGCAGTGTTGGAAATCAGATGGATAAATTGGTACATTTTGTTATACCCCAGCTTTATGGAAGTTTTGGGATCAAGGGAATACCTCAAGGATGCCCGCGGGCCGAAACCATCGTAGCTTTGTATTTTTTCTCCCTCCGCATAATTCTTTTCTCCTATAACATTGGCTGGGGAAATGGGGAGATTTTCGGCATACTCCTTTACAGCCCTTTGGCCCAAATACTGGTAATTGTCATACCTCAGACCATAGGAAACTCCTATCTTTTCTCCAAACTCCAAATCATGTTGAAAAAATACTCCCGACTCCTGACCATATTCAGACTGTACTTTTTTTGGCAAAAGGCCTGAATCTGTGGAAGCATTGGGAATCAACTCACCCGGGTTTATGGTCAATTTTTTGGTGTCCGCCCCGATATTGAATTTATTTTTATCACTGAATTGGTAGGCGAATTTCACTTTGAGACCGGTGTCCTTTATTCCCGAGATCAGGTCAAAATCGTTGGTCCCAGATGCATTGAAGATCGAGTAATCATACACGGTATGGTAGCCAAGAATATCAATCGCGGTTTTTTCCGAAAAGGAACCCTCATATTTCAGTGAATGGCTCTGGTTCTTCCATGAAATTGTCGTGTCAGAAGCCAAAGCAAAATCATCATAACTGTTGTAGAAACTGTAGGTGACATTGTTTTTTTCATTGATTTCCCCGTAAACAATTCCATTTGCATCATAAAAATTTGCCTGACTGGTCCTTAAGTCAGGGTTGTTGAGGGATTTGAGGAGCCAGTTGATATACGATCCTCTCAAACCCACCTGTGCAGAAATCCGATCTTTCACAATAGGTCCATTTAAGGAGAGTTTTCCGGAAAAATTCCCAGCCATCAGATCTCCGCCCCATTTGGTGAGACTTCCTGACTTTGGCACGATATCCAAGATAGAGGATCCCCTCCCACCAAATTCGGCAGGAATCACTGCCTTGTACAGCGTAACATCGTTGACAATATCAGGGTTGAAGGCGGTAAACAAGCCAAAAAGATGCGTAGGATTATAAATGGGTGCTCCTGCAAAAAGGATCAGGTTTTGATCCGATCCCCCTCCCCTGACATTGAGTCCTGCGGAAGCTTCCCCCACCTGACTCACTCCCGGCAAGGTGGCCATTGACCGGATGATATCGACTTCACCCAAAAACGGGGGCAATTCCCTGATCGTATTCATGTTGAGGGTAATGGCTCCCATCTCAGTGCTCCGGATGTTTTTTTCAGGATCACTCCCAAATATCACTACATCGTCAAGTTCAAAATCTTCTTGAATCATCCTGATGCTGATCCTTCCTTCCCCTACTGCTACGAAAGGATATTTAACGGTTTCGTACCCTACATATCTCACCTCCAAGTTGTACTCGGCACGGTCAAGTTCCAATAAAAAATTACCATTGGTATTGGTGATCTCTGTTTTGTTGAGTTCTTTCACCGTGACAGATGCACCAACCAAAGCTTCTCCGGTAATCTGATCGGTCACTCTTCCTGAAATCTTAATGCCTTTTAATTCTCCGATGTCTCGGCCAATTATATTTTTTTGTTGCGCAAATACAGTTCCGGATAGGATAAAACCGAACAATAATAACAGAAGTATATTTTTCTTCATACAAAATCTTTAAAAGCCATTGGGGTCAAATGACCACAATTCCATTGGTGTGGAAAGTTGTATTTCCGGACTACGAAGGATATAAATCAAACCGTTGTCGGCAAACACGCCAGCATTTCTGGCTATAGGGGATCCCGAAAAATTATTCTTTTTCACCCAATTCAGGTTTGTCATGTTCAATTCCCACAATTCCAAAGATCTGTTTGTCATCCCAACATAAACCCTGTCACCGATGGCTAAACCAAATCCTGCACCGGCACCAAATTCACCTGGATAAGTGCCGACAACCCCCCAAAAACCCGATAACGCATCAAATGCCACCAATTCCCTGTTTTCGGGATTGATGAAATACTGTTTGTTTTGAAAATTGAAATTGATGATGGAGGAGTTGATGGAGAATGGTGCATTTTGGATTCTTGCCCATAACCCCGTTGATTTTTGATACCTGTGTGCCTCGAAAGGAAATCCAACATCACCCCCTACCACATACAGATAATCCCCTATCTCAAAAGCAACCGAATTGATTCGATCAAAAGGGAAATCGGGAAGCTTTTTGTAAACCCCATCTGTCACTTGCCAAAAATCCCTTGCCGCCAAATAGGGCGCACGGCCCAATACATAGGCACCACCACCAAAAAACTGACCGCTGGAAAAAGACATCATCAAAGGTCTTCCGGGAAATCCAGTGTTTTCCCAGGCCGCAGTCATGGGGCTATATTTCCAAATATTCTGATTCAAGTTTAGCCCCCTATCCGATCCAAGGCCGACAAAAAATTGATTGCCTTGTTGGAAATAAATATTGTCCAAAAGCCGGAGGGCTTCGGGGAAATTGGACAGCTTGGTGTATTTACCAACAGTGTATTCAAAGGGTGTAATCATGGGCATTTCTTTTCCTTGACTCACCACCTTCACCGCCACTACCGCCCGACCTGCAATGGGAGGAACCCTCACCGTGATTCTGGATTCGAATGAAATGTCCAGAATTTCGGCCGGAACGTCACCAAAAAAAACCTTGGAGTCGGCAGTAAAATTTTTCCCAAACACATTGACGATCAACCCACCCGTTCCATTGTTTGGTGAAAATTGAAAGGCCTCGGGACTTAGGGTCTGAAGGGCGATGGTATTTCCAAACTGAAGGCTTCCGTTTAATGCAATGAAAGATTTACCATAATAAGTCTTTTCGATATTCAGCTCCCCTGTTTCCCCAATAAACCGACCGGGCCGCTCTCTTTCCCCCAAGGAGACAATAATGGGATTGGAAAATGCTTCATTGTCGGCGATATAAAAACCATGATCGCTGGCATTGATGTTTTCGGTGGTGATAATCCTTGCCAAAAGACGGACCCTTTCTCCACTGACATATAAGATGTCCTCCGTCACCAAAGATGGAGAGACGTCGATATCTTCTTCACAGGAGGAAAAAATACAAATCACTGACATGAACAGTGCAAAGAAACCAATATTACCTATTTTCATTTACCCAAGCCTTAATGAAGGTCATAAAAATACGCTAATCTTGGATTTAAAAAAATTTTTGAAAGAAACCAGTACTAAAACTCCCTGTTTACGCTAAAAAATCAAAAGAAACTCCCTTAACAAATCCCTATACCTTTTTGAAAATTCCCCGTCCTCGTCCTTGATCAATAGATCCTGAATTGAACGTTCTTTTTTTTGAAAGGAAAATTCTTGGATGATCCTCAGAATTTTTTTCCCCGGCCGATCACTCAGATGATATGCGGTACCGGGAAAGAGCTCAAAAAATGCGGCGATCGATTCCAAGTCCTGCATTTGTCTTTGGGGTAAAATGACCCAAAAAACGCCCTTCGGAGACAATAATTTCACCACCCCTTTGATCAAATCCCCAAAAGAAAGACCCACATCATGAAGTGCCATATTCCGTTTGTCATCCGAAGTTTGGAGATGATTGGGGAAATAAGGCGGATTGGAAACGATAAGGTCAAATTTTCCTGCAAATTCCCGGGAAAATTCCTGAAAAGAGACCTCATGAAAATTTACGCTTTCCTTCCATGGACTGGAAACCGCATTTTCACATGCTTGCAAATACGCATCTTTGTCCAGCTCCACACCCAAAAGAGAACATTCGGGGAATCGCTGTACCAGCATCAGCGAAACAACTCCAGTACCCACTCCTATTTCCAAAATGGATTTTGGGTCTTCCTTCCCAGTACCCGCCAATGCCCCCAAAACCACCGCGTCCGTACTCACCTTCATCGCACATCTGTCTTGATGAATGGTGAATTGCTTGAATTTAAAGTAGGTGTTTGACATAGTGTCTTGCTGGGAATTTATAATATTTTGGCTTTGGTTTTTTATTGTCGAGGTGAAGTCAGAAAAATATCAGAAAGTCCGGAAGTATAATTCACTTGAAAGATACTGATCGTCTTTCTTTTCAAAAAATCCCGCTGTTTTTCTCCCTTTCATAAGACTCATCAGCCGGTAGGTTTCTGCGCAAGGCGGCTTCAACCGCAAGTTCATCACACCTTTCATTGAGCAGATGTCCGGCATGTCCTTTTACCCAAACAAACTTTGGCTTGTATTTCAAATGAAGCGGGATATAGATTTTCCATAGATCCACGTTCTTTTTGTCCTTGAACCCGGTTTTTTGCCACTTCCAGATCCATCCTTTTTCAACGGCATCCACCACGTATTTACTGTCAGAATAAACAGTCACAGGTATCCCCTCCACTTTCAGTTCTTGAAGCCCCTTGATGACAGCCATCAGCTCCATCCTGTTGTTTGTCGTCAGCCGAAAACCTTCGGAAAGTTCTTTTCGATGTTGGTTGTAGAGCAAAATAGTCCCATAACCTCCCGGTCCTGGATTCCCTTTGGCCGCTCCATCTGTATAAATCTTAATCATGGTACAAAGAAAAGAAGATCATGGGAAAACTCTCCAACAAGCGGATCTTTTCCCATGATCTTCGATTTATTAAATTTTAAATACGCAAACAGAATTAAATCATCTCCCCGGAAAAAAGCGCTCCCTTAAAGATCTTGATCGCTATGGAAAGGAGAATAATGCCAAAAATCCTGCGCAACACATCCAATCCGGTTTTGCCCAATTTTCTTTCCAGCCAGTTGGTACTTTTCAAAACCCCGTAAACGATCACCAAGTTGATCACAATGCCAACAGCAATATTGGCTTGGGTATATTCTGATTTTAGGGTCAAAATAGTCGTCAAGGTGCCTGCACCTGCGATCAGTGGAAAGGCGATCGGGACGATGGATGCTCCGCTGGATGCTTCTGGATCAGGTTTGAAAAGTTCGATTCCCAAAATCATTTCAGCGCCCAAGGCAAAAATGATCAGCGCACCGGCAATGGCAAAATCTTCCACACCGATCCCAAAGAGATTAAGAATGGATTTTCCCACCAAAAGAAAAAGGATCATCAAAAATCCCGCTGCCAGTGTTGCTTTTTCGGATTGGATATGGCCAACTTTCTTCCTCAAATTGACCACTATGGGGATGGATCCCAAGATATCAATGACGGAAAACAGGATCAAGGTGACAGACAAAATTTGCTTTAAATCGAACATTTCCTAAAATTTTGCACAAAGGTAAATCTAATCTTTGGCAAAATCCATTTTTACAGATTAATATTCTTTTGGGAGACTACCAAAAAAAATCCTTCCCCAAAACCAAAGAATTTGGATTCGGGGAAGGACAGGTCAGCAAATCCTAAGCTACTGATCAATAATTCTTGAGAAAGGAAATCAACTTGTCAAATTCGGCATCGGTAATGGCCGGGAAATTAGCAATCCTGAAGCTGGTCGGCTTCAAAGCTCCATAACCACTCCCCATCTGCATGCCTTCCTTTTCTGCTGCTTTTTTCACTTCTGTAATAAACTCCTGTTTTCCCGAAATCCCCATCACCGTGGAGCTTCTCGTCTCCGCGTTTTGGATCAACATTCTCAATTTGGGACTGCGGGCAATGGTGGTTTCCAAAATCCTCATCCGTTCTTTTATCAACTTGTCCACATGCTGGATTTCAGGCATATCCTTCAGTACCCTGTACAGCAGGTAAATCCCAAGAACATTGGGGGTATAATGTGTCTGGAAGTTTTCGGCATTTTCCAACATAAAGCTCAGGCTGTTGTACCGACCGGACTCTCCCTTTTCTTTCACCTTTGCGATCGCCTTCGGAGAAAGAATCAGAATCCCAAGACCCGCGGGTAACCCGAAACACTTCTGGACCGATGCATACCAGATGTCCGCCAAAGAAAAATCAAGCTCAATTCCAGCCATGGAGGAGGTTGTGTCCACGGCGATCATTTTCTCTGGATATTTGTCGGCTATCGCAGCAATCAACTCATTTTTGACCTGAGTCGCATTGGAAGTTTCGTTTTGGGTAATGGCAATCAAGTCGAAATCTGCGGAGATATCCAAGCCTTCCACGTCTATTTCCTGCTCGGGATCAAGCTTTAAGGCTGCCGATTTGGGTGTGATGTGTTGGGCATAATCAAACCATTTTTTTCCAAATGAGCCTGAAAAAATATGATAGCTCGCCGCCTGTACGATCGACTGGTTGATGATTTCCCAGTTCTCGGTGGCACTGGAAGTAAACAGCAATTTATAGTCTGCCGGTACATGAAGTTTTTCCTTGAGCAGGTTCTCTGTTTCCTGGTAGAGATTCATAAATGCCGCACTTCTGTGGTTGGCACTTAAAATACCTTCAGAATAGGCTTCCTGCATGTACTTGGGAAGGGAATCATAGACCTTGGAAGGTCCCGGAGCAAATGTCAACATAGGTTTAAATTAAACTGGTAGAAAATAAGAAATCCCCAAGGCATAGCCCTTCAAACCAAGACCGGAAATCATCCCGACACATTCTTTGGAAATGATGCTTTTGTGTCGAAACTCTTCCCTTTTATAAATATTGGAGATGTGGACTTCAAGTGTGGGTGTAGGCACACCGGCGATCGCATCCGAAATGGCAACGGAAGTGTGGGTATAGCCCCCCGCATTCAGCAAAATGGCGTTAAAACTGAATCCTACCGCATGGATTTTGTCGATAAGTTCTCCTTCTATGTTACTTTGAAAATAGTGGAGGTCCACATTGGGAAATTGGCCTTTCAAGGATTCAAAATATTCTTCAAATGAAGTGGTGCCATAAATTTCAGGCTCTCTTTTTCCCAGAAGATTGAGATTGGGACCATTGATAATGATGATTTTCAAAACAAAAATTTGTTAGTGGTGGCTTGAATAAATATTCGATATAAAGTTAAGGAATGCATTTGAAATTGCCTTCCCAAAATTGGTTTCTGACTGAAACTTCCCCAGAAATTTACATTGCCAAAACAAGCCTCCAGCGAAAAGGGCTTTTCGAGAAACTTTTGGTGCTGACATTAAAACCAGTCCTGTTCGGTTCTCCGATTCCATCGCTTATCTTTACCGGATGGCCAGTCAATGGGGAAATTCCATCAAAAAATTCCAGCATTACCTCAGGATCGAGCGTTCCCTGAGCAAAAACTCCATTTTGGCGTACTTGCAGGATATGGAAAAACTCAGCCGTTTTATGGAAAACAGTTTTCCAGAGGTCCGGCCTGAGGAGGTAAAACTCCAACACCTTCGATATTTTGTCAACGGGATAGCTGAATTGGAAATATCAGAATATTCCCAAGCGAGGATCATTTCCGGAATCAAAGCCTTCTATAAATACTTGATGTTTGAGGACCTGATCCATGAAGATCCTGCCCAGCTTCTGGAAGCACCCAAACTTGGCCGTAAACTGCCCGACACGCTCAGCTTTCAGGAAATCTCCCAGATCCTGGACAATGTCCAGACAGGTGTCGGCGAAGGGCAGCGCAACCGTGCCATCCTGGAAGTCCTCTACAGCAGTGGCCTGAGGGTTTCTGAGCTGGTGGATTTAAAAATCGGAAACATCTACGCAGACATCGGATTTATCCGGGTCATCGGCAAAGGCAACAAGGAAAGACTGGTCCCGATCGGATCGGATGCGCTCAAGTACCTAAAAATCTACATCGAAGACTCGAGGCAGCATCCCGATCCCGCAAAAGGCCATGAACAGTTTGTTTTCCTCAACAGAAGGGGAAAAAAACTCAGCCGTGTCATGATATTCCTGATGATCAAAAAACAAGTCGCAGAGGTTGGCATCAACAAAAACGTAAGTCCACATACATTTCGACATAGTTTTGCCACGCATTTGATAGAAGGTGGGGCAGATCTGAGGGCCGTACAGGAAATGTTAGGACATGAAAGCATCACCACAACAGAGATCTACACGCATCTGGACAGGGATTACTTGAGACAAGTCCTGGTCGAGTTTCACCCGAGAAAATAAATTTTTACCCCGAAATATGCAATAGGTTTCCAAATGGGATTGAAACTGAAAGAAAATCAGCCTATTGGTAGAATAATTCCTGACACCAATAGCGTGAAATCAAAAATAGTCTACACCCAATTGATTGTCAGTTAATTACAATATTGAGTTGAGTCCGTAATGCATAAGGCGGGTTAAAGAAACCCAAAACACCAAATCTACAGAAGCTCAAAAAGCAACAAAGGGATATGCTGCTTTTTGAGCTTCTGAATTCATGTGGAAAACCAGTGAAGACGATTTTTCAAACACTAAATAAAATTCACGAGACCTTCCAATTTCATCCCCCTACTGCCCTTAATCAAAATCAGGTAATCCTCGAATTTGGAATCCTCCAGCCAATTCCGAAGAGAAAATGGATCTGGAAAATACAGCGATTTTGGTGCTTTTGACAAAGCGGCCTGGGTAAGATTCCCCGTAAAACACACCTTGTCAAAATCATACTGACAGACCCATTCACCCAATTTTTGGTGTTCGGCTTCGGCACTTTCCCCCAATTCAAACATGTCTCCCAAGATGACCATTTTGTGTTTTCTGCCAGTCATTTCCCCAAAAGCTTTGATCGCTACCTCCATACTGGATGGGTTGGCATTGTAAGCATCCAAAATAATCAAATTGCTGCGTTTTTCGATCAATTGAGAACGCATGTTGGACGGATGGTAACCCAGGATTCCCTCCACGGCTTTTTCCATCGGCACACCAAAATATTTCCCGACGGTCAAGGCGGTAGCAATGTTTCCAAAATTATAAGCGCCGATCAAGGCGGATTGGTAGACTATCGGATCATTTTCAACCTTGAACTTGACAAAGGGATCCGCCCCTTCAAAACTTACCTGACAAAAATCGTCCGCTCCCGGGTACAAAACAGGGGAATCAAACCGTTTGGCCATATTGGAAAGCATTGGGTCTTGGGTATTGATAAATACGGTCCCTTTCGTTTCTCTTAAAAATTGAAAAAGCTCTGTTTTCGTCTTCAAAACACCTTCTATTCCCCCCATTCCTTCCAAATGTGCACGACCAATATTGGTAATAAAACCATGTGTAGGCTCGGCAATATCACAAAGTTCCTTGATATCCCCTGGCTTGTTTGCCCCCATTTCAATGATGGCGATTTCCGCATCCCTTCCGATGGAAAGCAAGGTCAAGGGTACGCCAATGTGGTTATTGAGATTTCCAACGGTCGCGACTGTCTTGAATTTTTGCTTCAAAACCGCCTGGATAAGTTCTTTGGAAGTAGTCTTTCCATTGCTTCCCGTCAGGCCTATGATTGGGATATCCAGCTGTTTCCGATGGTGATTTGCCAATTTCTGCAAGGCGGTCAAAACATCCTCAACCAAGAAATAACGGGTATCACCTACAGGAATCACCCTCTCTTCATCCACGACCACCAAGGCTGCACCGGCTTCTAATGCTTGGGGTGCAAAATCGTTTGCATTGAAACTGGGCCCCTTCAAGGCAAAAAACAGGTTTCCTTTTTCGATCTTTCTTGTGTCGGAACTGACTCCTGTGGAAGAAATAAAATGGGAATAGAGTGCGGTGATGTCCATGGAATATTTTTCTTGAAAGGCCAAAATTAAAGGAATACAAAACATCTTATAACAAATTCTAACGTTTAATTTTAAGAATTCATTTGAAACAAACCCATGAAGCATTTCCTTGTCCTGATTTTTTTGATTCTCACAACATTCGCTTTTTCCCAAACCGCATTCGAACTTGATCAACAAGTCAAGGTGACCGTAGCCGGAAAATCCTTGTTGATGCCTTTTGCAGGGGGAATTAACGCTTCCCAGTTTCAGGAAATGGATGTAGACAATGATGGAGTCGAGGAATTGATTGCTTGGGACATCAACACCAGAAGGGTTTCTGTATTCAAGATTGTCGAAGATGAAATTACCTTTTTGCCGGAGATGAGTTACTATTTCCCCTCGGATGTCAATGGATTTCTGGTTCTGGCAGACTTCGACGGGGATGGCAAAAAGGACCTTTTCACCAGTAGCACCTTGGGGATCAAAGCCTATCGCAACAGTACTCCCACAAACGGGAAATTTCCGGTGTGGGAATCGGCCCAGAATTTTCTTCGATTGGACAATGGCTCCAATTTACAGGCAAACAACTTGGATATCCCCATCATCATGGATTTGGACGGTGACGGAGATCTGGATATTGCCACGTTCAATTTTGCTTCCGGGGATTTTTTGGAATTTTATCTCAACACCAGCGTGGAAAGAAAAGGAGTTGCGGACATTGACGGCTTTGCTTTTCCGGAAACCCGTTGGGGAAAATTTGAATTCTGTGGTTGCGGAAGCTTCAGCTTTGGCATCACTTGCTCAGGTTTGCCAATCTCCAGAGCAATGGATTTTCCAGAGAATCAAAGGATCCTGCATTCTGGGGGACATTCTATTCTGTATTCAGATTTTGACGGGGATGGCATCAGGGACCTCTTGATGGGTCAGGACCAATGCAACACTTTGTATTTTTTGGTCAACAAAGGAACAAATGCCCAACCTTTGTTCGATGAATTTTCGACTGAATTGCCCGGATTGGGACCTTTGCCGGAATTCCCAATATTCCACACCTCCTATTTATTCCAAAACCAATTGTTGATCAGCAGCAATTCCTCAGCAGTGGCCGCACAATATCAAACTGACTTTGCCAACTCGATTTACCAGTTCAGTTTGGGCGAAAATACATCCCTGATCAGCACTGCTTTCCTACAAAAAGAAATGTTGGATCTGGGTGAAAATTCCAGACCGTTTTTCAGGGGAAACAGCAGCAATGGCGAAATGATAATCACCGCCAACAGCCTTCAAAATGGGCAAATTGTGGGAAAAGCTTCCCTTTTCAAGGTGGAAAATGAAAACTGGAGTCTACAGGAAAGCGACTATTTAGGGCTTTCAAACCTTGGATTGACAGATCTCCAATACCAAGAGTTTGTCAATTCCAAAAACCAGAATACTTCATGGTTTGCAGGGACTGACACCCTCAATTTTGCCCTGGTCAAAAAACTGTTTGTGATCAACAAGGAGAATCTTGCCGAATCAAAGGAGGTGACCATTCCCGTGACTGGCATCCGACCGATGGATCATTTTGAGTTTTTCTCCTATCAAAAAAAGGATTATCTGCTTTTGGCGAAACAAACCGGCGAACTGGTTCTATTCGATGTGGATTTTGCACCCGACATCACCATCCGACTCAATCAAAGGGATTTTCTTGGTTTTTCTGACAATCCTGCTTCAAGAAACCTGAACGTTCACCTCATCTCAGGGGCATTGCCTTCCCTGTATGTGGTCGACCAAAGAGGTGTTTTGGCCTATCTTGAAAACTTCATGAACAGCAATGTGAGGGAATCCATTTCATTAAGATTGTTGGACAACCAAACAGGACAGAGCAGATTGAGCAGAAATTCATGGATTGCCCATATCCCAAAACCCTTTGGAGAAAATTTTGACCTTGTAATTGGGAATAATGGGGGTGGACTTCAGTATTTAAAAAGTATTTCCAGCGAACAAATCCCTTCTGAGAATGATTTTTTAGTGAAGGTTTTCCCCAATCCCAGTACTGGCCCTTTCAAAATTATTTCTTCCCAGGTGACCAATGCAAGGTTGATTACAAGCATTGGTCAGGTGATTTGGGAAAATGGTGAAATAAAGGCAAACATTGAAATGGAAATCGATGCTTCAATACTTTCCCCGGGTCTTTACATTCTTCAGTTGGTGAGTGAAAAAGGGCAAAGTGTCAGCAAAAAAATCATCATCAAAGACTAAGCCCTGAAATCCAGGCTCAATAACTTTCCGATTCATTCGGGAAATCTCTTGACTTCACATCCTTGATATAATGTTCGACCGCTCCAAGCATGGTGGTCCTTAGGTCCGCATATTGTCTGAGGAAGCGGGGCTTAAATTCTTGGGTGATGCCCAACATGTCATGCACCACAAGCACCTGTCCATCCACATCTCCTCCAGCACCGATGCCGATCACGGGGATCGTTACCGTTTCTGCTACTTTTTTGGCCAGCTTGGCCGGGATTTTTTCCAATACGATGGCAAAGCATCCACAGCTTTCCAGCAACTTGGCGTCTTCCAGCAATTTGTTGGCTTCTTCTTCTTCCTTGGCCCTTACGGTGTAGGTTCCAAATTTATATATGGATTGTGGCGTGAGGCCCAAATGTCCCATGACCGGCACTCCTGCACTCAATATTCTGATGACAGATTCTTTGATTTCTGAACCTCCTTCAACTTTCACGGCATGTGCACCAGACTCTTTCATGATCCTGATAGTTGAACGCAAGGCCTCAGAGCTATTGCCTTGATAGGAACCAAAAGGAATGTCCACAACCACAAATGCCCTCTTCACGGCACGAACTACGGCAGATGCATGATAGATCATTTGGTCCAAGGTAATGGGCAAGGTGGTTTCATGACCAGCCATTACGTTGGAAGCTGAATCTCCTACAAGGATGATGTCCACTCCCGCTTCGTCCACGATTCCCGCCATGGAATAATCGTAAGCGGTCAGCATGGATATTTTTTCCCCCCTCGATTTCATTTCCTGAAGGATATGGGTAGTGATTCTTTTGATATTGGAGGATTGGTGTACGGACATTTCAAAAATCAGTGTAGGTGAACGGAAAATTGATCAGAAGAGAGATCAACGGTGATGTGCTCGCTTAAGGTAGTGGACAACTCAAGACCAGCATAATCCGGGGTAACCGGGAAGAGCTTGTGGCTTCTGTTGACCAAAACGGCGATTTCAATTTTTTTAATGGGGGATTCCAAAAATGGCTTGAGTGAATACGCCAGGGTTTTGCCGGTATTGAGCACATCATCAACAAGGATAAGGCATTTGTCGTCAAAAGAAATTTCGTCGGATAGGCTGACTTTGCCTTGGACAACCGCATCTTTTTCCAACAGAATCTCGACAACCTTTACATTTAGCGGGGAAATTTCCCTGAGTTTTTCTGCCAGCAATCCTGCCAAAATATAGCCCATACCTGAAATCCCAGCAAAAATCACCCCTTCTTCGGCAACATTTCGCTCATAGATTTCAAAAGCCATTCTGGTGATTTTCTGCTGAATCTGCCTGTGGTTCAGCACCAAGGTCATTGTTTCGCTCATGCTTCTCTGCTTAAAGGTAATAAGGAACGAAAATTAAAGTAAATAAGGATTGATTCAAAGGTTTGGAGAAGAAAGTTCCAGTTTGACGAAATCCACGCTATACTTTGAATATAAATTGACTCAAATCCATTCCTGAACATGACAACCCCCTTACCGATGAGAATCCTCCTCAGTCAAAATATTGATGTAACTGTCATATCGATAGGGATGGATATACCCTTCCTCTAACTTCTCCAACACGACACAACCGGGTTCATTGAGGTGGCGGCAATCATTGTATTTACATTGACCCAAATATTTTCTCATTTCCACAAAATAATGGGACAAAACATTATCATCAATATCCAAAATCCCGAATTCCTTGATCCCAGGTGTGTCAATCAAATATCCCCCCCCCTCGAGCGCAAACATTTCCGCAAAAGTCGTCGTGTGTACACCTTTTGCACTGAATTTTGATATCTCCTTGGTTTGTTGCTGGGCTTCAGGAATGAGTTTGTTCAGCAAGGTAGATTTCCCGACGCCAGAATGTCCGGAAAGCAGTGTGGTTTTCCCCTTCAGAAGAGGGAGAAATTTTTCCTTTAGGTCACCTTCATTCAATGCGGAAATCTCCAACACCGGATAACCCAATGGTTCATAAATCTCCCGGATATCCTGAAGGTATTCTTTGTCCTTTTCCTTATGGATCAAATCTGTTTTGTTCACCACGATGGTCGCGGGAATCCTAAAACTTTCAGTGCTGACCAAAAACCGATCGATAAATCCCAGGGATGTCCTTGGGTTATTCAAGGTCACCATCAAAAAAGCCTGATCGATGTTCGAGGCAATGATATGCGAAAAATGGTTCTTTCGCGTAGACTTTCTGATAATGTAATTCTCCCTGAGGTGGATTTCATCAATTGTCCAAGTTGGTTGATCTGCTTCCTTTTTGATCTCCACATAATCCCCAACGGCAATGGGATTGGTGAGCTTCAGGTCGTCTTGCTTGAACTTTCCCCTTAACCGGCATTTCAACAATTCGTCTCCTGCCTTCACGATATACCAACTTCCGGTGGATTTGATGACCCTTCCCTTCATGATTTTTTTATTTGATCCATAACTGATTGGATAATTTTTGCAGCGCTTCCGAGATTTCCCGAAACCAGTTTCTCTGCAGAAGAACATGCTTTTTGATACACTTCCGGGTCTTCCAATTCACCCATGATTTCCTCAAATTCCTTTTCGGTGGACACGGAAAAACCACAGCCCTGGTTTTTGCTGATCTCAGCTTCCGGAAATTTAGTCACTTTTTGGAGATTCCCGAAAACCACCGGTATGCCATAGGCCAAAGGCTCCAATATATTGTGCAATCCCTTTCCAAATGCTCCACCAATATAAGCTATGCGGGCATACTGATAAAGCGAGGAAAGCATTCCAATATTGTCAATAAAAAGCACGTCGGCGCTCTGGTTTTTGCCGATTTCCGAATATTTGATGGATTTTCTCACGATTCTCTTCTGCCATTTTTCGATTGCCTGGACATTGATGTCATGGGGAGCGACGATGTAGCAATACTCAGAATGTGTATTGATAAATGGAAGAATCAAATCCATGTCTTCCTCCCAAGCGGAGCCTACCACCAAGACGGGTTTGTCTTCCACAAAAGCCTTTATTTCAGGAAAATCCTTCGAATCTCCACTGATCTGCTTCACCCGATCGTATCGGGTATCCCCAGTCAAGGTCGTGCAGCCAATCCCGACGCCTTCCAATAAATCGATCGTTTCTCTGTTCTGTGTAAAAATATGTGCAAAGGACTCCAATATTTTCCTGAAAAACCCCCCATAAACCTTGAAATAAATCTGATCCGTACGCATGGAGGCGGAAATCAAAAAGAGCGGGATCTTCATTTTTTTCGCTGTAAAAATATGGTTTGCCCAAAGGTCATATTTCACAAAAAAAGCAAGTGCGGGCTGAAGAATCCCCAAAAACATTTTCGCATTGCGCGGCGTGTCTATCGGCAGGTAGGTGATGAAATCCACATCTGATTGGCTTTTATTGGACACGTGATCAAATCCAGAGGGGCTAAAAAAACTGACTACAACTCCATATTCGGGCATTTTTCTTTTCAATTCCGCGATTACCGGCCTTGCTTGCTCATATTCCCCCAAAGAGGCGACATGAAACCAAGCAATCGGGGCAGTAAAGTTTTTCCTGAATTCGGCAAGCTTCCTAAACAGGTTTTCCCTACCGTCCACCAATTTCCCCAACTTGGAATTGGTCCCTGTGGCTATTTTTGCCAAGGTGGAAAAAAGATGGGTGGAAAAATCATAAATTGGCTTCATCGGAGCAAAAATAGGCATTACAGTCCATAAAGATTCCATTTCAACCACCGATCTTCCCAAAAAGCAAAAAACCCTGACCGAGGCCAGGGTTTTTATTCTTAATTTAAAGCTTGTATCAATTTTTGCTCAAATAAGCGGCAACACCTTCTTTGGTTGCACTCATTGCCTCTTTTCCATCTTCCCAGTTGGCTGGACAAACTTCACCAAATTTCTCCACGTGGTGAAGGGCATCTACCAAACGGATCATTTCGTCGATGTTTCTTCCCAATGGAAGGTCATTGATGGTTTCTTGTCTTACGACACCATTTTTGTCGATCAAGAAAGTACCTCTATAAGCCACAGGAGCTCCTTCGAAAGTCAATTCTCCATCTTCTGAATAATTCCATTCTCCAGCCAATACGCCAAAGTTGTGGGCAACTGTCTTCGCGCCATCGGCTACGATTGGGTAAGTGACACCCATGATACCGCCTTGTTCTTTTGGAAGGTTCAACCAAGCCAAATGAGATTCTTCGGAATCCGTAGATGCAGCCACTACAGCTACGCCTCTTTTTTCAAATTCACCCAATTTCTCTTGGAAAGCCAAAATTTCAGTTGGACAAACGAAAGTAAAATCCTTTGGATAGAAGAAGAAAACAACGTCTTTTTTTCCAAGGTATTGATCCAAAGAAAAATTCTCAACGATTTCTTCTCCATTGATTACCGCTGGAACAGAAAATAAGGGTGCTTTTTTTCCTACTAATGACATAATATTATTGTTTTTGTTTATAAAGTTCTAATTGAAGATTTCCGGTTTTTTAAATCCTTTGAAAACCACCGAAATCTCATCCACCTGAAAACCCGCTACGGGATGGGATTGAATGAATTCATTCAGCAATTTTTCCAATTCTACATTTCGGTAATCCCTGATTTCATGGGATTCCATGCAATAAAGATGGCTATGGGCCTCCACGATGGCATCAAAACGCATCAAACCATTCTGATCCATGAATTTCTGGATGATCCCGGCTTGTACAAAGCTATCCAATGTTTTGTAGACCGTGCCCAATGAAACTGTGGGGTTGGCTAACTTTATTTGATCAAAAACCAACTCTGCCGTAGGATGTTCTTCGGCATTGTAAAGCGCATTGTAGATCACCATCCGCTGGTGGGTGAATTTTAATCCACTTTGTGTTACTTTATTTTTGACAAATTCCAGATTCATTGAATAATTTCTAATAGATAACCATTATCATTTGCGAATTGTTACACAAAGGTATCCTTTATTGACATAATCACAAAATTTATCCCAAATAATATTTTGTGTGTTTTGTGTTTTTGGGGTTTTACCCTTATAAATACGGGGGTATTGAAAGGTTATATCCTTATATTGAACAGCATGTCAGATTATTAAGAATAATATTTCGTAAATAATTTTCTTTTTTATTCCGATAAGATTGCCAACTTTGAGCGGGGTTGTTAAAATTTATTTAACTTGGTCTTTACTTCAATTAATAAATAGCAATCAGTCTTTTTTATGATCAAAGTATTATTCGTGTGTTTGGGCAACATCTGCAGGTCTCCCTTGGCTGAAGCTATTTTCAATCACAAGTTAAAAGCACAGAATCTTATCGATAAATTTTCCAGTGACAGTTGCGGAACCTCTGATTACCACATTGGTGAGTTGCCGGACGAGCGAACCCTGAAGTGCGCCAAAAGAAACAATATCCCCATCGACCATCGGGGGAGACAGATCCACAGGGTGGATATTCGTGAATTTCAATATATCATTGCGATGGACGATTCCAACAAATCCAACATTCAAGAACAAATCAAACAATCCGGACTCAAGCACAAAAAGGTGTTCTTGATGCGGGAATTCCAATCGGATCCTGATCACATCGATGTGCCGGACCCCTATTATGGAAATGAGGATGGATTTGACTTGGTTTACAACATACTGGACGATTCCATCAACAGCCTCCTTGAGCATTTGAAATCCGAACATAAAATTTTCGTCTGAGCCGGATTCCCCTTATATTTTTTAAGATTCCGGAAAGCTCACTTGACCAAGCCAACTGAACCAATCGCTCCGACTGCAATCAGGGCTTATGGACAAATTGAAAGGTGGATCTTGTCACCTGTTCCAACAATGCTTCCTTCCCTTTTAAGAGTGCTTCCACCAAATCTGCATTTTGGTTTTTTACAGTAATCAGTTGAAGGGCATCATTGTATTTCACCGAAAAGTCATTTTGGAGTGTGGAAATGAGTTGATCCAAGGCAAACATTTCCATATCAATGACGATGGAAATACTGATGGCGGATACCTGCAACATGTTCACCTTCAATTTGAGCTTCTTCAGGACTTCATACACCCGATGAATGTGGGATTCTGCTATGAAAGTGAAATCCGTCACCCTAAAACTCACCAGAATCTGATTGTCCTTGACCACGGTGCAAGGGATGTGCATGGGCTCTGAAACCTGACAGATCTTGGTACCGACAGCTTCGGGGGATAAAAATGACTTCACATATAGAGGAATGAACAGGTTTGCCAGCGGTTTGATTGTTTTGGGATGGATTACGGAGGCTCCGTAAAATGCCAACTCTGCAGCTTCCCGATAATCCAACTCCTCAAACTTGACCGTGTCGGAAAACCGTTTTGGATCGGCATTTCGGACACCATCCACATCTTTCCAAATGGTGACTGATTGTGCATTCAGGCAAAAAGCAAGGATCGCGGCAGTAAAGTCCGAGCCTTCCCTTCCCAAAGTAGTCGTTTTGCCTTTCGGATCCGCACCGATAAAACCTTGGGTAACGACAGGATACTGCTCCAATTTGGATCCCAAATGTTTCAGACAAAGGTTTTTCGTTTTGTCCCAATCCACCTCTGCAAAACGGTAATTGCTATTGGTCGAGATGATTTCACGGGCATCCTGCCAAATACAGAATATCCCCTTGAAACAAAGATATTCCTGCAAAATCCGAGAAGAGAGCAATTCCCCATAGGAAACAATCTGATCATAATAGGCATCATAATTCTCCTGCGTAAGCGGCTTGTCCAGATCCCTGTCCATTTGCATAAAAAGATTTTCGATGATCGAGAAAATCATGCTTTCCGGAGGGAATATTTCTCGGCAAATGCCTAAATGAAAATCCTTGATTTTTGCACTATTCGAAGATGTCAAATCCCCATTTAATTTCAATCTCAAAATCTCTTCCAAACCATTCGTCGTCTTTCCCATCGCCGAAATAACGATGAGAGTACGATTTCGCAATCGATTGAATAAAATATTGAATAGGTTTTCGATGGATTTTGCATCTTTTACAGATGCACCCCCAAATTTGAACACAATTGTTTTTGACATCAAAATATTAATTGTAATTTTCCACTATTAAACTCAAAAATTGTATTTTTAAAAGACATGAAAATCAAGCCCTACACTCCAGACAATTCCACTTTAGCCTATTCTGTAGGCGTAACCCTGGACAGATTTATCAAGAAGAAACAGGATGATTTCCCTTTTGCTTCGGGAGAACTTTCCCAACTGCTCAGGGACATTGCCTTGGCGACAAAGATAGTAAATCGGGAAACCAATCGTGCCGGTCTTTCCAATATTGGAGGGGCCTTTGGCCAAACCAATGTTCAGGGAGAAGAGCAGCAAAAACTGGATGTGATCGCCAACATTCGCTTTACACGAGCATTGACCAAAGGAGGCGAAGTCTGCGCAGTGGTCTCTGAGGAAGACGATGAAGTGATCGACCTTCAAAACAGCTCCGGAAAATACGTGATCGCAATCGATCCACTGGATGGATCTTCCAATATTGATGTCAATATCTCAATTGGGACCATTTTTTCAATTTACCGCAGGGTAACACCAACTGGAAGCCCCATTCAACCTGAAGATATCATGCAACCCGGAAACCAGCAAGTGGCCGCTGGATATGTGCTTTATGGTTCTTCCACCATGTTGGTGTACACCACAGGCAACGGTGTGAATGGATTTACCTACGAGCAATCCCTTGGAGAATTTTTCCTTTCCCATCCCGATATCTGCGCTCCAAAAACCGGGAAAATCTACAGCATCAACGAAGGGTCCTACCATTCCTTTGAAGATGGGCTCAAATCTTACCTCGATCATTGCAAAAGAAAAGAATACAATGCCCGCTATATCGGCAGCTTGGTAGCGGATTTTCACAGGAATCTTCTGAAAGGCGGAATCTACATTTATCCCAAAACCAAAAAATCCCCAACCGGAAAACTCAGGCTGCTCTATGAGGCAAATGCACTCGCTTTTATCGCAGAGCAAGCTGGAGCAAGGGCAACTGACGGGAAAGATAGAATTTTGGACATCATTCCAAATTCCCTCCACCAAAGAACGCCTCTTTACATTGGATCCACCAAAATGGTCGTGGAGGCGGAATCTTTTTTGGAGGTGAAACAAGAAAGTATTCACGAAAAATAAACGGTTTTCCTACTCAAAACCAAAGGCTTTTGCGGGATTGATCCGGTGTCAATCAGCCTGCGGAATACCTTCTGCGGATTTCGATTTTCAACTTGTGTCGGGCGATGATGGCTCTTGCCAAATCGGAAGCCATTTCATTGGGCTCACTTTCGTGCAGGATGTGTTTGAAGGTGTTCTCGCCCAAGTCTATTTTGTAACAAATTTGAAGCAAGCGCTCAAAATCCCTGTTGAGGAGATGCTGAAGCACAGGGGTAAATAAAAGGACCAGCTGCTCCTCGGTCAGTTCGGATTGAACGGCCGGAAGGTCAAAATCCTTTTGAAGGAGCTGTATGGCTTCTTGCAGTAGGGAAGGTTCCATCAATTCTTGATTTTGAAAAATGCTCAAAACAAACGAAGCGGAAATTCACAATGAATTTCCGCTTCGTTTGTTAATTCAACCGTAAAGAAAGCTTAAATACCTAAGGGAATTAAGCCTCTTTTGAATCTTCCGAAGACTCAACGTTGGCATCTGCGCCCTCTTCAGCAACCACTTCCTCCAAGGATTCCGGAACCTGCTTTCTGATGATTTGGTACCAAGTGATCAATTTTTTGATATCGGAAGCATATACCCTGTCTTCGTCAAACTCAGGAAGGACATGCTTGAGGAATGCCTTCAGCTCATCCGCATCGGCAGTACCATCAACACCAAGATCTCCCTTAAATTCCTTTTCGATTTTTTTCATCACGTCTTCCAATGCGATGGCACCTTCTTCCGTCGTGGTATAGATGGAGATCTCGCTCAAAATGGAAACACGTTGACTGGCACCGACGACCAATTTACTTTTCTTTTCATCCAAAGCTTCGAGAATAACGCCGCTTCTGGTTGGTTTTAAGACTTTATACAATCCGGGCTTGCCGGATACTGTTGCTAATTCTTTAAATTTCATATGATCGTTTGCTTAAATCAGGCTGCAAAGATAGACTTTCAATGATAAAGCCCAAATCTTAGTTTGGTGTTGCGTAATATTCTTTCACTTGTTCCTCTATAAAAGAAACCACATCCTTCTTTCCATCGGCTGTTTCAGCGGAGGTAATGAAATAAAGTGGCGCTTCTTGGAAAATCGCTTCGGAGGCATTGAGGAATTTATCCACAGAGGCGTGTGTCTTGGTCTTGGACTGTTTGTCTGCCTTGGTAAAAATGATCACGACGGGAACCCCATTCTTTCCGCACCAAGTGAGAAATTCCAAATCAGGATTCTGGGGGTCCAACCTGCTGTCGATCAGCACGAATACAGCAACGAGATTTTCCCTGCTGGTCAAATAACTTTTGATCATTTTATCCCAATCGGCCTTCAGGGATTTGCTGACCTTAGCAAAGCCATAACCTGGCAAATCGACCATGTACCACTTCCCATCAATATCAAAATGATTGATCAGCTGTGTTTTTCCCGGGGTTCCGGAGATTTTCGCTAGTTTTTTGTTATTGGTGAGCATATTGATCAAAGAACTCTTGCCCACGTTGGAGCGGCCGATAAAGGCAAACTCTGGTTTATTGGGTGCAGGACATTTTTCATGGTCCGTGTTGCTGATTAAAAAGGTGGCAGTTTTGATCATTGTTTTTTAATTTAAACACAAATATAAGGCTTTCAGTCCAAAATCAACCAGCAGGAATCCAAATCCAGCCCTTTTACTTTGTTTCCAAGATTCAAAATGCTCTGGTTTCTCGTCCCAAATAGCGGTATTCTACCATTTATCCCCGATGCAGTGGAATATAGAAAGTGGATATATCCTTAACATTTTTCCA
>NZ_JAUSPP010000041.1:0-51241 GCF_030656585.1 Rhodonellum sp.
CACATGACACCGCACATGATCGTTTGTTTCTAACTTTAGAATACCTACCATATCGGTTACTTTGGATTTTGGATGGTGAGTTGAGCAGAGGTGAAATGATGGAAAGGCTGGGACTAAGCCACAGAACAAATTTTAACGAAAACTACCTAGACCAGGCATTTGAAAACGGCTGGATAGAAATGACAATTCCTGATAAACCGCAAAGTAAAAAACAACGCTACCGATTGACTCAAGCCGGAGCCCTAGAAAAAGAAAAAATCGCCAATGACTACCAGCCAGACTAACGAAGTCGCACTAGAATCTACCATTGAAAAACGACTTACCGGAACCTCTCTTGAGGATTTGAAAGATCAAAATATTTCCGTTAATGCTGTAAATGGAAGATCTGAGTTGTACCGTTCCGGCAATGGCTATTACATCGGATCTCCAGAAGATTTTAATGCAAAATTCGCGATCGATGAACTTCGCTTTTGGGATTTTTTAGAAACCACCCAAAAAGAGGAACTCTCCAAACTCCAAAAGCAGAGCGATTGGAAATTGAAGATTGTAGAACGCCTGGACCGGATGATCAAAAAATATGGCATCCTGCGTTCGTTTCGAAAAGGACTCGATGTGGATGACGCGCATTTTACCTTGCTTTATCCCCTTCCTTTGGCAAGCAGCAGCGAGACGGTGAAGGCAAATTTTGAAAGCAATCAGTTCAGTGCCACCCGTCAGCTTCGCTATTCCCTCACCAATACCAAAGAGGAAATAGACATGGTACTTTTTGTAAATGGTTTGCCATTTGCCACCATGGAATTGAAGAACCATTGGACAGGTCAGAACGCAAAAGTGCATGGCCAAAACCAGTACAAAACCAAACGAGACATCACGCAGCCCTTGCTCAACTTTGGTCGCTGTATTGTCCACTTTGCAGCAGATACCGATGAAGTGTATATGACTACCAAGCTAAACGGGAATGACACCTTCTTTTTGCCCTTTAATCTGGGTCAGCGCGAACCCTTGTTCGGTAAGGGAAACCCGCCAAATCCGTTTGGGCATAAAACAGCTTATCTATGGGAAGAGATTTTTACCCGGAAAAGTATCGCCAATATCATTCAGCATTTTGTCCGGTTTGATGGCAAAGACACCGATCCCTTGAACAAGAAAACCTTGTATTTTCCGCGTTACCATCAATTGGATGTCGTGCGCAGCATTATTGCCGATGCGAGTAAAAAAGGAGTAGGACAAACCTATTTGATTCAACATTCAGCCGGTTCTGGCAAATCCAATTCCATTACCTGGGCAGCCTATCAACTAATAGAAACCTATCCGGAAAGCGATACCATTCCCGGAAGTAAAGGCATTTCAAATCCCTTGTTTGATTCGGTCATCGTCGTAACCGACAGGAGATTGCTGGACAAGCAACTTCGGGAAAACATCAAGGAATTTTCGGAAGTGAAGAATATTGTCGCACCTGCTTACACTTCCAACGAGCTAAAACAAAGTTTAGAGAGCGGCAAAAAAATCATCATCACCACGATTCAAAAATTCCCCTTCATCGTCGATGGCATTGCCGATTTGAGCGACAAGCGATTTGCTGTCATCATTGACGAAGCACACAGCAGTCAAAGTGGAACTGCCGCAGGAAAGATGAATCAGGCGATGGGCAATACTTCTGAAGAAAACGAGGAGGAAGAGCGAGATCCTCAGGACATCATATTGGAAGCCATGCGATCACGCAAAATGCGAGGCAATGCGTCCTATCTCGCATTTACGGCAACTCCAAAAAACAATACACTCGAACGTTTTGGTGTAAAACAAGCAGATGGAAAGCACAAACCTTTCCATTTGTATTCTATGAAACAAGCCATTGAAGAAGGGTTTATTCTCGATGTGCTCGCCAATTATACTACCTACAAGAGCTATTACGAAATTGAAAAGTCGATCCAGGAAAACCCATTGTTTGATACCGTAAAAGCGCAGAAGAAATTGAGGAGCTATGTGGAGCAGAACAAACAAACCATCGTGACCAAGGCGGACATCATGCTCGATCATTTTGTGACCAAACTGGTTAACCCCAAAAAGTTGAAAGGGAAAGCAAAAGCGATCGTGGCCACACAGAGTATTGAATCCGCCATCAACTATTATTTCGCCCTGAGCACACTGTTGGAAGAAAAAGGCAATCCATTTAGAATTGCCATTGCCTTTTCGGGTATGAAGAAAATAAAAGGCATTGAATACACAGAGGACAGCATCAATGAATTTCCTGCACATTTGGACACCTCCAAATCAGGTGATCCCGGATACATCAGCGATAAAATTTCCCGGTATGTAGAAATGGAAGAATACAGGATTTTGGTGGTGGCAAATAAGTACCTAACGGGTTACGATCAGCCCAAGTTAACCGCGATGTATGTTGACAAAAAATTACAAGGCGTCATTGCTGTTCAGGCCTTGTCAAGATTAAATCGCTCCTCTGATAGGCTGGGCAAGAAAACCGAAGACCTGTTTATCCTTGATTTTTACAATGCCACAGAAGACATCAAGAGATCCTTCGATCCATTTTATACAGCGACTTCATTGAGCAAAGCCACAGACATCAATGTTTTGCATGAATTGAAATCGAATCTGGATGACCCTGGAGTTTATGAACAGCATGAGGTAGAGGATTTTGTTGAAAAATACTTCAAAGGGGTAAATGCCCAGGAATTGAGCACCATCATCGATATCGCTGCCGAGCGCTTCAATACCACTCTGGAAATGGAAGACAATGCAAAGGCAGATTACAAAATCAAGACAAAGCACTTCGTGAAAATCTATGGACAGATGGCTTCCATCATGCCCTATGAAGTTGCTGCATGGGAAAAGCTCTTCTGGTTTTTGAAATTCCTGATTCCCAAACTCATCATTGTAGACAAGGAAAAGGATGCCTTGGATGGATTGTTGAATTCAGTGGATCTCTCTACCTATGGATTGGAAAGGGTAAAGCTGAATTCAAGCATCACATTGGAGGCCGCAGAAACAGAAGTGGATCCACAAAACCCCAATCCAAGGGGCGCTCACGGAGGTGATTCGGACAAAGACGAATTGGATTTGATCATTAAAAGTTTCAACGAACGCTGGTTTCAGGGATGGGAAGCCACCCCAGATGAGCAAAGGGCAAAATTTATAAATCTTGCCCAGAAAATGAAGGAGCATTCCGATTATAAAGAGAAGTATGCCGACAATTCCGACCAACAAAACCGATCCATCGCCTTCAACAAGATTTTTGATGACGTGATGGGCAAGCAACGAAAAAATGAATTGGATCTTTACCGGCTAGTTTCAAAAGACGAAGGCTTCAGAATCGCCATGCAGGACACGATAAAAAGGATGTTGGGTGCTTGAGAATTTGGGGAATCGGAGGTGTCCGGTATTTAGCAAGCCTTATTTAAAAGATAATGAAGTAAATTTAGGTTTTGAATGATAGGAATATAACTTAGATCATTGTTAAGAATTTCTACAAGAAAATTTATGAAGCTAAAGGTTAATATAACATTTATTATGAAGCAGATAATTTGGGCAGATATTCAAAAGAAGCAGATACACTTATCTAAGTTGGTTACCGCAACCTTGGTGGGCCATTTGAAAGTGAAAAATTAAACTTTCTTTCAATTTTTAAGCATTTATTCGAAGTGATTTATAAATTAAAGCATTGGTATTTCATTTAAAATTTTATAATTAATCCTAAAAAAATATCTATTTTTTCTTTTGTAACAGAATTATAATTTGAATTCACAATGCCTCCTGGAAACTTAATACTGGCAACTAAATTAAAAGTTTTTTGCAAAGAATGAGTTAATGATACTTCCTGAGATAATTCAAAAATCTGGTTTCCTGTTTCCTTACTTTCTTTAACCATTTCGAATAAATTTTTCAGAAATGGATCAGAATGTAATCTACTTGATTTTAATAACCGCATAGCTTTATCAAAATCAGGATTTCCTCCATAAAATGTAGCATTTACATTGATTTGATTTTTCAAATTTTCAATTTCAGCTTGTTGTGCTTTTAAAGATCCAGATATTATGTTGTATTCAGCATCTAGATTCAATTCCTGATGTTTTTCTTTGTCAACAATTTTAATGTTTTTAACTGATACAGATTTTGCACCTAACAAAGAACAAAAACGAAGAGTTAAGGACGCTTTTTCAATAGCAATTAAACTTCTTGCATCTGATAATTCTACATAAGTATTGTCGTCATATGGTGACATTAATAACAACATTCCTGGCTGTGGCATTATACCTCCTAAGAGAGTAAATTTTTCTTCAAATTCTTCAGAATTTTTAATAGGATAAATGGTGACTTCCTGATTTTTCAATAAATTTAATCCTTCGGAATCATGTTCTAAACCATCAATATGAACATCCGTGGCAATTAAAACTAACCGCCTTCTCCATTTTTCAATATTCATTTATAAGATATTTTAAGGTTATAATTACAAACAATACAATAAGAAATATTAATATAGATATTTTTAATTTATTGTTATTTAAAGTTTTTTCTAAATGACTTAATATAGAATTTAATTTATTATTGTCAATTTTAATATTTTCTTCACTCAAAAGTAGATATAAATTTTGAACATCTAAATAAGAATATTTCTCATTTTTTGATTTTGATATTAATAAATCAACGGGTACTATTCTGTTTACCCTATCAGTATTTATAGACCACAATTCAATCAATACATTATTTTTACTTTTTAATATTTTTGCGCTAAAAGTTTTATTTTTAATTACTTTCCCATTTTTTTCTGTGAATTCAAATAGATTTTTTATACAACTTCTTCTTGTATCATCTTCAGATAGAATTTGTCCATTTTTAATAATTAAACTATATTCCGAACTTTTTGTTCCTTGAGAAAATATATAATAATCCACAATTAATCTTGGCTAATTCTTATTAAAACATCTCTTAACAATTTTTCTATACTTACTTTAGTTGCTAAAGATCCTATAAAAATATTACTAGGGCTTATACTGCCTTGAAGAAATGCTGGCTTAATTTTAACTCTTATTTTTTCTTCAAACTCTTGTACATTTGATTCATTTAATTGGTTAAATTCAGGTATCTTATCAGAAAATCCTCCAATCATAATAATTTTTGGATTTATATTAAGTTCCTCCTTCCAATTATTAATGTGCGTTAAATGAAAATAAATCTTTTCTATATAATCTAAATCATTATTATAAATTTTATATGTATCAAACATATAAAAACAAATATCACTAGTCTTAAAAACATTTTTCCAATCACTCATGTAATCCCTTTGTCCAGAAATATCTATCCCTTCCTTTATATTTATTTCCAATTCACCAAGTTTAAATCTGTTTTTAGAAACATTTACTTTTTTAGTGGAATTATGAGTGACAATAACTTCACCTTCTCTTAAATAAGTATGCATGGTAGATTTACCTGTTTCAATTGATCCTAATATGGCAATATTTTTACCCTTGAAGAATATAATTAAATCATCCCAGTATGCAGCTACTGTAAAGAGGCCGGCAACTGTAGACACTCCTACAATTATGATTGGAATTAAAAATGGTATTGGCATAGTTTTATTGTTTTGATATGAATTTTATTTTAAAATTTTGATTGTCAATTCATTTATCCCCCTATCCGCCTTCTCCAAAACCTTCCTCACCAATTCCAGATCAATCCCAAAATCCGCCACAACAGAAGGCTGGCGTATCCAATCCTCCATGCGTTTCTTTCCTTTGGAAATATTGATGCTGCGGAGGGTGACCCCCAAGTTTTCGGGGCAGTTGACGACTTTGGCGATTTGGTCGTTGGTCAGGCGGTCCCGGTATTTCATGAAGATTTCTTCGGAGGAGCGGATATGTTCGTAATCGTAGGGATCGCCGCCGAAGAGGACTTTTCCGGTATATGAATCCTGAAAAATTGCTCTTCCTCCGCCCCTATTGGTTGCTTCCTGGTGCATTTTGGACTTGACCTTGGCGAATTCCCTATCTATTTCTGCTCTCCAATATGGCCGATTCGGATCTGGATGACTCATTTGATTTTCTGATTTTGTGATGTGACCCAAGCCAGGATTAAATTCCTAAAGCTTTAATTTTGACAAATAACATTCTATTGTTCTCTCCCTCCAATTCATTGTCACCAGCTGTCACTGTTTGATTTGTCCGGGTTCTATTTTATCTCCACCACTTCCAAAATCGCGCTGTTCACCGCATTGGCCTTCCTCAGATCGACGGCCCAGATGCGCTGAAAAGCATCGACGATGGCTTCACCATTCTTATAGTGCAGGGGATAATGGGCGGCACTGATCATGATGACCTGAACACTCATGCCTTTTTCGAGGCGGATGCCGTTGCGGAACATCGGGTTTTTGACGGTGATTTTGAATAGAGCCATGTTTGAAATGAGTTTTAATAAGTCATTTTTCTATGAATATTATAGGGTTATTCTTTGACCCAATGTTAGAAAGTATTGTCTATAATTGTCTTCTTTCTTCATGTATTGCTTTTTTGCATACCATAATGTACCTAAACTAGCAATTTGTAAAATAAACCCAAAAATTGTCTCAGATAAAGATTTAACCTGAAAAAAAGTACGTTCTCTATTAAGATAAGATAGCATTTTATCCATTCCAAATATAAATGGAGTCACAAATAGGGACAGTATTAATGAAAACACCAGTGATTGAGTAATCACTAATGAAAGGAGCCCTACTCCAAAGAATATATATTTTGAGTACTCTATAAATGCAGATTTCATTTTTAAAATATTTTTAATTTCTTTAAAAAATACATTTCGGCTAATCCAATTTATATTGGGATTTTGATCATCATCTTCATAAAAGCTGTTTACTTGATTTAATATAGAGGTAAGCGCTATAAAATTTGCTTGATCCCAAATTCTCAACTTTTCTTTTTCTTTCGGTAAAACCGCATTTGCATGTACATTTACAAAAATTGAACCCAATAACCCATCATATTTTGAGAAAAGATACATAGACCCTGTTTTTTTACCATCTTTAAACAAATCCTTCAATCCAGAAGGCGCGAGTACTTCATCGATAATCTTAGACAAAGAATTATGCTTTAAGGGTTTAGGCAAATCACTGTTATGTTTGGAATTTTCCCAAGCTTCAAACTCTTTAGTCATAAAAAAACAAACATCATAGAGGTACAGAGAAAATGTATACATTTCAAAAGCTGAACAGCAATCTTTTCCATGAATCTCTTCAAATTCTTTTCGAAAAATTTTGCTAAAATCTCTATTTGCTTCTTCAGACAGTAGTTTTTTAAATCTTGGAAGTTTGGATTCAAGACTATTCAAATGATGAAAAATAATTGTTTTCTTATTCGCTGCGAGGGCCTGCTTTTTTGGAAGTAATTTCATGAGTTCATACTCTTCCTTAACCAATGAAACCCCCTTACCAAGGAGATTAACAGCAAATCCAGCTATTTTAACAATTTGACCTGCTCTTTGGTCTTTAAACGCTTTAGTAAACACCTTAGATAAACCCTGAATTTCCTTAGAAATGACGCTGAATTTATCAGAAACTTCTGCGGCTAATAAAGATGCTTCCTCCACATCCTTACGAATATCTATTAAAATATCTTCAAGCTCTTTTGATTGTTTTTCTTGTACAGATTCATTCATCATTTTAATATTTCATAAAAGTTATAAACATCATTGCTAAATTGTCAGAAGTATTTCTTAATTGTTCAAGTAATTCTGACCTTCTCTTTATATAATTTGGATCATCGGTTATTTCATTCATATCCAAAACCGCATCTAGAAGTTTGTCAACAGTAATTGAACATCTATCTAACGTCGTTTGAATAATTTTGGCATTTACCTTAACCTTTTCAATTCGCAAATCATATTCTTTACTCCTAAGTGCAAATTCTGCTTCAATTGTTTTAATCTGAAGATTTAGACTTTTTACATTTTCAATTGTAGAGGTTATAGACTGAACAGTATTCAAAATCAATTCGCCAGTTCCATTTATTCTGGTGAGAAACAATTCTGCTTTTTCAATCGATGAATTCAATTCATAAGTAACTTCCTCAGCCTCAACCTTAATGATTTCTGATTCTTTATTTCCCATATTATCAAATTTTTTAGAGTTTAACCACTTCCAAAATCGCGCTGTTTACCGCATTGGCCTTCCTCAGATCGACGGCCCAGATGCGCTGGAAGGCATCGACGATGGCTTCACCGTTTTTGTAGTGCAGGGGATAATGTGCTGCGCTGATCATGACGACTTGAACGCTCATGCCTTTTTCGAGGCGGATGCCGTTGCGGAACATCGGGTTTTTGACGGTGATTTTGAATAAAGCCATGCGTTGGGTGTCTTGCTTGGTTTTAAATGTATAGGTTTGGATCTTGGCTTTTTCATCAAATGTATAAGTGTGCCTGTTTTACCTATAAGTGTGTGTCAACATCCTTAAAAGTGTAATTTCTGAGGGTTGAAGGTTTGCTGGTCGAAATTTGCAATTTCGGAAAAACCTGCTATTTCACATTTGCAATGTCGAATCCAGATAAATGGGATTTGCAATCCCATTTTCGCTAACTCATGACCAGGATTGCAAATCCTGAAATATCTACAGTTCGAGATTATAAATCTCAAACAGCTCCACGATTGCAAATCCTGAAACATCTGCTGTTCGAGATCTTAATTCTCAGACAACGGTTTGCATAGTTTCGGATAAAAATGTAATTTCCTTAGGTTTAAAATTTTAACTCACTTTTTATGGGACATTCCTATACCGTCAAAGATCAGACTGCCATTCATTTTGTAACCTTTACTGTCCACCAATGGGTGGATGTTTTTACGCGGCAACTGTATGTGGATATCCTGCTGGATAGCATCCGACATTGTCAGGAGCACAAAGGTTTACAAGTATATGCATGGGTGGTAATGAGCAACCACTGCCATTTAATCATCAGCAGCACCAGAGTTCCCTTATCTGATATCATCCGAGACCTGAAAAAATTCACGGCCAAAAAGATCATTTTGGCTATCGAGGAAAATGAAAGGGAAAGCAGAAAAAGTTGGTTGCTGTGGCTCTTGAAAAAGGATGGGAATTTATGGTTTTGGGAACCCGGCTACCACGGCGAAGAAATCAACACCAAAAAATTCCTTGACTCCAAGATCCAATATATCCATTCCAATCCCGTAAGGGCGGGAATCGTGGAAAAGGAGGAAGAATACCTAAACGGAAGTTGCGGTGAATTTTATGGAATCAGAAGGAGTTCGCTAGTACTCGCGGAGGTTTAAATGTGCTATTCGACATTTGCAATGTCGAATTAAGATATAAGGGATTTGCAATCCCATTTGTCGAAAACGAGACCAGGATTGCAAATCCTGAAGTATCTGCAGTTCGAGATTATAAATCTCAAACAGCTTCCCAAACAGCTTCCGCACAGCGACAAAAAAAATGGTGAGTCCATCCCAGTACCCTACTGCATGGACCCACCTTGTTTATAAAAAGTTGGAAAAAGTTTTACGCTCATTTGCAAAACAAATATGGGGCATTGCCCGCTTCCAAATGGAGGAAATAAATAAGTGTAGCTTTTTTGGCAATAACTGCTGAAACCGGGATGCTTTCAGTGAATGGGTATGGTAATTTCTACAGTGGTTCCGTTTGGAGAATACTGTATCGATAAGGGTTCGGCTACAACACCTTCCAACAAACGGAGTCTTTCCAAGACCAGTTTTACTCCCTTTGATTCGTGGATTTTGAATTTTTCCCGGGCCTGCAGTCCCATGCCATTGTCCCGGATGGTACAAAAAAGCTGATTTTCGGACATAAGCCCGAAGTTTATCCGGATACTGGGGTTTTGGTGGCTTTCGGTGAAGGCATGCACGAAAGCATTCTCCACAAAAGGTTGGAGCAGCATGGGCGGAACATTGATCTTATTGGGGTCGAGCTCGGGATCCAAATCGATCTGGAGCTTCACCCTGTTTTCCGTTCTGGAATTTTCGATGGTGAAATAGGCCTTCAAATAGCTGGTTTCCTCCTCCAATGTGATCAGCAGTTTGGAGCTGTTGTCCAAAGTGCTGCGTACCAAACGGGAAAATTTATTGACATAGTCCAAGGCCTTTTCCGTTTCGTTTTTCAGGATAAAATACTGGATGGAACTGATGGCATTGAAAATAAAATGGGGGTTCATCTGACTCAGAAGGGCTTCAAGTTTTGTTTCGACAAGCCTTTTTGAGCTGCTGGCAATGTTCCTTTCCTGTGTCCTCATGTTTCTGATCCGGCGTTTATAGACTTTCATCCCTATCAAAATCAATAGGATAAGGCTGGGAAGAAGAAACCACACCTCAAAATAAAAGGGTTGTTTTACTCTGATCGTCAGCAGCGTGAAAATATTGCTAACGCCGGTATGACTGTCCTGAACTTCCACTTCGACGGGATACACTCCGGGGGGAAGATAGGGAAGGGACAGCTTGTTTTCCTTGCTGAATGGACTCCAGGCAGCATCGGATTTGAGCCGGTAGCGGTAACTCAGCTTTCCCGGGAATTGGTGCCCGCTGGGTTGGAAGCTTATGTAAACCGTATTGCGGTCGTGAGGGACCACAATTTCTTTTTGTTGTAGCACAAACCACGAAAAGGATTCTGCAGGTACTGGCTCATAGTTGATGGACAATTCATCCACCAGCAGTTTAAGAGGAGGGGATACCGGAAGCAACAGTCCGGGTAAATGTACTTTGTAATATCCTTCGCTTGTTCCCAGCCAGAGCACTTCCCCGATCACCTTGGCGGTTTGAAAGAGCTTGGAGGTAAATCCCTGTTCCTCGTCGAAGAACCTGGTTTTCCCATCCCGATAGACGGTCAAGCCCTTCTCCGTGCCGATCAGAATATTTCCCTGGTAGGATTCCAGAAACTGGATGGAATTTCCCTCAATGTCGTTTTTACCGATGGTTTCTTTGATGGTGAATCCATTTTTATCATCCGCAACAAATACATCCCCGAATTCTGAGGCGATGACAAGGCTGTTGTCTTCCATCAGATGAAGGACCTTGAGTTTTTCTTCGGACCACTTTTTTTCCCTCAGGTAGCTTGTAAACACCCCTTTTTCCCAGGTATAAAGCCCATGGAAAACTGAGGAAAAGTAGGTTTTATCTCCGCTATGGACGATTTGGGACAATTGATGGGGGATATGGGGGAGCGTATCGGAAAAATATTGGTAGTCCATTTTGGCCGGACTTTCATAAATCCTGAGTCCTCGATAGGGATTGGATTCGATGAATCTGCCATCCGGCGTAAAGCCCATCACAAAGGTATGCACGGGAATATAAGTCAAAAACTTCCCTGCTGCATTCAGCTCAAAAATACCGATGTTGCTGCTGACATAGAGCGAAGAATCCGTATGGATCAGTCCATAAAATTCCACATCAGCGGCATCAAGGTCGAAGTTCATCTCAAAAAAACCGTCTACATTTTTCGGGAGATTTTTGTGATTTTTCCGCAGATAATCCAGTTCAATCCGTTTGAATGCCTTTAAATCCACCTGATGGATTACTTGGTCTTCTTTGTCCAAGAGGGTAAGGCCAAGCGTATGCAGGACAGCTGTCTTGCCGGAAATTCCCGCAAATCCCAAAACGGAATTTTTATCGAATTCCGCATAAGCAATGGAGGGATTAAGGCTGATGGCAAAAAGTCCTTTGTCATTTGATCCCGCATAGAGCATATTGGTTTGGGGATTATATGCTGTAGCCAAAATCACTTTAGAGCTCACCCCAAAGGTTTTGCCCATATCCACCATCTTGTTTCCCGTGATTTTAAACAAGCCTCCATCTTTGTTGAAAATTCCCCAAGCGCCAGCGTAAAGATTATCTTGATTATCCCTGGCATAATCCCAAACCACGGATACGCCAAATCCGTCCTCCATTGGTTTACTGGAAGTGAGATCGGCAGGAGCAAAACGCTGGATGGCGCCGATATTGCTCAATAAGAGGCTATCACTGTCCCAGCCCAAGGCGTATATCTTATCGTGGTCCCTGACTTTTTTGATGGTGAATTCGGCTTTTCCGGTTGGCGATATGCTATAAATGCCATAGCCAAAGGTGGTGTAATGCAGCAGGTTGTCGTGGACAAAAAACCCGGAAGTATAGGACCTTCTTCCGGAGAAAACGCTTTTCTCCAAGCTGATGATTTCGAGTGAATGCACATCGATGGCCGCGATTCCGTCTTCAGTCCCCACCCAAATTCTGTCTTCAAAATAGAAGAGTTTTCTGATCTTGTCGTTGATCAATCCGGATTTGCTGGTGAAAGTATGGAAAAAACGACCATCATACATGGAAACGCCACCTCCATAACTCCCAAACCACATCCGCCCCATAGGGTCTTCGGCAATCACCCAGCAGCTGTTGAAAGCCATTCCATCGGAGGTATCAAAATTTTGGAAAGTATTGTTTTCCATTTTGGAAATCCCGTTTTCGGTCCCGATCCAGAGCAATCCCCTGGAATCGATAAAAAGGGAACGGATGGCATTGTTTGGCAATCCATCCAGGGTGGTGTAATTTCTGTTGGGAAACTGTTGGGCTTGGTTTTGCACAACAACACAAAAGACCAATACGAGGCAGGCAATAAAAAATCTAGTATGCAAAATACTTTTTCAAATCTTTCATCTTTCGACTGGAACCGGAAAGCTGTATTCCACCCTTTAATAGAACAAAATCTTCTTTTTTGTCAATCCGCAGGATCTGCTTCACATTGACCAGCAATTTATGGTGCATCCGGATAAATTGTCCGATTGGAAGTTTTTCCTGAATCACCTTCAGGTTTTTGCTGACCAGGATTTGAGAGCCATCCGCTTTGTGGATAGTGGTATAACTCATGCTGGCTTCGCAATAGAGGATTTCATCAAAATGAACAAATTCGATCCCGGATAAGGTATTATAGGCCTGGATTCCCAGGTTTTCCATGTTCTCGGACATTCGGTCCAACTTCACAATCAGGGAGCCCTGATCCTGTTTTTCAAAAAAGCGGTTCATCAGGTTTTGAAGCTCACTGATATCGATCGGTTTGAGCAGATACCCGAAAACCTTACCTGCCGAATTCCAAGCCTGGAGGGCATATTCTTTATGGGCAGTGGTGAAAATGATATCAAAATCAATTTTTTTCACTTCCTCAAAAATGGCAAAACCATTTTTTTTTGGCATTTGCACGTCGAGAAACAGGATGTCCGGGCGCTCCATTTGGATCGACTTTACGCCTTCATCGATGCTGCTGCACTTGGCCAAAACCTTGAACTGGCGTGGGAAATATCGGTCCAAAAACAATTCCAGAGTCTCTTGGGCCTTTTTCTCATCGTCTATAATAATTACCTTGATCATGGTTTAACCTTTAAAAGAATTTTTTTGCCCCCATTAAAAACGATGTTAAAGTATGCACTTTATTATCCATAATCAAATCGCTTTCGATAAGCAACCCTAAGAAACGTATCCATCCGACTCAATCCATATTGTTTGCCCCGCCCGCGATGCAAAAGATTATAGGTGGAAAAATTAGGCATCTGAGTGTGTTTTAGGCAATACCAGGCTTGAGTTCCGTGGATATAGTCGCAAGGCGGTCTTTAAGAGTGGTCTGCTCGACTGCTTTTCTTTATTCCTCAGAGATTTTCCCTTCGGGTAAATTGCTGCCTTTTTGAACAGCATTTATGGAATTCAGCAATACAATAGTGTTTAGACCAATGCGCATCACTTTAACCCGTCTTCTCCATTCCCTACTCAAGACCAAAATCACCAAATAATCAGCCTTTGCATTCTGCCTTTGACAGCAACATATCGGACCTATATGCTATATAAATAGCCTGATTTTCTTGCTGCTTCAAACGGCGAGGAAGGCCAATGCATATTTTGGGGTTGAATGGAATTCAAATACAAACTTTTTAATTTCTATAAAAATGAAATCCCACATCCAATTCTTTGCAGGATTGTGGGTCGTATTTTTGAATTATTCCTTTAGGAACTTCCAGAATATCGAAAATATCGAACCCTTTTCCGACCAGAGCAGAGAAGCATTTTTGCTGGTTAAATTTGAGAAATTTGTTCTTAGAGATGAGGTAAATTCAATCCCCGCAAATGACAGAACCCTATTCCTTTATTTTTCCTAGTTGAGGGCGACAATATAAGAGGACGGATAATCAAATCAATCCTACATCAGGATTGATTTGATTATCCTTGTGGGAAATTTGCAGGCAAGGGGCAATCATTCACTCAGGGTATCTAGGATCAATGGGCTGGCGACAACTTCCCTAGCCCATCTAGTGCTCACTCGGCATTCCATTGTGTTTTTTTCTGGCTTTGATGAATAATCATCTTTCAAATTTTTCGGATTTGGACCTTTTGTCCCCTAATTATCACATTGTAAAATGGAAGCATTTTAAGATACTGCTGAGGCATTTTGCGCTTTCGATTTGGAATTGATTTTTCTGTTTTTAAGAAAAAAAATCCGCCCAAAAAATAATTCCCCACAATCCATATTGAACACTCAAAAAAGGGTTTACATTTGACAGCTTATTGCCTCAAATAGACATCTACGCTTGCTTCCTTTCAGTTCCGACACCGTGAAAAAAGCCTTCCTATTTATCTCCCTCTTCTGGTTGATTGGTGTTTTTTTGGTCCCCATACCGGATGTCAGCAATTGCCAAGCTGAGTCTAGTCCGACAGCTTCTGAACTGTCTGCTGTGGAATGGGCTGACCAGCATTCTCCATTGATTTTTCAGGGTCATAGCCAGTTTTATTTTGCCGGAAAACAACAATTCCATCCTACTGCATTTGAGCTCTTTGGCCCAAAGCCCAATCATTTGATTCAGTTCTCCTCCGCTTCTACCCTCGTGGTCGATTGGGAAAATTTCTCCACGGATCAGAGGTTGAATACCCTCTTCCCCTTCCATTTTTTCTTCTGAACCCCTTGAATTGAATCCTGTTCAGGTTTTCAATCCAAATTTCTCCCTCAGCATCTCGCCCAAAATCCCCGATATTATTCCAATGCAATTGGATGAAGGATTCTTTGGTACATGCATTTCAAAAAATCCTACTTCGCTTGCTATAAAAACACGGTACCTAATCAAGCACTGAAACTCAATGAAGGACAATACAATAGTCAAAGAAGCCTGGGGTTCCAGGTTGGGGTTGATCCTGGCAATGGCAGGAAATGCAGTCGGACTGGGGAATTTTCTCCGCTTCCCTGTTCAGGCCGTCCAAAACGGTGGGGGCGCCTTTATCATTCCCTACCTGATCTGTTTTTTGGTCATGGGCATTCCACTGCTCCTGATCGAATGGTCCACGGGCAGGTACGGCGGAAAATCCAATAACCACAGTACGCCCTACATCATGGACAGCATGGGGAAAGGTAAAATCTGGAAGTATGTGGGTGTTTTCGGGATATTTACCAATGTGGCCGTGGTGGCGTACTACACCTATATCGAATCCTGGACCCTGTCCTATGTGCTGCATTCGATCTTGGGCACCTTCGAGGGAATGTCCCAATCTGAAGTGGCTCGGTTTTTTGAGGATTACATCGACATCGGCAAATCCACCCTTGGCATTCCCTACGAGGCAGTGGTCTTTTATGTGTTGGTCCTGGCCTTGAATGTATTTATCCTTTCCAAAGGCTTGGGTGGAATAGAAAAGGTGGCTAAAATCGGAATGCCCCTGTTGATCCTATTTGGGGTGCTCTTGTCCATCAAGGGATTGAGCCTGGGAGAATCCGGTCAATCCGAGCAATTTCCGGATGCGAGTGCCTGGGACGGATTGAATTTCCTTTGGACTCCCCAGTTCGATTCCCTCACCAATCCCAAGGTCTGGTTGGCCGCTGCGGGACAGATTTTCTTTACCCTATCCGTGGGAATGGGCACGATCCAATGCTACGCCGCCTATATCAAACCCAAGGAAGATATCGCACTGAATGCAGTCTCGGCGGGTTTTATGAATGAATTTGTGGAAGTCGTCTTGGGAAGCTCCATCGTGATCCCGATCGCGGCAGGCTATTTGGGACTGGATTGGGTGATGGAAAATGCAGGTTTCGGCATGGCCTTCCAGACCATGCCTTTCCTCTTCCAGCAATGGGGCGAGATCGCAGCGGCCTTTGCGGGGGTATTTTGGTTTGGCTTGTTGTTTTTTGCAGGCATCACCTCCTCACTCGCGATGGGCACGCCCTGGATGGGATTTATGAAAGATGAATTTGGCTGGAACAAGAACCAGGGCGCTTGGTCCTTTGGCGCCTTGGCTTTGGTCATGGGACTTCCGACGGTGTTGTTTTACCAATATGGTGTTTTTGATGAATACGATTACTGGGCAGGAACGGTGAGTTTGGTCGTTTTTGCACTTCTGGAATCGATCCTGTTTTCCTGGGTTTTTGGGATCAACAAAGGTTGGCGGGAAATCAATGAAGGCTCGGATATCTACATTCCGAATTTCTACAAATTCATCATCAAATATGTCACGCCCTTGTTGCTCCTGATGGTTTTTGTAAGCGCTTTGATCACACCGGAAAACAATGACTGGGCGCTGAGCCTTCAGGGACTGGGCGAAGGTCAGGCATGGCAGTTGGACAACAGTTCGATCATCCGCCAAATCTCCCATTTTGGGTTGAAGGAACAGCTGGCGCTTGACTTACCCGGCGACTTGAAACTCGAAATCGAGAACAAGATCTTCTATTCCAATCTGGCCAGAACACTGCTGGTGGGGCTGTTTTTGTTTATTTCATTACTTGTATACCTGTCACAAAAGAAACGTCAAAAAGAAGGGAGAACCAGATCATGATGAACACACAAGCATTGGTATTGATGATCCTGACCCAAGGTCTGGTCATCTGCACCACGGGATTCTTGCTTTATAAGGTGGTCTTTGGTATTAATGGAAAAGCACATTTGGAAAAGAAGGCAAGATTGGAGGAGGAAAAGGAGGAGATGGAGTAGCTTTTTCGGTTGATAAATTTATTGGATTGAAGAAGCCTGCTCCTGGTTTGGGGGCGGGCTTTTTTGTTTGAATTGGATGGATCTGGGATGATTTTTCCACTGCTTATTTTATTTTTTAATGGATAGATATGGGTTGAAATGCTGAGGCTATTGAGTTGAGTCGTACTGATAACTGAGAAAATTGATCCATCATGGCCAATACCTACACTCAAATTCAAGTTCAGATGATTTTTGCAGTACAAAATAGGGACTGGGTCATAAGAAAATCATAGAAGGAAGAATTGTCTAAATATATGACAGGAAGTATCCGAAATCATGATCATAAAGTATTGGCTATAAACGGAATGTCTGATCATGTCCATATATGAATTGGCATGAGACCTACCCAATCAGTTTCCGATTTGATGCAGGACATAAAAGGAGACAGTTCCAAATGGATTAGCCAAAAAGGTTTTGTCACGGGGAAGTTTTCGTGGCAAGCAGGTTACGGAGCATTTTCATACAGCAAGTCGCATGTGGATCGGGTAATTGATTACATCAAAAATCAGGAAAAACATCATGGAAAAAAGAGTTTCATGGATGAGTATCGCGATTTTTTAGAAAAGTTTGAAGTGAATTTTGACGAGCGATACATTTTTAAAGAAATTGCGTATGAGAAGGAAGAGTGATTTTGATGCAAAAAAATCCTAATCCTCTCTGCCGTTAGCCATTCAATGTCGGTAGAAACCACAAATGAAGGAAAGATCCCAGCCCATATGGCACAGGGTTTGGAAATGAAGTCAAAAGCCGGATTTATTGCCCGGCAGACCCTTTTGGTTCTTATTTAAATTGAAATATTGGTTCCAATTGATGTGACTCAAAAAGGAAAATAAGCCCAACAATCATTTGCGAAAAATTAAGAGCGAAAGTTTTAAAAAAAATTAGTCTTTGCTTTAGGGTCAAGATTACTTACCGATAACCAGATGATTCCAGATGAAAAATTTTTAGATTGGCATAGCCAATTGGCTAGGGATCCAAGCCAAAAAACTGGCAGAATATCAAAAAATAGTTAACAAATTTAACTAAGATTACATCCGACAAATTGGACAAGAAGTATGGAAAGTTCAGAACATATAGAAGACAAAGAAATAGAAGACATAAAAAAGGATGAGAAGGTACAAAGAGCCCTGATCGAAAACTCAATTGTTGTCCAAAAAGATAGCGTTGATGCTTTAGAGAAAGAAGCTCCATTGGTGGGAATCACCGCCATCATCTTTTTAGTCTGTGGTGCGCTTTATTATCTTTTGGGCTGGAAAAGTTTGCCTATTTCCAGCATGTATATTCCGCTGGCGCAAAAAATTGTCCTTGCCATCATGTTGATCTCTTTGGTGTTGATGGCAACAAGGCTTTTGAAAAAAGTATTTGACCGCAAAATTGAAAATAAAACCACTGTATTTAATTTCAACCGGATTGCAGACTTGTTTGCCGGTCTGCTGATCCTCGTGATTGTCCTCTCGCTGCTCTTTGCGAACTGGTATGCCGCCATGGTTTCATTTGGGATTGTCTCCCTGATCCTTGGCTTTGCCTTACAAAACCTGATTACCAGTTTTTTTGGATGGATTTACATTCTTACCCGTAAGCCTTACGAAGTCGGTGACCGCATACGGATTGGCAGTGTCTTCGGCGACATCATCAATGTTGGCTACCTTGATACCACCCTTTGGGAATTTAATGGCGATTATTTATCAGGCGACCATCCCAGCGGACGCATCATAAGATTTGCCAACTCAAAAGTATTCAGTGAATATGTATACAATTACTCATGGCCTTTATTTCCTTTCATTTGGAATGAACTTAGTTTTTTTATATCCTATGAAAGTGATTTTAAATTTACCACCGATACCGTGAAAAGTGTTGTCGAAAAAGAAATCGGTGAAGCCATGGTAAGACGGGTAAAGCGTTTTAAGAAAATATTGGCCGACACCCCGGTGGATGAACTGGACGTAAATGAATATCCTTCTGTTATTTTATCAGCAAATCCCAACACATGGATACAAGTGACTGTGCGCTACTTGGTGGAACCAAAAAATTCAGGCAGGGTCAAGAATAAACTATTTGAAGCGGTGATGGCCGAACTGAAGAAAAATCCGAAAAAGGTGTTCTTTCCAAATTCAAAAATAAAAGGCGATGAACCTATGGATATGCCACAAAAAATGGGGTGAAACTTGGCTCGTACTTCGCTGATTGTCAATGTAATCCGAGTGATGAAAAAAAAGGAAGGTCCGGGACCTATTATTTTTCATAGTAATAAAATTCTGTTTTAAGATTTATGGACACTCAAATTCCTCCTTCATGCAACTGGTATTGGAAGTAGCTGAAGCCAAAACAAAGGGAGGAATTCCGGAGGCTTGTCATGAATTTAAATATAGCCAGAACCTGATGGCAGTGCAATGGGCTCCTTTATCCCTCATTTCCCGGGCAATCCCTTATATTTGCAACATGGACGGAAAAAACAGAAAAGACATCAACATTGGACAGGAAGTGGAAATTGTAAAAAAAGAACATCAGCGAACGGGGGAACTTACACAGGGTCAGATAAAGCGGATCCTCACCAAGGTAAGTTTCCATCCACATGGCATTAAAGTCCAACTTGAAAGTGGGGAAGTTGGCCGGGTGAAAAACATTTTAGAAGAACCTTCCTAAGAACAAAAAAAGGGGATTGGGATTTTTCGGGATTTCAGAGCCTCTTTGGCTCCTTTTGATATCAAAAAAATATAGGAGAGGACAAAAAACAGGCGGAACAACAAAAATTTAAGAGGTCGTCCCAAACCAATCTGAATATCTTTCCTGAAGAAGGATCGCTTGGTCTTCGCTGATCGGTTTTTCCCAAAAATCAATTACAATAGGATATTTTTTACACTTTTCCCTGTCGATCCTGCTCAGAGAAGAAGTCACCATCACGACTTTGATATCTGCCTTCTTAATTTTCAAATTCAATTCATTTAAAAATTCCCAGCCATTCATTTTAGGCATATTGATGTCCAGAAAAATCAGAAGCTTTAAATCGGTCCGGTCATTTAAAAGAATGGAGTCCAATGCTTTTTTTGCATCGGTGTAGCTTTCAGGATGGTCTGTCAGTTTGGTTTCCTGTATGATGATCTCATGGAGGAACACCACTCCCGGATCATCGTCTATGATGTACACTATCGGTTTTGTCGGCATCAGTCCTCTCCCAGATTTTCTGATTTCCTATGCGTTTCCCTCACAATGGCATCAAGCTGCTGCAGTGCCGTGAGCATTTCCTTCTCCAGTTCCTCCCGGCTTTTTCCAATTTGGGCATACTTGGGATAATTGATCAACAGCTGATTGATACCCATCGCTTTGGTGAGAGGAGCCCTGACCAAGTGCGATTGATTCCAAGTAATTTCTTTGAGTGTGGTGTTTTGAGTTTCTATTTCCCGGACAGCTTGTTTCAGCTGATGATTCGTATCCCTGAGCTCCAATGTCCTTTGATTTACCTGTGTTTCTAAATCAATCTTCATTTTTATATTTAAGTAATATTTAACTATAAAGTAGGTCAATAAACAGAGAAATACAAGAGAAAGAATTTTAAAACTTTTAGTTTCAAAAAAGAAGGCTTCTACTTCAATCGGTATGGATTGGATAGATTCAATTTTTCCATATTTCAGAACTTGGATTTCGAGGAGATGGTTACCTGGTTTAAGCCCGTTAAAGAAGAATTGCCTTTGATTCTTTACAGGTAACCAAGCATTGTTTTCCCCACCTATTCGGTAGAAGAGCGTATACTGCTGTGGATTTTGGAAATCAATGCAGTTGAAGGAAACCTGAAACATATTTTCCCCTGCAGGTATCAATATTTTCTTGTCTATAGGGATTTTTTTTTCTCCATATACCAATTCATCCCATTGGAAGTTTATGGGTTGCTTTTCCAATACAATCTCCGAAGGATCAATGATCCCAACACCTTCAACGGTCGGAATCCAGATTTTTCCGGTAGCGTCTTTAAGGGCTGAAGGGTAAATTAATCCGTTGGTCTCGGCATTCGGCATTCCGTGGCTTTGATCGTACAAGATGGATGATATGAAAAAATCTTCGTCCTGACTTTCTTTGAATCTTTTGAGTTCTTGAGGAGAGATATACTGGACACCAAAGTTATTGCTAATCCACATTCCGTTCCTTTCATCTCTGGTCATGCTGAAAACACTTTGTGATTTCAAACCCTGTGATTTTTTAATCCTTTTGAATTGTCCTTTCGAGTAAAGGACAATTCCCCCATGGCTACCGAACCAAAGGTCCCCATCTTGATCTTCAACCATGCAATAAATGACGTTTTCTCCCGGAGCCAATGGAAGTATCAGGTTTTCGGCAAATTTTCCATCCACCAACCGGAAAACACCCTGTCCAATGGAGCCGATCAAAATGTCCTTATTTTTCAATTCCATAATTCCGATGAAATTGGTGTTGGAAAACTTCGCAGGGAGTTCAACTTTTTGAAGCTGCTGCTTTTGATCCAAATAATGCAGGCCACCATATCGGGTAAGTATCCATACCCGAGCCTCAGAATCCCCTAAGATCGCATTGACATAATTGCTTGCCAATCCATCATCCTGCGTGATTTGATTGATCACCTTTTCTGAAACAACATCAATTACCGATATACCTGAAGTTGACCCTACATACAATTGGTTTTTGTTCGCTCCTATGGTGTTGACACCGTTTTGTATCAATCCATCTGAGGTGGATATGGAGGTGATTTTTCTGTTTTTTATTCGGTAAACCCCTTCTGATTTGGTGCCTACCCAAATGCTTTGTTCATCAGAAGAGAAAATTGCCTTGATGTTTTTTTGCTGAAGTTCCGGATGGTTCGGCTGTTTTACTTTGGCAGGCTTGATTACAACCAAGCCTTTTCCATGCGTCCCTAGATAAAGGATATCCTTTTCGTGAATCAGTTTTCGGACTGGGTAATTATTGATTTCTGGATAATAAAAGCGGCTGACTTTACCGTTTTCTATCATGATAAGTCCTTTTTCAGTAGAGCTTGCCCAAATCCGATTGGAAGAATCAGTGGTCAGACTGCTTAAATTCAAGTCTCTGAGCTCGGTGATCGCATTTTCGAGCTGAAGATTGAAATCCTTCCCCAACCGATAAATCCCCTTTTCAGGGTTCGCGATAAAAACATTTTCAGGCGTTCCGAATATCCTGTTTCCGATAAAATCCTCCGATGAGATCAATCGAACGGTTTCGGTCACGTAATTGATGATATATAATCCTTTGGTCGTGCCCGCAATCATCTGGGAATTCCCCAAATGAAAAAGGCTTAACATTTCTAAGGGACCCTCTGGTTTCCAATAATCCAATTCTTCAAAAACCCCAACCTTCCACAAGTGAATTTGCCCCTCCCTGTTGCTGATCCAAATATTCCCCTTTTCATCTTCCGAAATGCCTCTGATCCAGGAATTTTCGGTAATGTGGGCACAATCCACCACCTTCTGGATGTTCTTTTCCAAAAGAGCAATGCTCCGGTCTCCCGAGGCCCAGATTCCACTTGTGGTTTTGAAGAAGGTGTAATAGGTCTGTTCAAGCATTTGAGGATTATTTTCCTGGTCAAACACCTTTGCAGAAGAACCGTCCAATCTTGTCAAACCTTCTTCTGTGGCCAGCCACAAAAAACCGGTGTTGTCTTTCCCCATGGCATAGACTGCATTCTGCGGAAGACCGTTGGAGTTATCCCAGGTTTCCACTACATAATTTTTTTCTTGCAAAAAGGTTTCCCGGAGACTGCTGTCCATGGGATATAGTCCCTGAATATCGTTGGCCAATAAGGTGGCTACAGGAAAAAAAACCAGCAACCACAACAGGCTAACATTGAATCTGGTCAAAACCTGTGTATTACGGGTGTTCAATTTAGGCGTAGCTTTAGAAATGAAGATGGGTGATCTTTCACAAGCCTATTGAGTTTTCCCTGATTCAATTTTCGAAAACTAAAATAGGCTTGATTCAATCTGAAAAGTAATGATTTTTCAGATGTTTTTTTAGGGGAATGAAAATAAAGATTTCGGAAATAATTTTCAGAATATTATATTGAATTTGAATTCCCTCCACTGATTATCCTTGGCTAAATGTCGCCATAGCCAAAAATGAAGGAAATCAAAACTTCTTACCCTAGCAATGAAAAAAATTCCAGAGGGCGCATGGAATGAACAGATAAAATAGCCGGTATACCGCAAATCGATTTGTGATCCCTAAATCCTATCCGATTCTCCAGCAGCATTTTGGCGGTAGCTTTTTTGGCTTAGGAACGATTCCAAAAATTTGGCTGTTTTTCCAACAAGCCCATCAAAAAAACAAAAGTTTTGACAATAAATATCCCCTATTCTGTATTGGAATTGGCCATCCTCCGAGAAAGTGAAGATGCCAAAGATGCTTACGACCGAAGTCTTGACCTTGCCCGACATGCCGAAAAATGGGGATATACCCGATTTTGGCTGGCCGAACACCACAATATGGCAAGCGTGGGAAGTTCCTCCCCTGCCCTCTTGATCGGTTACCTCGCCAATGGAACCTCCAAAATCCGATTGGGATCGGGAGGCATCATGCTGCCCAACCACAGTCCACTGATGGTGGCTGAGCAATTTGGTACCTTGGAGACACTTTTCCCGGGACGAATCGACCTGGGTTTGGGACGCGCTCCGGGGACCGATCAGACCACTGCCCGAGCACTGAGAAGAGGCCGAGTGGAAACCGTGCAGGACTTCCCCCAGGATCTGGACCAACTCCAATTGTATTTTTCAGACGACAATATGGATTCCAAAGTTCGCGCTTTTCCTGCTGAGGGCTTGGACGTCCCGATTTATCTGCTGGGATCAAGCATGAGCAGCGCAATCTTGGCTGCTGAAAAGGGATTGCCTTACGCTTTTGCCAGTCATTTTGCACCGACCTATTTCTTGCAAGCCATCAGACATTACAAGGCTAATTTTAAGCCTTCCAAATATCTGTCAAAACCTTACGTGATTTCCTGTATCAATGTCATCGCCGGCGATACCGATGAGAAAGCCAACAGCATGGCCACCTCCTTTTACCAGATGGCTTTGGGCATCATCCGCGGAAAATCCTACCCGCTCAAAAAACCTGTAAAAAGCATGGACAACATTTGGAGCCGTGACGAAGCTGCCGCAATCCAAAATATGATGGCCTGTACCTTTGTGGGAAGCAAAGCGACCGTCAAAACAGACCTCGAAAGATTCATCAAGCAAACCGAAGTCGATGAAATCATGGTCAGCACCAATATTTATGACAGCGCCGATCGATTGAGATCCTACGAATTGGTTGGGGAAATCATGCAGGAAGGAAAATAATTCCTTTTGCTTAAAAGAAGAGGCAATCTATAACCGCAAAACCCGCCAAATCGAATCAATGGTTTTATTCAAAACCACATCCATGGAAACCGTAGAAGCAATTTGAAAATGCACTTTCCTGAAAATTAAAAAATAAGGAGTGTGTTTCAATTTTTTAGCAGGATCATGACTCAAGGCAAGCATATTTTGAATAACTTGAGGACATGCTTGAATCCAAAATTCCAGATGGCCCACTTGAAGATAAGTGGCAAAAATATAAGGCCCATGCCCAGTTGATCAACCCAGCAAACCGCAGAAATTACAAGATTATTGTGGTGGGTACAGGCTTGGCCGGCGCTTCGTCTGCGGCAAGTCTGGCGGAACTGGGTTTTCAGGTAGAAGTATTTACCTTTCATGATTCTGCCAGAAGGGCGCATTCCGTGGCCGCCCAAGGCGGTGTAAATGCAGCCAAAGATTACAAAAACGATGGCGACAGCGTGTGGCGCATGTTTTATGACACGCTCAAAGGCGGCGATTTCAGGGCACGGGAAGCCAATGTGTACCGCTTGGCAGAATGCAGCATGGCATTGATCGATCAGGCAGTTGCACAAGGCGTCCCTTTTGCGCGGGAATACAGTGGCTATCTGAGCAACCGATCTTTTGGTGGCGTTCAGGTAAGCCGAACGTTTTACGCACGGGGTCAAACAGGGCAGCAACTTTTGCTCGGTGCCTACCAGGCATTGATGCGCCAAAATGCGGGCAGCAACCTCACCCTCCACACACGCCACGAAATGCTGGATGTCATCACCATCAATGGGGAAGCAAAAGGGGTGACCATTCGCAATCTGGACACGGGAGAACTGACCTCCCATCATTGCGATGCACTCCTATTGGCAACAGGTGGATATGGGAAAATTTATTATTTGAGCACGCTTGCCATGAATTGCAATGCTACGGCCATTTGGCGCGCGCACCGCAAAGGTGCGTTTATGGCGGCACCAAGCTGGACCCAGTTTCATCCCACATCCCTACCCCAACTTGGAGATTACCAAAGCAAACTTACCTTAATGAGTGAATCGTTGCGGAATGACGGCAGGATTTGGGTGCCAAAATTGGTGAATGAGAAACGTGCGCCTAAGGATATTCCAGAAGATGAGCGCGATTATTATCTGGAGCGGCGATATCCCTCTTTTGGGAATTTGGCACCGCGCGACATCTCCTCCCGTGCCGCCAAGGAACGGATTGATGCAGGTCATGGCGTGGGCCCAATGAAAAATGCCGTGTACCTCGATTTCAAAGATGCCCTCAATCGCGATGGACAACCAGCCATTGCACAACGCTATGGCAATCTCTTTGACATGTATCAAAAAATCACCGGAATGAACGCATACAAAGAACCCATGATGATCGCTCCGGCAGCGCATTTTAGCATGGGGGGTCTGTGGGTGGATTACCGATTGATGAGCAATTTGCCCGGACTTTTTGTGTTGGGTGAAGCCAATTTTTCCGATCATGGCGCCAATCGCTTGGGCGCAAACAGTTTGTTGCAATCCTGTGTGGATGGTTATTTTATCGCCCCCAGTACCGTGATGGATTATTTGGCAGAAGTAGGCTCCGCAAAATCCAAAAAAGATGCCACATGGGAAGCCGCCGCAGCCCTTTCCAAAGCCGAAGTGAGCAAACGACTTGAACATCTACTGAAAATCAAAGGAAACACCACCGCCGAAGAGTTCCACAAAGAACTTGGACAAATTCTCTATGTAAAATGTGGCCTTTCCCGCAACCAAACCGACATGGAGGCAGCCCGAGAAGCCTTATTTGCACTCCAAAAACGTTTTCAGAAAGAATTGCTTATTCCTGGAAACGCATCAGAAATCAACTTTGAATTGGAAAAAGCGGTTCGCGTAGAAGACTATCTGGAAATGGCGATCCTTATCGTTGAAGATGCTCTGCAGCGAGAAGAATCCTGTGGCGCGCATTTTAGACAAGAATACCAGACCGAAGACGGAGAAGCCTTGCGCAATGACGGGGATTTCAAATATGTAAGCGCTTGGGAATACAAGGGCGACAATCAATATGCATTGCACAAAGAGCATTTGAATTTTGAATTCGTGGAGTTAAAAAGCCGCAGTTACAAGTAAGTGCCAAAAAACAACGAAACCATGAAACTTGAACTACATATTTGGCGACAAGCTGGACCGAACGTAAAAGGTTATTTTGAAGACCACATACTGGACGATTTGGATGAACACATGTCCGTGCCGGAAATGCTCGATCATCTCAATACCAAGATCATCAAATCCGGAGGCAATCCAGTTGCCTTTGAAAGCGATTGCCGGGAAGGGATTTGTGGGCAATGTGGCTTTGTCATCAATGGTGACGTTCACAGTCCCAACAAGGGGACGACTACCTGCCAGACCCATTTACGCAGTTTCCAAGATGGGCAAACCTTATATTTAGAGCCTTTTCGCGCAGGAGCTTTTCCGATCAAAAAAGACCTTGTGATCGACCGTTCGGCATTTGACAGAATCATTCAGGCAGGCGGTTATATTGGTGTCAATACAGGCCAAGCGGCTGAGGCCAATACGCTCTTGATCAATCATGAACTTGCCGAGAAAGCATTTGATGCCGCGGCCTGCATCGGTTGTGGTGCTTGTGTGGCCACTTGCAAAAATGCCAGCGCGATGTTGTTTACCTCCGCCAAAGTGAATCATTTGTCCATGCTTCCCCAAGGCAAGCCAGAAGCCTCCAATCGTGTCAAAAACATGGTTGCTCAAATGGATATGGAAGGCTTTGGTTCCTGCTCTGCCACCGGTGCCTGTGAAGTGGTCTGCCCCCAGGGAATCACAATGACCAATATAGCCGAAATGAATGGTCGGTGGTTGTGGCAAAATCTAAAGTGAGGTCAGGTGAGGTAAAGCAATTTCACAAGGATCAGACAATTCCTCTAACATGTACTTTCTGCTTTGGCGGAAGATCTTTGGGATTCAATTTTTTTATTTGGCCAAAGACAAATGACTACGGGAAACCATTAATCCCCAGGTTTCGCCCGGGGCTATTGAAAAGTTGAAGCCTTTTGGCTTCCTACCATATTTCAAACTCAATTGAAAATATGATTGAGAGAACGAAAATTAAGCATCCATGCTTCCTCCTGAAGTATGGGCGGCCTAGATTTATTCGGTTTTTGGAAAGCATCGGAGCATGTTTGCTTGTTTTCTAGACAGCGAAGATTTAAGTCGTGCTGCTGGCACTTTGACCATCCAAAAGAATTCTGCCTTTCCCCAAATGAATTGTGGGATTAAGATTTGAACCAAGCCTATGGCTTTTGTAAGCGTAGATGTCGTGTTTTAAATCGCGTATCGATGAGAGAAATCTTAACCGAGGATTTTAATCCTCGGTTATAAGGATCACACTTTTTTTAGAATCCCATAGGGATGGGACAAATATTTCTCCACTTTAATTCAGTAATCCAAGCCTGATAAATTCATATTCAAAGTTGTCAAAAACTATATTGGGAGACTTATAGATAAAGGGAGACACATTTCCCGACTGAACCCTGTTTTTAAACATACCAAAAGACCGGGCCTAATATTTTAAAATTTAAAATTCAAGTTGATGATTGGGTTTGACAACAGGGAATAATTGCTGAACAAGGTTGCTCCTGCTTGAAGTTTTTGGTTTACGATGTAATTTTCAGGACGGAAAGTCAAATCGTAATTGATCCCTTTAACAGCGCTTGATCTTGACAAATTGAGGTTCAAGTTCTCGTTTCTGTACTTCGCAAAAAGATATTCTTGCGTAACAAGTGCAAAACCTGAAGCGAGACCCAAAATAACAGCCGGGGAGTCGCTTTGTACTATTGCCGCAATTCCGAGTCCAAGTAAAGCTGCACCGCCTGAGGCATAATTTATGGTGCTCCCCTGTCTGCCCGTTAGATTTACACCTTGAGCATTTCTTTGGCCGATGATTGTACCCAGGACTCCGAAGCCTGCAGGAATAAGAATAAGTCCTTCTCCACCATCACCATTGATCGCTATTTGACTGGAAATTGCAAACCCGATACCCACACCAACACTGCTCATATTGGTTGCATAGCGCGCATCACCTCTGGTATATGCATACTTTTTGGAGGCCATATTTCCCAATGCCAGCCCTACTGTACTCCCAACTAAAGCTCCTATTCCAAAAGGACGTCCAGTTTCTCCTTGAGCAGCTGCCACAACAGAAAGACCTCCAAAAGCTCCTAAAATCCCATGATGCCTCATGATTTCAATATGACCATCCGAATATTTTCTGTTTTTCTGCATTTGGAAAGCAACCTCTCCCAAAGCGATACTTCCTACGGAAGACATGATGAAAGCAGCCCTGCCTTCATCACTGCTATTCCCCACAGCGATCAAGCCGAGAGAACCTCCATAAATTAAACCAAGAAATTTACCAGCATTGGCAGCTCTGACAACCGACCGATCTATATTATCGTATTTTTTTGGGTTTAAAATTGGACCAAGTGCCCAAAGCCCGCCAGTCACTAGCGGAATACCAATAGCCCCTGCATTGTCTATTTCAAAAGCCGATACCAAACTGGCACCATAATAAATACCATAGCCAATATTAACGGCCCTATCTATTCCTCTCCATTCAAATTCTTCTGGTTGAATGATGGTTTTTTGGGGAGCTGTAACTTCCCTGTCCCATTCCACCCGCATTTTTTCGTATTTCGCTCTTTCCTCAGGAGACATTTTCTCATAATAGGAGGCCAAGAAAACTTCAAAATCATTTAAATAACCTATTTCGTCATCGGAAATCGGCTCTCCGAGAACCTGTTTTAGTTTGATTTTTTTGTAAGTAGGCTTATTGGATTCTTCCCAAAAACCTCGGGCTGTATAAACACTTTGCGCAGACAACTCCAAACTTAAGCCCATCAAGATCAAAACGATGATCAAGGAAAACTTGATTTTTAAACATCCATTCATATTCGGATTTCGCTAATTGGTTAGGTGATAGGGTAAACTCAAATAAAATTGTTGCTGAAAAATCTCAAATGAAGAAGAATTAATTTCAACAAAACAATTGCTAACTTAATAGTTTTTAGTCAAATATGGTAATAATTCACAGAAAAAAATGTATTAATACCGTGTTATGGATTGCCTATTTCATTCCAGACTGTAATTTTGAAAAAATATCAATCGGGAATTTACAATCATTGACTTCACCCTATCGGTTAAAAGCACAATTCTCTAAAAGACTGATTTTCATACAATTTCATCCCTTATCAAAAAATATGAGGATAAAACGGGTTTAAGGGAATTGGAAAACCTAAACCTACATATTGCTGATTAAAAGGTTTTTGGTCATGAAAAATTATTGGAGAAGACAGGCTTCTCTCCCAAATATCTGGAACAAAAGGCCTTGAACAAAAATGTTCAATTGTACTGTGTAGATTTCACTTTGGTAACAAATTAAACCCGTTTTATGCATTACAAACTCAATTCAATACTGTAATTTACTGATAATCAATTAGGTGTAGACTATTTTTGACTTCACCCTATTGGTATCAGGAATTATTCTCCCAATGGTCTGATTTTCTTTCCGTTTCAATCCCATTTGGAAACCCATTGCATATTTCGGGTCAAAGCTCCGTCCAATATTTAACCAACAAGAAAACCCAAAAGACCATCGAAAGTAAAAAAAGGCAGAAATCAATCTGCCTTGTACACAATCTTTCCACCCACTACCGTCATCATCACCTTGGTGTTGAGAATTTCGTTTTCCGGAACTTCCATGAGATTCTGGTCAAAGACCGTGAAATCTGCTGCTTTTCCCACTTTGATGGAACCCTTGAAATCTTCCTCAAACTCGGCATAAGCACCACTCAAGGTATAGGATTTCAATGCTTGGTCCCTGGTCAATTTCTGATCGGGTTCGTAGCCTCCTTCGGGTGTCATTTTTAGGGTTTTTCGGGCTACAGATGCATAAAAAGAGGGAATGGCATCCAGTGGTTCTACCGGGGCGTCTGTCCCGTTGGAGATCACTGCACCCGAACCGAGGAGTTTCTGCCAAACATAAGCACCATCCTTAATCCTTTTGGCGCCCAACCGACCGATGGCCCAAGGCCTGTCCGAACTCATGTGTATGGCTTGAATCGCTGCGATCACGCCCAATTCACCAAATCTGCTGATGTCATCCGGATGTAAATGCTGGGCATGTTCGACGCGGAATCGGTGGTCTTTTGCCTCTGGAAATTTGGCAAAAGCAGCTTCGTATCTGTCCAACACTTCTCTATTGGTTCTGTCCCCTATCGCATGGGAATTCACCTGAAAACCAAGCTCCAATCCTTTCTCAGAAATTTGTGAGACCAAGTCGATCGGCATGGTTTCATGTCCTCTTTGACCCGGCTTGTCGGCATAATCTTCCAATAGCCATGCTCCCCAGGGACCGAGTGCTCCATCCATGTTGAGCTTGATTGAGCGAACAGTCACCATGTGCTGTGGATCTATTTTCGGGCCCTTCTTGTACCAGGCTTCAATTAGTTCGGGAATACGGCTGGAAAGCATCACATACATCCTGGAAGTCAACCTGCCTTCTGCTTGAAATTTTTCCAAAAGATCGATCAAATCCTGATTGCCACCTGCATCATGAAAAGAGGTGATCCCTTTTTCCGCAAGTTCCTGTAATGCCAATTCCAAGGCTTTTTCGGCTCTTTCCGGGGTGTCTTTTGGAATCAATTTGCTGACCAAGCCTGAGGCTCTTTCCACCAATACACCGGTTGGGTTGCCGATTTCGTCGCGGATGACTTCACCCCCTTCCACTTCCTGCTTGGGCTTTTCACTACCCAAAGAGGTGATGCCTGCCATTTCCATGGCTTTTTTATTGACAAAAGAAGCATGACCGGAAGCATGCGCCAGGTACACGGGATTTTCGGGCGTGACCGCACTCAATTGATCATGGGTTTGAAAGCCATTGACTGACTGAGCAGGCATTTCGATCCACTTGTCCTGATGCCACCCCCGACCCGTGATCCATTCTCCCGGCTCGGCTTTGCTCGCTGCCTCGGCAACTTTTGCAACCAGTTCATCATAGGTTTTGACGTACATCAGGTCTATATCCAGTTTGTTGTATCCTATCCCCATCAGGTGCGCATGGGACTCGATCAAGCCGGGTGTCATGGTCATCCCCTGAAGATCGATGGTCTCAGTGTTCTTTCCGACAAAGGCTTGAATTTCTGCTGTGGTTCCAACCGCGATGATGATTCCGTCCTTGATGGCGACGGCTTCTGCGGTGGGTTGCTCCTCTTCTACGGTGTAGACGATTCCATTTAGAAATACCTGATCCGCGGTTTCTTTATTCTTTCCGCAAGAAAAAAGAATCAGCATGGCTAAACTTAACAGTATTGTATTTTTCATAAGGGTCCTATTCTTCACTAAATTTAAGGGTTTTTGAACTGCTGCTCCAAACCATCCCTGTAAAGTCTTTGTATTGATAAATAATCTTTTGGTTCATAATTGGCAATTATATGTTTTAGAACAAAAAAGTTGCTGTTCGGATGAATTTCGTGCAAATCAAATTTGGTGAGAACTTTAACCCAAAATATGCATTCCGTTTCCAAATAAGATCGAAACTAAAGGAAAATCAGACTATTTGGAGAATAGGGTTAAGTACCAAAATAGTGAAGGCACATATAGCAAACAACTTACTGATTACTAGACAATTTCAGGTTGAAAGAGAAATGGAAATGCATAACAGGGGTTCACCAATTTTACCCAAAACAAAGCCCAAAAACCAAATCCTGAGTTTTGTTCAAATCAAACCCTCGGTTCCAGCCAGACCAACCCAAAGGCAACCATAATCAAAACCAACCAAACCCAATCCCCGATTTTTCTGGCTTCCATCACCGTAGCAACGGCGGGAGTTGAGGATTTCGATGCTTTCAAAAAGGCCGACATGGCTTTGATCGGTTCCAGACCTGCCCATTCTGCCAGCCCGTAACTGTATGTGTCCAAGGAGTCATTCAATGAAATCCATCCACTTTCCGCAGGCTGCCAAAGACCGGATGCGCTCAAGGGATTGATCAGGGATGCTTGGAGGAATACGGTATCCTGACCGAGCACAGCAAATTCATCTGGCCCATTTTTTTGATTTAGGGAAATCCTATTCAGCGTATGTGAGAAAGCAGGTTGGGGGATGTTCCAATTCGTTTCTTCGTCCACCGCCATCGTACCCAAAATCTGATCCCAAACCTTGTTGTAGCCAATGCTGTCTCCCTGCAACAGAAGCGGAAATGTGCCTTCCAGCAAGCTGATGCCTATTTTGGAATTTCCGGTAGGTTGAAAAGCAAATGCACCTTCCAACAAGTCATTTTGACCCATTTTGGAGACAAAGCGATCGGGAAAAGCAGACAAACCATTTTGAATTTCCCTTTGCTCGCCAGTACCTATTGACTCTAATTCAAAATCTGTCTTCAAAAGTTTATTGATCATCGGGATTTCCCTGGAAGGAGCCGAAAGATTCATAATCAACAGAGAGGCTCCCTGTTCCAAAGCGACTTTAATTTTCCTGTTGTTCAGCTGGGAAACTTCGGTAATCACCAGCTGCGTGCTGTCTTTCGAAACAGTAGCGGTGACGACGTCCAAGCTTTGGGAAACCTGCGTGGTGGAACTGACCTTCTCCCCTTTCTCGGCCAAATACTGTGTCAAAAACCGGATTTCCGGATTGGGAAAGCCAAATTGGAAGACAATATTTTTGGGAGTCGCCTCTTGGACAAAAAAGTGAATCGCCCCCAATCGTTCTCCACCAAGCAGCAATTCCACCTCATTTTTGCCGGGGATCTTGCCCGTGAATTCCCACTGGAAAGTAGTTTGGGAAGGTCCCAATTCTTGTGTATCTATCGTTTCGCCATTCAATTGAAGTTCGATCTTCGCAGCGTCACTTTGAAAAAAACTCCCGGAAACCTGTTGGATTTCACCCTGTCGAATCATTCCTTTCCACTCAAGGAAAGACAATTGACCCTTGGGAATGTCTGGGATCCAATGGATGGTTTTTCCTTTCAGGGATTGGAGAAAAGGCATTCCATAATCCTGACCCAAAAGATAGACAGGATTTCCCTCCTGATTGTAGTCTTGCTTCGCAAGGATCTTATCGACCTTCAAACTGTCCTTCAGCAAATCGCGCTTTTCCTTTGGGATTTTATCGGAATAAATAAGAACAGGTGCCGAGGATTGTGAAGTTTGCCAGTTGGGTTGTAACAAGAAGGCAATCAAAACTAGGGTCAACCAACTGCTGAGCAGTGATTTTATGGCTTTCCGCTTTCCAGAAGCATGGGATTTCCAGAACCAAAACAGCTGCAAACCCCAAAGGACCACAAGGACAGAAACGAACAACATTGTCCAGGAAAAAGGAAAATAAGGCGTAAAATCAATCATTTAAGGTTTTTCCAAAAGGCTTTCTGTAAATCTTTATGCGCAATGGAGGAGGCATCCAATTGCTTGCTGTTGGCGATCAAGGGGTAAAGTTTGTTGTGCAGCGCATTTCTGCCTTTTGCATCGAGTTCGCCTGCACTAAGTTGCTGCAAAAGCAGCAAAACCGACCAATCTTCCATTCCTGAATATTGCATTCTTTCCGTCCACAGCCTTCCAAAGGACTGGATGGTTTCTTTGTCCCTTGGGGAAGCCGCTTCCTGATGCAGCATACTCAAAATGGAGCCCGATAGCGCGGAAAGCTCATTTTGAACAACAGTCAACTCCCGTTGGATATCTTTGTCCAATCCTTTCATTTCGCCTTTAAGCCGCTTTTCTTCCTCTTTGATGGGAGGCGGATCGAAGCCGGTTCGCTTCACATAGACCCGGGATTTTTGCTGGACAGTTTTCAAATAATCCAAGGCCTTGTACTGAAAGGGAAGTGCTTTTTCGGGTTCAAACAATCTCAAATGCAACTCGGATTGCCACATTTGTTCCAAGGCCATTTTCAGCAGACTACGGGTGGATGCCTCATACAGCGTATTCATTTCCTCGGAATCATGGTTGTGCAAATACTCTTCGAGCAATGCGGCCAAGTCGCCACCTTCTTCATCGCCGTGGTGATGATGGTGTTCCTCCTCGATATTGAGATCCCGTAGGATTTGATTGTCCACCTGCGGTCTTTCTCCTGTAGGATTGATGCCAAAAAACCGCTTGGTCTTTTCTTCTGACACCTCAGTGTCCTCCCCTTCATGGTCATGGTTGTGCATAAAACTCTGCAGTATATTCTCGGCATTGTCCTGACGCATTCCTCCACCGCCTGCAGTGCTTTCGAATTCCTCCCCCAAATACTGCCCATAGCGCATCCGAAGCAGTTTTTGCTCAAATCCGATTTCATTGGACGTGCTGTTGAATTCCTTTTCGGCAATCGTTTTTTTCGCCTTCAGCAATTTCTCCGTATCGATGATGATCTGCCGCTGGCTGCGGAAATATTCGGGCAGCACGTGGATCGCCATGCCCGGCAATTGGGATTCTTCCAGTCCTGAGGTATCGACGTAATGGATAAAATAGGTGTCTGATCGTGAAAAATTCGGCTCCGGTTTTTGATTGTCCAAGGCCGCCCAATAATAATAGAGCTCATCACCGGGTTTCAGTCCCAATAGATTCAGGTCCAGCTTCTGGGTTAATTCTGCACTCGCAAAATCACTTTTCCCTATCGGAATTTTGGTTTCCCTGAATTTTACATTCTCCCCGGATCCGCTGGCGAGTGTTGCCACGAGATAGACCTCTGTCACCTTGAAATCATCGGAAACCTTAGCGGCAATGTTAAATTGTTTGGCATCGTTTTGAAAATGGTAGCGGTACAATTCCTTCTCCCCAGGGAAAATCAAGGGGGGTTTGTCCGTCACGGCCTCAAGGGAATGGTAGGCACTCTCGAATGCCAAGACCTCATTTTGGTAGGCCCTGATGGCATAAATTCCAGAGCCGGTCAATTTGTCCTTCAAGAAATACCTCCCACTTTTCTCCGCAAATTCCAGTTCTGCTCCCTCCACATTGACAAGGGCAACCTTCAAGGCATCGTCTCCCTCAAAAGTCACTTTCCATTCCACCACAGCCCCTTTCAAGGCCTTGATGTTCAAATCCGTTTGCCTTCGGGTAGCTTGGCCCGTATAGGACGGTGGTGAAATGACCACCTCAAACGCGTTCATCTGCAAAGGTTTTGATTCAGAATCAAGCAGAATCGTGTTCTCTTCAAATCCCATTTCCACAGGATTTTGGGACAATGAACGCCAATCCAAAGTCCCCAGTTGATTCGCGATCAAACCCGTCAGGAGAAAAAGCACAAAAGGCCAAAGCTTTCGCTGAAAAACCCAGGGATTCTGCCTTTGGCCGAAGCTTTCATTGATCCGGTCCCATTGCAGCATTTCCACCATATTTTTCTGCTTCACATCGGCGAGCTCAAGGCTGAATTCCAGCATGGGGAATTCCTGATGCAGGATCTCAATGGCTTCTTTTTTCTTGTCCTTAAAAACACCAAAAAATACGATGCCCCCAATAAGGCCTGTTCCGCCCAATGCGACAAGCAACCAAACCGGAAGTCCGAAGACTGAAAGCAACAGTCCCATTCCCAAACCGATACATAGGGCTTTCAAGAAGCCATTGGTATGGAGTTGGAGCCCAAGCGATGCGATATGTTTTTCCAATCTGCTCATATCCCTTTTGTCTGTGAAAGGTATCTTTCGGTCATTAAAATCAATAAAAACAAAACCATCAACACCGCAGCAACATTTGCTTTTTTGTTTTGGCTTGGGCTTTCCTGAACCAGAAACCTGGCGGCGATTTGGGATGCACTCAGCGGAACATCCATTTTCTCAAATCCGATCTTTTCCAACAAGCCTTCCCAAATGGCTTCCGGCAAGCTGCCTTTTGCCAAGTCATTTGGGTTTCCGGTCCCAAATCCAACCGGTAAAACAATTACACTTGGATCGATAGAAAATGAATTGGGATCCAAGGAAAGATAAATTTTATCCGGAGTAATCTCTTTCGGCAGGCCTTTTTCAAAAACCAAAGTAGCATCGGCCAATGTGTTTTCCAAAGGAAATTCGATTCCATAAATTTCTGTGATGGCCAGCAAAGCGGCGACAATAAATTGCTCTTCTGTATCGGTATAATCCGAAAAATAGGTTGGGAAACTCTTTGGCCCCAAGCTGGATTTTTTGCTGTTTTGAGGGAATTCTGACTGAGAAATCAATAACCCTTTATCATTGATTGTCAATATTTTGTTTGCCTCTATTTGAATATATTGTTTAGATAAATTCCTTCCCTCAAAACCCTCCAGAAAAAGGATGGGTTTTACCGGACTGATGAAGAATCCATCTTTCAGAAAACTTGTCGATTTGTTCAGATAAACCCTCAATTCATTTCCCTCCACCACCAATGCATCAAGCGCTTTCTGCAAATCGGAATTGTCTTGGTCCAGAAAATCAGCAGACGGTTCAAGTGAAAGCAGAGGCGTCAGTTCAGGATCGAACCAATGGATCTCCTCCCCTTTATCCAACGCCTGCTGAAGCTCAAACCTAAATGCAGCTGTCAGTTCCTGATGGGGTTGTACCAAGTGGACAACTTTTGATGTTTCTTCTTTTTCGAATGCGGGAACAAAAAGATGGGCAAACAACAAAACGAGCAGCAGAAACAAAAACAGCCTCAAGAGCAAGACGAGCCATTGGTCTATCCTGAGTCCCTTTACAGGTTGGTTCTCCTTTTCGGAAAGCCAATGTGTGGCCGCCCACAAAATGGGTTTCCCCTGTCTTCCATTCCAAAGATGGATCAGGATAGGAATGCCCAGGCCGAGCAATCCCCAAAGAAAAACAGGTTGGAGCAATTCCATCAGTGCAATTGGTTTTTCAGTAAATACTTGCTGATTACTTCCGCGATACTTTCGTGGAAAGTCGTTCTCAAAAGATGAACTTGTGGCACATGAAAAGCTTGATCAAGTTCCTGCAAATATTTTTCGATGGCTGCATTGTACGTTTTCTGGACGGATTTCCCATCCATTTTGATGATATGATCCGTTTCCAGATCTTTGAACATGTAATTCCCCTTCAGGTCAAAATGCATTTCCTGTTCTCCCAACACCTGAAAGAGGACAATCTCCTTTTTGGGATGCCGCATGGAGGCAACGATATCCACCCATTCATTCTCCTTCTGCAAAAAATCAGAAACCATGATGATCAATTCTCTTTGGTTACTTTTCAAAACGGGAAAGTCCTGTTTCTGTATCGGCCAACTTCCAGAGGCCTTATCGGCATCCAGATGATAGAGGATTTTCTGAAAGCTCTTGGGTGAAGGCGCTACTTTTTGGAGAACAGCACCGTTTTGCAAGGTGAAGAATGTCATGGGATCTCCTTGCTGATGGGCCAAATAGGCAAGTGAAGCCAGCAGATTTTTGGCAAAATCCAATCTCCGTATCCCCTTCTCCTCATAGTTCATCGAACCGGAAAGATCAAGGATAAAGCGAATGTGAAGGTTGCTTTCCACGGGGGATTCCTTGACCATATATTTGTCCGATCTGGCAAACAATTTCCAGTCGATCCTTTTGGTATCGTCACCGGGTTCGTAATGTCGATATTGTTCGAACTCACTTCCCGCACCAATTCTTTTACCCAAATGAACACCGTTTTTCAACTGCCTGCTGATGATTTTGGCAGCCAATTTAAGGTTGTTCAATTTGATGATTTCCAAAGGATTGGCCTGCATCAGTTCATGTTATTTTAGAAGTTGGGAAATGATCGTGTCTGGCTGAATATTTTCAGCCTCTGCCCTGAAATGCAGAGAAAGGCGATGTCTCAAAACCGGGAATGCCAAGGTCTTGATATCCTCCGGAATGACCGCAAACCTGCCATGGATCAATGCCCTTGCCTTCGAGCAAAGGATCAAAGCCTGACCAGCGCGTGTTCCCGCTCCCCATTCCACATAGTCCTTTACGGCCTGAACCGTCGTCGTGGCGGGCCTTGAGGATCGGATCAGTTTGTTGATATACACGAGCAATTCCGAATCAATATGTACCTGACGGGTCAAATCCTGAAGCTGTTTGATCTCCTGTCCTGACAACACTTTCTTATGGTCGGGTCGATACGTCCCCGTGGTTTTTTCCAAGACTTCCAATTCCTCTTTTTCGGAAGGATAACCCAATTGGATGTACAGCATGAATCTGTCCAACTGTGCCTCGGGAAGTGGGTAGGTTCCTGCCTGTTCGATTGGGTTTTGGGTGGCGATGATCAGGAATGGATCAGGCAAGGCATGGTTTTGCCCCGCGTAGGTAACCCGTTTTTCCTGCATCGCTTCCAGAAGTGCCGCCTGGGTTTTGGGCGGAGTCCTGTTGATTTCATCCGCCAGGACCATGTTGGCGAAGATCGGCCCTTGGTTGAACTGGAAGAATTTCTTTCCGGTCTCGTGATCTTCTTCCAGGATTTCGGTCCCCAAGATATCCCCCGGCATCAAATCTGGCGTGAACTGAATCCTTTTGAACTGCAATTCCATGACTTCTGAAATGGTTTTCACCATCAATGTCTTGGCCAATCCAGGTACGCCTTCAAGTAAGCAATGCCCTCCGGCCAAAAGTGCAATGAGAATTTCTTCCACCACCCCTTCCTGTCCGACGATCACCTTTGCTATCTCCTTTTTCAAAAAGGGTAATTTACCGACCAGTTCCTTGAACTTGGTCAAATCGTTATTTTCCAATTGCTATCAAGTTAATGCATATACAATAATGTTGACTCCGAACTTGGTGTTGTCCTCTTTGAGAAAACGTTTGTTCCTGAAGTCATAATCCCATTCACAGCCATAGTCCTTGTTGCTGTAAAGCACCGCTATCCTTCCTTTCACCACGATGGCTTTGAGATAATCATGGACAAGGTCATCGCCCCAGCCATTCAACTCAAACGAAGTGGTCGGAGGACCCTCTTCAAACTTAAAAAAGCAATTGTAAATGGGATGGTCATTTGGGATTTTCTGAAGTGCTTCACTTCCGAAGGTTTTGGCCATTTCCGCTTCAAAGGATTTGGCAAACAATCCATCGATGTCATGGTTGCAGTCGTCGGCAAAGACAAAACCGCCATTTTGGACATAGGTTTTGAAATTTCTTCTTTCCTGTTCGGAAAACTCCACCAGCTTATGTCCACTGAGGTAGCAAAATGGACTTTTAAAGATTTCATTGCTGCTCAGGTCTACGATTTTTTCCTTTTCATCAATGGGAATGGTCGTGTATTCCACCAGGGAATTGAGCAGGTTCACAGGCATTCGCTGGTCGGTGTCCCAGTTGCCTGAATTGTATTTGATTCTGGTGAAAATGAATTTCTGCATGGAGAAATTAAATTAACCCCGACCAGATTTGCGGTCGGGGTTATTGTTCCTAAGCTTATACGGCGTCGGACAAACTGGTAAACGTAAAATCCCTGATTTTCATTGCAGGAATCATGCTTCCGCTGACACGCTCCGCTTTGCCCAATGCCTCGATGTTGTTGAGCATGATGATTGGGCTTTCGTTGAACCTGAAGTTTTTGACCGGGAATTTGATTTGTCCGTTTTCGATATAAAAAGTACCGTCCCTGGTCAATCCCGTGTAGAGCAAGGTTTGTGGATCCACAGCCCTGATGTACCAAAATCTCGTCACCAAAACACCTCTTTCCGTGCTCTTGATCATGTCGGCAAGCGATTGATCGCCACCTTCGATGATGATGCCTGATGGGGAAGCGATAGGCTCCACGCCTTTCAATTCCGCCCAATAGCGGGAATAGTACATGTTTTTGACCACACCGTTTTCAACCCACTTCGTTTTTTCCCTTGGTAGCCCTTCATTGGTCCAAGGCGAGGATGGGATGTCTGGATGGGTCGGATCTGAGTAGATGTTGACGCGCTCGTCAAAGAGTTTTTCGCCCAAACGGGTTCCCCCGCCTTTTTTGCTCAGAAAACTCCTTCCTTCGTCCGCACTCCTGGCATCCATGCTCCTACTGATCAACCGCAGCAGATCACTGGCAGCTGTTGGTTCAAGGATCACCGTGTATTTACCCGGTTCAATGGCTTGCGCACTGGTGGAAGCCATGGCTTTTTGCATGGCGATGTTGGTTACGTTTTTGGTATCCAAAAGCGCGGCATCGTTGAAATCCCGGATGGCATAGCCAGAACCGGTTCCATCGGCAGTTCTTACGGTCACGGAAAAGTCCACTGAAGTCCTTTTGTTGTACCCAAACATCCCCTTGCTGTTACCCATGGCGCTGAAACCCGAGTAATCCTCAAGGTAACCTGCTGCAGTGAGGTCTTTCTCTTTGCTTGGTTGGATGCTGTCTATAGCCGCTTTTGCCCTGTATTCTGGATTGATTTTATCCGTTGCTTCTGCAAATGTTCTGGATTCCGCATATTTCTGGGGACCCAACATGGGCATGTACTCGGGATTTTCCGGAGCCAGCTGGGCAATTTCCTCAGACCTGGAGACGGCTCTTTTCAGAGATTCATCGTCCAGTTCGTTGATGGTGGCGGAACCTGATTTCTTCCCATAAACAGAAGTGATGTTCAAGTTGATTTCATTGGATTCGCCGCTGGTGTTTACCGTATTTCGGGCATAACGGATGTTTCCGGTTTTTCCGCCGGAGATATTGACTTCTGTTTCGTCTGCCTTGGCATACGAAAGTACTTTATCTATGATTTGCTTCGCTTGTTCTTGCGTTAAAATAGCCATGATTTTACATTTAATGGTTAAATCCTTCTTCCCGTATTGATCACATTGACACCGTTGAATCTGGTGGTGGAACTTCCATGGGAAACCGCCGAAACCTGTGAAGGTTGGCCTTTTCCGTCGAAGAAGGTTCCAAAGAGTCTGTAATCATCCTGGTCACAAATCTGTGCGCAAGAGTTCCAAAATTCCTGGGTATTGGACTGGTAGGCGACATCTTCCAACATGCCTACGATTTCACCATTTTTGATTTCATAAAACAACTGGCCTCCAAACTGGAAATTGTACCGCTGTTGATCGATGGAATACGAACCTCTTCCCACGATATAAATCCCCTTTTCCACACCTTTGATCATGTCCTGAACGCTCAACTTGTCTTTTCCAGGCTTGAGCGATACGTTTGGCATGCGTTGGAATTGTACGGAATTCCAATTGTCTGCATAGCAGCAACCGTGCGATTCGCTTTCGTCAATGATCTTGGCCTGATCCCTGATCGCTTGGTAATTCACCAAGACGCCATTTTTGATCAAATCCCATTCCTTGCATTTTACGCCTTCGTCATCGTAACCTGTCAGACCCAAAGAGAAGGGCTGCACTTTGTCCGCGACAATATTGACCAAATCGGATCCGTATTTGAAATCCTTGGTTTTCCATTTGTCCAATGTGGCAAAGCTGGTTCCCGCGTAGTTGGCTTCGTAGCCAAGTACCCGATCGAGTTCCAACGGATGTCCCACCGATTCGTGGATGGTCAGGCCCAAATGGTCTGGATCCAAGACGAGATCATATTTTCCGGGAGCAACAGATTTGGCAGTCAGTTTTTCGTTGGCATGCTTGGATGCGGCGATGGCATCTTCCACCATGTCATAGGAATTCCTGTAACTGATCAATCCTGCTGGCCCTGCCATTTTTTCGGAAGCCAATCCGTCCAGGTACTCGTAGCCCATTCCCATGGGAGCACTTAAGGATTGGCGGGTTCTGAATTTTCCCTCGGCTTTGTCAATGGCTGTCACCGTGAAGGTTGGCCAGATCCTGTGGATATCCTGATCGATGTAGGAACCGTCGGTAGAAGCGAAATATTTTTGTTCATTGACCATAAACAAATTGGAAGTGACGAAAGCCGCTCCGTTGTCCATGGCTGAATTGTTGACTTTAAGCAACAAATCTATTTTGTCCTTTACAGGAATTTCGAATGCATTTTTGGTGATGGGCGTGGCCCAGGAAACTTCCCCAAATCCCTTCACAGGTGCGAGGATTACCGGCTCAATCTGAAGTTTTGCATTGGCCTTGGCAATCGCAACGGCAGTTTCAGCACAGGCTTTGATCCCGTCAGGCGTAACATCGGATGTGGCCGAAAAGCCCCAAGTTCCGTCTGCAATGACGCGAATACCCACGCCAAAGGACTCAGCATTGCTGATATTCTGCACATTTTTTTCCCTTGTAAACAAGAACTGCTGCAAATACCTGCCGATCCGAACGTCTGTATAGGTTGCCCCTTTCGACTTCGCGGCATTCAAGGCGATATCCGCCAATACTTTTTTGGCGGCATTGGCCAACCCTGGTTGAAGCAGTTGCTCTGCCGAAACCGTGTTTCCCATCATCATCAAACCCGGAGTCATCATGGCTCCAAAGCCCAAACTGGATAGCTGGATAAAATCTCTTCTTTTCAATTGACCTCCTTTTTAAAGTAACCTTGTTCAAATAAATTGCTGTAATTTTTACTAGTTGACGCTTAAAATTATATTATCCATCCGTCTAAAGCAAAGAAGATGTCTTCCATCTGTTTTTAATTTTACTGGTTGAAAGAATCTACTTTTATATGGTAAAGTGGGCTTTTGAATGGAATAAGGATACTCATGGCTTACCGGCATCAACAAGGCCTGCCGACGAAAGCCCAAACTCAAGTCCCTGGATGTATCCTTCGCTGTACTGTATCTTGAAAGATGAGGGAATCAATAGCTGAAAATTAAGATTTCTTGTCTTTGCCAAAATGATAATCATAGTCTTCCTTCTTCGGGTTGCTCTTTTCTAAGGTTGCAAAAATTGTTCAGCTAAACCTAAAGAAGAATTTTCCAGCCTCAAGAATGGGAAGGCATTGATCCTCTCCGATTTTTGTTTTTCCCTTAATTCTCAACACGGATTGAAATAATGATTAATTGGATTTTAATCCATTCGGCTTTATTCAAAGAAGGTAACATCGGATTTTATCAATGCAATATTGTTTCCGGAAAATATTGAATGGCTTTTTGAAATGGATGTAATTCCCATCAAAAAGAATTAAATTTAAGCAGCACAATTTTGAATAGGGAAATCCCTGTCTCGCTATTTTCAACTTATCTAAACCGACAAAACCATGCTAACAGCCAACATCTATCTCAACTTTCTGGGCAACTGTGAAGAGGCATTCAATTTTTACCAATCCGTGTTGGGCGGGGAATTAGAAGACCTCACCCGATTCAGCGAAATGCCTCCACAAGAAGGAATGCCTCCATTATCAGAAGAAATGGCCAATCAAATCATGCATGTTTCATTGCCCATCAGCAAAGAAACTTTCTTGATGGGAAGTGATACCGGTGGGGAATGGGCCCCAAAATTCATTCAAGGAAATAATTTTTCGATATCACTCAAGACGAATGACAAATCCGAAGCGGACCGTCTGTTCCACGGCCTATCCGTTGAGGGGCAAATAACCATGCCCATGGGCGACACTTTCTGGGATGCTTACTTTGGCATGTTCACTGACAAATTTGGCATCAACTGGATGATCAGTGCCGAATAATGCTTTCAATGTTTCGAAATTATTGAACCCGAAACAAGCATTCCGCTTCCCAATTGACTGATGTTTAAGTAAATTCTGACCCGAGTAAAAATGTTAATGCATAGCACAGGTCAAATAAAATTGCTTTGAGTTTTAGATAAAAAAATTGAAGCTGTACTCCAAAAATTGTCATCAAAAGGGAATGGTTCCAGACCAAAAATCTCGGAACCCTTCCTTATTTTGAGTGTGTTTTTGAAGAAGTTTTTTTACAAGGGAATAACTTACTCCTTTGCCCCCATCGTTCGGTCAAAATACCGCAACCGATAAGCGTTCATGGCATTCTCACCCAGCATTTTGGTCATTTTGTAATTGGCGATCGCTCCCACTCCAGCACCGATGATGGGAATTAACTGTGCCAACTTGGCCAGATCCATATAATCGCGGTATTCCAGCTGGAAAGTCCTCCAGTCAAAATCGTCCATGTTTTCGGGGAGGGTTTTGCTGAATGCTTCCCATTTTTCCAAAATACCGACGGCCTCAATTCTGGTGTCTTGGCTGGAAAAGGTGACTTTGAAGATATAGAGGATAAAAAACCTTTCCTTAAGATCCTTGACATTGTAGCCATAAGCAGATGCCATTTCGAAGAGCATCTTCATCTTGATGGCCAAGAAAGCTGGCAAATCCGCAAAACCCATCAAGATGCCACCGGCTCCGGTGATGGCGCCTTCGGCAGAAGCCGTCTTCGTATAGATGGATATCATTTTCTTCACTTTGATTTCCGCGGCCCAAAGTTCCATTTCGGCTTGTGGTGTCGAGGTGATGAACTTATTGCCAACCAATACGCCTTTCACCATTTTTTCGATGGCATAGGTAATGGCCTGATGTACTTTTTCGGGAATGAGGTTATTGATCTTGTTTTGGATTCCCTTGGCTGCCCGATTCAGAAGTGAGGCCTTCTTTTTGTTTTTATACAGCCATTCGTTCAACTCCCTCAAGGCGATCTCCTCGTACCAAAGTTGTTTTTTTTCGATCTTCGTGACCATGATAGCTGTCGGGAAAGGTTGAAATGGATATAATTGACGTTTAAAACCCGGAAAATTCCTCCTTTGGGTTTTGACAGATGCCTGTTTGAAATTTCATTTGGGAAGATTTGACATCAAGAACAAATTCGTTTTTCATGTTTCATCTCGGACAAAACCTGGAATCCACAGAGTGTCGAACGGGAATCCTTGTCGTGGGTTTTGGTTCTGATTTTTTGAATACCTTATTCCAGGTCAAAAAATCATGCCCTCCATTATTCCAATCGCCTTCTGTTGGCTTTCTTTTCCCCATGCGCTTTTTTCTCATTCAGCCGTTTTTGGACTGCCCCCTTACCCGGCTTGGTTTTCAAGCGGATTTTTTTGGGTTTGAATGCTTTCGAAAGCAACTCATAGAATTTTTGGATGGCAAGCTCCTTGTTTTGGAGTTGGGATCTTGTTTCCTGGGCATCGATGATCAAGACACCTTCCATGGTCACTTTGGATGCGTATTTTGTCAGCAGGACTTGCCTTTCCCTATCCACCAAAAATTCGGAGTTATGGATGTCAAAACGAAGGCTGACCTTTGTATTCACTTTATTGACGTTTTGCCCACCCGGGCCACTGCTGCGGGTGGCCTTGAATTCCAATTCGGGATCAAATACCCGCTCTGCTATTTTTTTTAAGATGTGCATGCCTCAATATACTCAAAACGGGGCTTTTTGTTGGGAAAAATTTGGAACTTATGCCCTACCGATTGGACAATAGTGCAGGTTTTTTGGGAAATCCAGGGATTGGCCCCTTGTAAAAATATTGTGAGGTGTGTAAATAACTCCCGGCATTTTTGAATATTCCTTTGTGGATCAGGATGTATCCTATATTTTTAAATCGAATATCCCATTCATTCGCAATGATTGAATTGTATTCACGCGTAGTTTCATTTATCTTTCCCCAATTGGACAATCCAAAGAAGTGCCCAATTCCATGTATCAAAAACATGAACTGGCCTAATTATTGACCAAATTTTGAGTCTTGACATCAATTCCGCTCACAAATTGATTTTTCAATCCATTCCATTCACCACTCGATATGTATAAAATTCTAGCCCTTACCTTTCTCCTATTTGGTTTTTCGGAAGCCCTCCATGCCCAACAATCTAGAGATCACGTTTCATTAGGCGTCGGTCCATCAATGGTTTATGGTGAAAACACAGGTGACTTTAGCTCCTTCAAATTCAAGATGCTTCCAGCAATGGCATTTTCCTACAACAAACAACTCTCACACAGATTTGACCTGAAAAGCACTATTGGTGCGCAATGGATGAACAGTGGAGGGTACGAAAACATCTCTGACCAAACTGTGATCGAGTGGGGAAACAACGGGCAGGCCTTTGATTTTAAGGGCATCGGATTTTTTGCAGATGTCATGCCCGTCTATAATTTTAACCCAGAAGTGCGCAACAGAGTGCCAGATGTGGTTAGTTTTTATGCAGGCTTGGGAGTTGGTGTCATGCATGTGGTGCGCGAGCAGAAAGTGACTAATTTTACACCAATGAGCGGAAATGTCATCGAGATTTCCGATAAATCAACTACGGCTGCCTATATCCCCTTTAGGTTTGGCGTTAGCTCCAACTTGGATTTTGATTGGGATTATGCCCTGGAATTCACGGCAATTACCATGACCAACTCGGAAATTGATGGCAACAACATGAAAAACAAATTGGTGAATCCCGATATTTTGATGCAGGTCCAAATCATTGTCAAGAGATATATCGGCTGGTAAATAGAATAAATTAGGGTTGTTCCAATCCGTAAATATTTACAAATCCTGACTATTTCCCCTCCCATTTTTTAATCTCCCAAAAGAGAATTATCCTGGTTTTGAGTTTTTATTCTTTTGATAATTCACAGGGATAGCGGGTTTATTCATTTTTTTCAGGATCAAATTTGGCGATCAAACAACCATAGATTGTTTTGTCCGGAACAACAGGATATACTTTTTTTTGCATGAATGGAGATTCTTTAAACTCAATCTTAAAATGCCCTATTTTTAAATGTAAAAAACACGCTTCCATCATAAATCTGCACAAACCCTCATCAGGAAAGAATATATTGCATTTAGGTTTTTACACCGAACATATTAAAACAACCAAGATCATCGTACTGCATTGCTATTGGTTTTATCTCATTTACCCAGAACATTAAGCCTCATCCTTTCATGAATTTCATTCCCTCCATTAGAAAGAAAGTAATCCTAGGAATCTTTGCGCTTTCACTGTGCACTTCTTTCACTTCATTAGGTCAGCAAATCCCCCGCAAAGGAAAGATCCAGGGAAAGGTAATGGATGCGGTTTCCTCCACTCCTCTTTCTTTCGCAACCGTGGGAATTTATTCTGATCAGGATGTTTTGGCAGAAGGGAATATCACCGATGACGAAGGGGTTTTTCTCCTGGAAATCCCATTTGGTAGCTATTATGCGCTTATCGAGTTTATGGGCTATGATGCTTTGAAAACCGCAACTTTTGAAGTCTCCAAAGACAACCTATCCATTGACCTTAAGGAAATCAGGCTCAAGCCAACCATTGGTGATCTAGACGAAGTTGTAGTCCAAGGAGAAAAAACCCTGATGGAGCTTTCCCTGGACAAACGGATTTTCAACGTGGGTAGAGACCTTGCAAATGCCGGTGGAACGGCTTCCGACATCTTGATGAACTTGCCCTCGGTTTCGGTGGATCCCGAAGGAAACGTGCGGCTCAGAGGCTCCGGAAATGTCCGGATTTTGATCGATGGAAAACCCTCCGGTTTGGTCAGTTTCAAGGGGAGCAGCGGCCTGCAACAATTACCTGCCAGCATGGTGGAGCGGGTGGAAGTCGTCACCAATCCATCCGCAAGGTATGAGGCCGAGGGCATGGCCGGGGTAATCAACATCGTCCTGAAAAAAGAAAACAACCAGGGTTTCAACGGTTCCTTTGAGGTCATTGCCGGAAATCCTACCAATTTGGGTTTGGCTGCCAACCTGAACTACCGGCACAAAAAAATCAACTGGTTTATCAATTATGGAATCGCCCATCGCAGGGTGCCAAGGGTAGGTAACCTCTACCAGGAAGTCTTTGGGGGGGATACTATTTTCATTTCAGACCAAAACACCAGCGGAACTGTAAAAAGTATGAACAACAATATTCGAGGCGGTTTGGATTATTATTTCAATGAAAACAGTATTCTGACAGCTTCTTATCTTCTCCGAAGAAGCGATGCAAGAAGGATTACGGATATCCGCTATGACGACTATTACAACTCCAAAAGCGAATTGCAAAGCTATTCCCAAAGAAGACAGGTAGAGGATGAAAAAGAACCCAATTCCGAATACATCCTGAGTTACAAAAGGTCCTTTGCCCAAAAAGGACATGAGCTCATCGCTTCTTTCACGCATTTGGACTACTGGGAAAATTCGGACCAGGTATTCACCCAATTCACCTTCAAACCCGATGGAACGCCAATACCTTCTCAATCGGAAGTCCAAACCTCGCTGAACGATGAGTTCGAAAAACAATATCTGCTACAGGTAGACTATACCAAGCCGATCGGAAGCGAGGGAAAATTCGAGACAGGTTTGAGGACAAGCTTCAGGAATATGGAGAATGATTTTGTCGTCAAAGAACAAAATGAGGCAGGTGAATTCATTGCCCTTCCGGGTTTGGATAATATTTTCCTATACCAGGAAAATATCCATGCTGCTTATGGGATTTTGGGAAACAAAACGAAAAAACTGAGTTATCAGGGAGGTGTCAGAGCCGAATGGACAGACGTAAAAACCACCTTGGTCAAAACCGATGTGGTCAACCCCAGGAATTACCTCAACCTCTTCCCAAGTGCCCATTTGACCTATAACCTATCGACAGAAAACGCTTTTCAATTGAGCTACAGCCGCAGGGTGAGAAGACCGTTTTACAATGATTTGAGCCCCTACGTCACCTTTTCGGATTCCAGAAATTTCTTCAGCGGCAATCCGGACTTGGAACCTGAATTTACCAATGCCTATGAATTGGGCCACATCAAATATTTCGAAAAGGGATCGCTGTTTTCGACGGTGTATTACAGAAGTACACTTGATAAAATCGACCGCATCAGGACCGTGGACGAAAGAGGCAATTCGGTGACGGTCACAGAAAATCTCTTGTCGGAAAAATCCTTCGGGGTGGAATTTTCGAGCGACTACTCCCCTTTTGACTGGTGGAAATTGGATGTGAATTTCAATCTCTTCTATGCGGACATCGACGGCAGCAATATATTGGATTCCTACCAAGCGACCACATATTCTTGGTTTGCCAGACAGAGCTCCCGTTTCAATCTCTCGAATGGGCTCGATCTTCAGCTTAGGTCCAATTATGAAGCCAAGCAGAAAACCGCCCAAGGCACCCGAAAATCCATTTATTTCTTTGATATTTCTGCCAGCAAAGATGTCTTCAAGGGTCGTGGAACCATGATCTTGAACGTGATGGATGTCTTCAACACCCGGAGAAACCGCTACACAATTGAAGGGGAAGATTTCATCACCATCGGAGATTTCCAAAATGTCCGAAGACAAATCAACCTCACGCTGAACTACCGCATCAAGCAAACCAAGACAGCCAAGAAATCCGATATTTTGGGGAATTGACAAATGGATTTTAGGCAAAGGATCGGCAAATATTGGAACTAATCCAACTTTAAATTCCTGATATGCATTACCCTTCCAGCCTGAAGTTTCTAAATAATCAGAGAGTTCTTTTACTGTTTTTGACTTGAGAATGGTACTCCGATTTGTGCTTTAAACACTCTGATTTTCTGGCAGTTTCAAACCCACTTGAAAGCCCATAGCATAGAAAGGGGTAAATGGTGAACAAGGCAATCAAGAATATTTTTTGATCGATGAGAGTCTGTGGTTCCCGGTTTCAATCGCGCTGTTTCAGTAAAATTGAATTTTAAAATCGTAATTCGCGGATCAAATTAAGGCTATCCCTTGCATATCAATTGATTAAAAACTATTTTCACCTATCTCCAAATCTCGAAAATTTCGATGTTTTGGATTGCTCCACCATTCAGGTTTAAGTTTTGGAATCCCCATGAAGCAACACGCTGGTAAAATACTCGGAAATAAAGGCAGATCAGGCCCCAATCAAAGGTCAATCAAAAATGGTAATCAAGCATCTCCATTGTATTTTTTGGATAAACGTCTTGAAACAAGTCTTCAGGAGAATTTGACGAAAGCTGCCAATAGTAGTCCTCATGCCAGCCAAAGCACTCAATTACAAGCAATGGCAAACAATTATGCCCTTAAACAGCAAGGATTTATCCAGAAAAAAGAAAAACACCGAAGTTCGGCAAGCCCTACCAAAACGGAATCAATCAACCAAGTCCAGTCCTTAAGCCCAAGTCAAGGGACAATACAGCGGGTAACCAATGAAGAAGTAGAGAGCGTAATTGGCCCAGCGGACAATGGCTCCAAGACTAAAATCGTCGATGACCTGGCGAAGAAATCTGGTGGAAAAGAAATCAACTTTGGAAATTCTCCATCCGGAGCACCTTGGGAAGACCGGGAAAAAGAAGTGAAGAAGGCTGCAACCGACTTAAGTTATTCCAATGAAGCGGCCGACCGCCTTGTCAGAAAAGACCCCTACAGATTGGATGAATTTGAACAGCATTCAAGAGTTCATAAAAAAGACTTTTCTGTCACGACATTTGAGGAGTTCGCGACTGACATATTCATCCCTCAAGTACACCAACTCTATTTCCACAACATCTTCAAAAATGGAAATTGGGAGATGCATGACAATTTCAGAAATCCATATATGGCAAAATTCTTTGCCAATGAAGCCATCCAAAAGCAGAAAGAGATTTTGGGAAATGCAACAGTGGCAGAAAATATCGGATTGAAAACCTTGAAGCGAATGAATGTGGTATCGGATTCCGGAAAAAAATGGAAAAGGGATCATTCCATTAAAAACGGTGTTTTAGATCAGCCTGATTTCGAATCATTTATGAGAACAGAAAATGGAAAAAACAGCTTACGAGTCGCACAAGACATGGGAATGGAATGTACTGGTGGAGAGGTTTGCAACGCAATTGACGGGAATGATGGTGGCTTTGAAATTAAATTGACTTGCGAAGCCATCAAAAATAACCTGTAGAATAAGACCACCAATCGGCTCTTTACTTCCTTTGACAACAGGCTCCCTGAAAAAATTCTGGAGTTGTTCTGTTATTGAAATGAAACCGAGGTTTGGGCAAAACTCATTTTTTCACACCTATTCCCGTTCAAAAATCAATTTTAGCTGCTAAACCCCTTCATTTTCCCTTTTGATGCGATGCTCTTCGATATGGTGTTTCAAGAGTTGTTTGGGATCAGTCCTAATATCTGGGGAGCCTAAAATTTTTATCCATAGATATTGGATAGCCTGAAGAGGAAGAATTCGATATTGGACACACCTCTGAACTGAGCCCTGAAGGCTTTTATTTTTGCATTGAATGATTCAGCTGATG
>NZ_JAUSPP010000051.1:0-31668 GCF_030656585.1 Rhodonellum sp.
TGACCGATACACTGGGCAAGGACAGAGGGATTATCAAATTGAAAGGTGTCAAAAATAGAGACTGGGAAGACATTGCTGTTGGCCCTGGACCTGATAAAAAACTTTCTTATGTCTATGTCGGAGAGATCGGAGACAATAACGGCGTACACAAAAACATCAAGATTTTCAGGTTTCCTGAACCGAAAAACGTGCAATTGAGAATGGAAATAAAGCCGGAAACCCTAACCCTGACGTACCCTGACGGGCCAAAAGACGCAGAAACCCTGATGGTAGATCCCAGAAGCGGTGATTTTTTCATTGTTTCTAAAAGAGACAGTACAAATACACTTTACCGAGCTCCAAAAAAAGCATTTGAAAAAGAACAATATGTTTTGGAAAAAGTCATGGAATTGCCCTTCACCATGGCCGTGGCAGGCGATATTTCAGCCGATGGAAGTCAGATTTTGATTAAAAATTACTTTACCGTTTTTTATTGGGAAAGAAAGAATGGGGAAAGTATCCCTGAGGCATTGGGCCGAAAGCCATTGATATTGCCATACAAGACCGAGCCCCAGGGAGAGGCGATAGGGTTTCATCCATCAGGAAACAGCTATTTCACCTTGAGCGAAAAAAGTTTTGGAATAGCGCCGGTACTTTATCGATATGATAAAAAATAGTCAAACCCGAAATATGCACTGCGTTTCCTAATGAGGTTGAACCTGCATGAAAATCAGACTATTTGGAGAAAAAGAGGGAGTACCAATACGGTAATGTCAGAAATAGTAACCAAGACTGATGAAGAAGAATTTTTAGGCTAGAATTGAATTGGTAATGCATAAAACGGGTTAAATTTGAGCATCGGCCACAATTTGATTCCGCATTATGATTGCTCAAACTACCTCTACTGTCTTGATGATCCGCCCTGCAAATTTTGGATTCAATCCAGAAACTGCAGAAAACAATTTTTACCAAAAATGGGATGATCGTACTGCAGGTGAAATCAATCGGTTGGCTTTGGAAGAGTTTGATACATTTGTTTCCAGCTTAAGGGCGAAAGGAATGAATGTCATCGTAGTTGACGATACTCCTGAACCCAGAAAAACTGACGCTGTTTTCCCCAACAATTGGTTCAGTACCCATTCTGATGGAAAGGTGGTATTCTACCCCATGTTCTCACCCAATAGGAGATTGGAGCGGAGAAATGACTTGATGGAAATCCTGATGATGAAGGGTTTTAAAATCAAGGAAATCGTTGACTTGAGTTTTTTTGAACAAGACGGGCAGTTTTTGGAGGGAACGGGCAGTCTCGTTTTGGATAGAGCCAATTGTATTGCATATGCCTGTAGGTCGGTTAGGACACATGAAGTGCCTCTGGATTATTTTGGAAGACTTCTTGGGTTTACCATTTTGGATTTTGATGCTTCCCAAACCATTGAGGGTGTTGTATCACCAATCTATCACACCAATGTAATGATGCATGTGGGGACTGATTTGGCTGTGGTATGTCTGGAAAGTATTCCTAAAACTTCGGAGAGACTAGCCCTTCAAAAAAGTCTGGAAAAAAGCGGTAAAAAGATCATCCCCATTTCAGTCAAGCAGAAATTTAACTTTGCTGGGAATATGTTGGAACTGCAGAATGGCCAAGGCGAAAAATTCACAGTGATGTCCCATGCTGCTTTTCAATCCTTAAATGCTGCGCAAATACAGACATTAGAAAAATTTACGACCATTGTACCCATTAAAATCCCCACCATCGAGAAGATTGGTGGGGGAAGTGTCAGGTGTATGCTGGCAGAAATTTTCTTGCCATTAGTGTAAACCTCCGATTTTCACCGAACGAATGCCGATGGTATCCACTTCGATATTTTTATTTTTGGCGGCAATCTTGAAATTCTCAATGACTTCCAAAACATCGTAATCGATGATTTTTGAATTGGAACCATCGATAATTACATGCTTTCCTTCTGGAATATCTTCAAGAGTCTGAATAAGTGCACCTTTGTTTAAAAAACTGACTTCTTCAGACAATACAATATGGATGGTATTTGAATTCCCTGAAACCTTCTCTTCCAGAAAATGGGAATTTTGAAAGTTTCTCAACAGAATATAAACGATTGCCACGCCCATTCCAAGGCCAATGCCGATCAGAAGGTCGAAAACCACGATACCGACGATGGTGATGATAAAGGGAAGAAACTGATCCCATCCCAATTTTGCCTGCGTGGTAAATAAAGATACTTTCGCCAATTTGTAACCCACCATAAGCAGGATTGCCGCCAAACAAGCCAGTGGAATCAAGTTTAGCAAACTAGGAATCAACAACACACTGGCGAGTAAAAGAAACCCATGGAATATTGCAGACATTCTGGTTCTTGCTCCTGAGGTGACATTGGCAGAACTTCTGACGATGACGGCCGTAACAGGTAACCCTCCAATCAGTCCATTGATGATGTTTCCGGTACCTTGGGCCAATAGTTCGCGGTTGGGTGGGGACACTCTTTTTAATGGATCGATTTTATCCGCAGCTTCTAAACTCAAGAGCGTTTCCAAACTTGCAATTATGGCCATGGTAAAGGCAATCAACCAAACATCTCCATTCATCAATCCAGAAAAGTCAGGAAAGGTGAAAAGTCCAAAAAAGCCTTCAAATGACTGCACTTGTGGCAGCACCACTTTGTCTTCAAAATCCAAATAAAGATCGGGAATAAAAAATTTAAAGAATTTATTGAGTCCAATGCCTAAAAAAACCACCAAAAGAGGCCCTGGAATTATTTTTAATATTGGGCTTCTTTTTACAAATGGTTTTTCCCATAAAATTAAAATAAGCAACGATAGGGTTGTGATTATTATCGCCCCTAAGTCCAATACATTGAATAGGTTTTTTAAATCCAAAACAGCATTCCAATCATTCACAAAAGGAATGTAATTGCTGAGATCATCGGATTCATTTACTCCAAATGCATAAGGTATTTGTTTGATAATCAGGATGATGCCTATACCTGCCAACATCCCTTTGATCACAGAAGTCGGGAAGTAATATCCGATTATCCCGGCTTTAAGCACGCCCAGGATAATTTGAAAAACACCTGCCAAAACCAATGCAGTCAAAAACAGATTGAAAACCTGAAGCTCTGTAATTGCATTCAAAACGATCACCGTCAGCCCCGCTGCAGGGCCCGAAACGGATGTGTGGGAGCCAGAAAGGGACCCGACGACAATACCCCCGACAATACCTGCGATAATCCCGGAAAAAAGTGGCGCGCCAGATGAGAGCGCTATTCCCAGGCAAAGAGGTAATGCAACCAGAAAAACAACCAATCCGGCAGGAAGGTCAGCACCAAGATGCGAAAAGATGTTTTTGGTTTTATTCATACAATGTTTCAGCTAGGATTTTAATTAAATTTTCAAACAAATTATCCCTTCTATGAAGGATTGATTTCCAAAATAATAAAATCCTGAATTAAAATTATTATTTAATTGGTCAATGGAATTTTTTAAACTCTTCCATTGACCAATATATTTAAAAGAAAATTCACGAACAATTGATAATCAATTAATTAAAAAAGTTAAATGCCCGTAAAATTATATGGGCTGATTTTTTTGAGTTCTAATTTGACTATATCAGAAACATCCAATTGATCTATAAAGTCTTTTATTGAAATTTCAGTTATTTTTTCATTCGTTCTGGTCAGGTCTTTTAAGGCTTCATAAGGTTTAGGAAAACCTTCTCTTCTCAAAATTGTCTGTATGGCTTCAGCCACCACAGCCCAATTGTCCTCCAAATCATCCATTATGGCTTTCTCGTTGAGTTCAAGTTTGCCAAAACCCTTTGTCAACGATTCCAAAGCAATCAGCATATGACCAAGTGGAACTCCAATCACCCGTAAAACGGTGCTGTCGGTAAGGTCCCTTTGCAGCCGGCTGATCGGGAGTTTTGCGGAGAGGTGCTCCAATAGTGCGTTGGCGATACCCAAATTCCCTTCTGCATTTTCAAAGTCGATGGGGTTCACTTTGTGAGGCATTGCAGATGATCCTATTTCGCCAGCTTTGATTTTTTGCTTGAAATAATTCATGGATACATACTGCCACACGTCTTTGGAAAGGTCCAATAGGATTGTGTTTATTCTTTTCAAACCATCAAATGTGGCCGCTAAGTTATCATAATGTTCGATTTGGGTGGTTGGGTAGCTTCTGTCCAATCCCAAACATTCATTCACAAAACAGTTTGCAAAATCATTCCAGCCAATTTCAGGAAATGCAACGTGGTGCGCATTCATATTGCCTGTCGCCCCTCCAAATTTGGCCGAATACGGCACTTGGGCCAATAAATCCAATTGTCTTTCCAAACGAACCACGAAGACTTGGAATTCTTTTCCCAAGCGTGTCGGAGAGGCCGGCTGACCATGGGTTTTGGCCAACATTGGAATTTCCCTCCATTCCTCAACCCTTGCTTTCAGCTGGGAGATGACTGTCTCTAGCGCAGGATAAATCACGGAATTCAAGCCTTCTTTCAACATCAAGGGCGTTGCAGTATTGTTGATGTCCTGTGACGTCAATCCAAAATGGATAAATTCCTTGAATTCTCCTAAACGTAATTTGTCGAAATTGGATTTCAAGAAATATTCAACGGCTTTTACATCATGGTTGGTGATTCTTTCTGTATCCTTGATGTTTTGTGCATCCTCCAAATTGAAATTTTTCACCAAATCTCTTAAAATAGGAAAAAAAGACTGATCCAGGGACTTCAGCTGTGGGAGTGGAAGCTCACACAATGCAATGAAATATTCCACCTCAACATGTACCCGGTATTTGATTAAGGCAAATTCTGAAAAATAAGCGCTTAACGGTGCCGTTTTGCTTCCATATCTTCCATCTACAGGAGAGATTGCGGTAAGGGGATTCAAATTCATGATGTCTTGGTTTGATTGATATCCCAAAGTTAATTTTTAGGAGCGACTTTAAGTCCACCAATTCCAATTAAATCTGCATTTCTCTCAATAAACGCAATTAATCTTCAAGTGAACCAAACCAGACTAAGATATAAATGGTTATCAAAAAGCATATTAATCCCAGGGAAAGCTTACAAATCAATATTCCTGCATTAATTTTGCGTTTGGTAACGGCATAAATAAATAGAATAAGAGAGAATGTTTAATTTATTCAAGAAGAAAAAAGCGGAAAGCACGAGAGGTGACCATTATTTATCCCTAAAAGTCAGGGAAGTAATTAAGGAAACCCCGGATACGGTTACACTTTTATTTGACCAACCTGATCCTTACCTGGAATATAAGCCCGGACAATTTTTAACAGTTGTTTTGGAAATAAATGGAAAGGAAGTTCGCCGTTCCTACAGCCTTTGTACTTCTCCGTTTGTCGATCCGTATCCCGGAATCACAGTGAAGCGGGTAAAAGGTGGATTGGTTTCAAATTATCTCAACGACCAAATCAGGCCCGGAAAAACCATAGAGGTCATGAAACCTCTTGGGAATTTCACATCGGAATACCACTCCAAAAACCAAAATCACTTTGTGATGATCACTGGAGGCAGTGGGATCACACCCATTATGGGGATTGCAAAATCGGTATTGGTCAATGAACCCTTATCAAAAATCTCCCTGATTTATTGCAGTCGTTCTGAAGAACAGATCATTTTCAAAAAGGAATTGGACACACTTCAAAACAAATACCCAGGTAGAATGAAAGTGGTGCATAACCTTAGTCAACCCGGTGCATCATGGACAGGGCTGAAGGGGAGGTTGGATGCCGAAAAAATCATCGCCGAACTTAAGTCAGGTTTCTTTCCCGAGGCCGAAAAAACAAACTATTATGTCTGTGGCCCGCAAGGTTTAATGGATCTTTCTTTGGCAACACTTGAGGCCATGGAAGTGAAGAATGCCGATATCCATAAGGAAAGTTTCTTTATAGAACCGGCATCCAAAACAAAGGAAAACTTGATCGTAGAAGGTTCGGTTTCCAAACTGACCCGAGAAGTGGAGGTCATTTTGGAAGGGAAAAGCCGAATTTTTGAGGTCTCACCTGAGAAGACCATTTTGGATGCGGGTTTGGACGTTGGCGTAGATATGCCTTACAGCTGTCAAAGCGGATTGTGCACAGCGTGCAGAGGAAAACTGATCACTGGTCAGGTTAAAATGAATGAAGATGCCGGATTGAGTGAAAATGAGATTGCAGAAGGATATATCCTCTGCTGCTCTTCCAAACCAATCTCGAGCGATGTGAAAATCGTTATTGAGTAAACTGGGAAAAATTCCCAGTTCTAATAAAAGTATTTGATTCAGACCTTTAAGCATTGGAAAATACGGTAATCAGGGAAATTTACAGAAAATTGGAGCGGAATGTATTGATTCAAATAGCCATTCCGCTTCCATTTTTTGCGATTTCATATTTATACACAAAAAATGGAACGATTGATTATGGAGGCTTTAATTTGTCGTCCTATTGGAATTCCCTCATTTTTGGATTGGTGATAGCGCTTCTGATATTTCAGTTTGTACATTTCACTTCGGCAACCAAAAAAATAATCAAAGGAGTCCATGAATTGGATAAAAAAGTCGCCCTTTATGCAGAGGCTGTCTCGTTTAGATTTTGGATTCTTTTTTTGACCGGATTCATCAGTGCTGCCGGATTGTATTTTTTAAACAACCCAAATTTCACCATTGCTTTTGCCGTGACTTTGGTATTTATTTCCTTGGGAAAACCTTCACCGGAGCGCATAGCCAGTGCTCTCAAACTAAAAGGTGAAGAAAAGGATTTGGTGATGGATTTGAAACGTAGGATTTAAAGAAACAAATAATCCACCAATTGAATCGAATGACCTTTGTTTGAATAGGGATCCAATTGGTGGGTTTTATTTAACCTTGGTTATGTATACCAATTCTTTTCCATTCTGAAATTGCTTCATCATCTTCAGTTGTTTCGAAATTCCGACCTCACCATATCAGTAAAATGCGTTATTCTCCCAATAGTCTGATATTCTTGAATTTTCAATCCCATTAGGAAACCTAATGCATATTTCGGGTTTAATTATCAATTGAGATTGAGCCAGAACTTATGGTTCCTTTGATGAAATCCTCCGATTGATTGTTGATGTCGAGGTTCCTACCTGTTCTGATAGTCCCAACTCTCAATGAACCCGAACTTGCTTTTAAGGAATAATTAAAGTCTTTAAGATTTGAAGGGGTTTGGATACGAAAAGATCCAGAAGATCCAGAAAGATGGGTTTTTGAACCCAAGCCTGCATTTTCTGCCCTGATTGACCCCGAAGAAATTTTAAGTTCTCCCAATTCTCCGATGTTCACCAAACTTGCGCTTCCTGAAGTCAGGGAGATAGCTGTCAAGCCTTCGATATTCTTGGCAGTTATCCTGCCACTGCCTGAGGAATAATGCAAGTCCCCTTTTACTTCATTGATATCCGCAGAGCCTGATCCCAAAGTGCACTTTACATCTCCAGTGATGGAATTCAATTTGATTGAACCTGAGCCAGATTTGGCTTGAAGATCCCCCCTTATCTTTGATGCTTGGATCATGCCAGAACCGACGGTCAAGTTGGTCTGCGGGGAGTTGATGTTTTCAACCTTGATTTTCCCTGATCCGTTCTGGAAATTCAAGACCATCGCTTCGGGTCCTGAAATCTTGATGTGGCCCTTGGTTCGGATATTTCCCATGGATCGAGAATTCCCAGTTTGCTGGTAGGAGATTTTGAGAACATCACCCAAAGTCACAAATATGATATCTTGGTTGGGATTGTTTGATTCCAAGAAAGCATTGACCAATACTTCTGATCCAGCAGAAGAACCAATATATTCCACCTCAAGTGAACCACCGGAAACTTCGATTCTTTCAATTCCGGAAAAGGTCTTCTTGACATCTACCAAGACCTGAGCTTGGGCCGCAAATTCATTGGAAGCTGATAAAATGACCATCAGCAGGACAATGAAGGAGGATTTTATGTGTTGTTTCATAGGGTTTCTTTTTTGTCTTGTGGAGAAAATTCAATGACTCAAGCCAATGGTCATCATAGCGTGTAAAAACTTTTGGAATACGGAAAAGCAAGAATTTTACTTTTAAAACACAATTCCAAAACTGATGGGATTCAATTCGGGACCCTTTCCATTTTGGAAGAATGTATTGAGGTCGTAGGTGGAAAAGAAGGTAAAACTACCGACTCCGATTTCTCCTCTAAGCCCATATCTCAGGTTGTTGAGGTAAATACCTGTGCTTTGTTTTTCTGTTTTTCGCCCAGATCCGTCTAGTTCCCGATAGGCAAATTTGCTGGTTCCTCCCAATCTGTAGCCAACATATGGACCTGCTGCCAATCTCAATCCTCTCTTCCCATTGTCGTTCATTTTTCCAAAATCCAGTTTGAGTAAGGTCTGGGCGGTTAGATAGGAAGCGGAGATTTTACTCTTGAAACCATTCACATCCGTTCTTTCCAAGAAGTCAATTTCATTGTCGCCCTTAATGGCTTGGAAATCTCTATTTTCGAATTTGAAATTGTACCACTGTACGCCCATTCCAAAATCCCAATAGAATCCTTTGCTTATTTTTTGTGAGGCCATCCAATTAAGGCCCAAGTTCCAGCTGCCCCAGCCCTTGACGGCATAAGGTTGATCTGAGGTGGGGAATTGACCGTCTGAATCCAGGTAATTGTTGATGCCCAGATCCACATTGAAATAGGAGCGGAAGGAAGGGTCCGTCTTTTTCTTGTTGCCGGTTTCTACCCGTACCTTGGTGTTTCCGCTGGATTCGTCTACGATGACTTTGATTCCGCCGACATACACCTCTGTTTCCATACCGTCTTCCCGTACCCTCACGATTTCTTTGCTACCGGATTTGTTTTTGATTTCGACTACTGTCAGTTCTCCGGTTTCTTCATTGAGTTTGAGATCCAGTTCCTGGACAATCTGGTTGATATTCATTTTTTTCAATCTTTCAAAATCCTCCTTGTTGTCCACGATCAGGATGATTTTTCCAGACTTTCCGAATTCGACGATGATGCTGTCTTTTTCAGCCACATAGGGTTCATTCGTGTTGCCAAAAGCCATTTGTACTGTGGCAAACAAGCAAAACAAGAGCAAGTATCTTTTCATGTCAGTTCTATACTTAAGGTTAATTGTTTTTTTCTTTTTTTGTGGCCATGGAGGCAAAGAGATTGTTTTTTGCATCCTGCAGGTCTGCAAAACCTTGATCCACTTTGTTCAGCAATCCGCCGATCTTTTCTATTTTTGTCTCGATTTCTTCGATTAATCCAGGCTTTTCAGCTTCTGCCAAAAAACCGTTGGAAATGATCTTCACACGGTAGGCATCTTCGTTTCCTAAAGGCGCTTCATTTTTAGCCAATGTTTCTCTCTCAGGTTCTCCCGCAATATCCATAATGGGGATTTCGATTTCGGGAATTTCGGTGCCCTTCATTTCCAGACTTTCCTCCGGTTTTCTGACCCCCGCGATCAAACTGGCTTGATTTTCTTCCTTCCTGGGTGTGATGGATTTCTTCTGTGGAAGCGAGTTTTGTTTTTGGATTTGTTTTGACTCTTCCTTCACATCAAAAGATGTCTCCTCAGTGCTAGGTAGCTTTTCCTGTATCAATAGACTTGGGTCATCCATTGGAAGTGTCTCGGAATCTTGTATTTTCTCTTGTTCGCCAGCTGCCAATTCGGGTGTAGATGGATTTGTCGAATCAACCGCAAGCCAAATGAAATACCCCATGCCCATCAACAAGAGAAGGGAAGCTGCTATTTTCCAAAATGGGAATCCATTTTTTTGTTCAGATTTTGACAATTGGTTTTCCAACCTTTCCCAAGCGAGTGCCGAAGGCTTTTCTTGGTGGTTGATGAGTTTTTCCCTGAATTGGGTGTCAAGCTTGTTTTTTTCGTTAGCCATTGATTCTCCTTTCTTTTAATTGTTGATCGGCTATTTTCTTTTTCAATATGTTCCTTGCCCGATTGAGTTGGGATTTAGAAGTGCTTTCTGAGATTCCCAGCAGTTCTCCGATCTCGGCATGGCTGTATCCTTCTATACCATACAGGTTAAATACCGTTCGGTATCCTACGGGAAGCTCATGGACCAACTCCATCAGATCGGCTGTTTCAAGTGCATTGATTTCGTAGGTCTGTTCTGCATTTTCAAGATGGCTTTCCATATTTACCTCCATACTTAAACTTTTGTTGTTCCTCAGGACCAAGAGGGATTGTGTGACCATGATCCTTTTCATCCAGCCTTCAAAACTTCCCAAAGATTGGTATTGGGGGAGTTTTTCAAAGATCTTCATGAAGCCTTCTATCATCACATCTTCCGCCAAGTCCCGATCCTTGACATACCGAAGGCAAATCCCCAAAAACTTCCCCGCATAGGAATCATAAAGAAACCGCTGGGCATTTCTTTCACCCTTGAGGCAGTTTTTGATGAGGTCCGATTCGGTGTTAAAGGTTTTCTTGGTAAACATGCGGAATGACTTTCAAATAGGGAGATACATAAAATGGAAAATAGGTTGCATGGATTGGTGAAAAAAGGTTAAATTTTTCTGTTTTTTGATTTATAAAGATACAACTGTCTTGAATTTTCCCACTGATATATGGGGTTTTTGGCTTGAAATCAATTGTGATTTCCATTTGGTGTTTGCTGAATTTGTGTTTATTTCGGGATATTCTCCAATCAACTTATTCAAAAATGGAACGTACCATCAGGACAGATTCCCAAAATCCCGATTTCATTGCACTCGTCAAAAAGCTTGATGCTGGATTGGCCATTACGGATGGTGCCGACCATGGTTTCTACAATCAGTTCAATAAAATAGACAAGATCAGGTATGTCGTTTTGGTCTATGAAAATGGGGAGTCGGTGGGTTGTGGTGCGATCAAAGAATTCGATTCGGACACGATGGAAATCAAGCGCATGTTTGTGGACAAGGAGAGTAGGGGAAAGGGAATCGCTTCATCCATATTATCAGAATTGGAGATTTGGGCCAAAGAACTTTCTTATAAAAGATGTATTTTGGAAACAGGAATCAGGCAGACCGAGGCCATTGGTCTGTACAAAAAGAGCGGTTTCTCATTGATTCCCAACTATGGTCAATACGAGGGGATAGCAGGAAGTTTGTGTTTTGAAAAAATAGTATGACGGGATTATAAAGTAAATTTGAATTTTCTCGCTAAAACCCGAAATATACATTCCGTTTCCCATCGGGATGGAAACTGCAAGAAAATCAGACTATTTGGAGAATAGGTCCTCTAACCGATATGGTGAAGACAAAAACAGTGAACAAATGACTGATTCGTAAGTGATTTTTGGCTCAAGTAGAAATGTTAATGCATACAAGGGTTAAACCTTGGATGAGTGTTTTCCAATAACTGAAACACCAAAAACAGTATTTTCCAGTCGCTGTAACAGTTCTGACATTTTTTAGATTTCTGAGATCAATTTTATTTCCAATAGTTACAAAAAAAAGGCAAAAGCCCTCAAAATCATGATTTTGAGGGCTTTTGCCTTGGGGAATCATTCGCAGTTTCCTTGTTTGACCTCCTTAAATCCCATCAAACAGCACGAACGATTCCAAGTAATTGGGAACAACTGTTTGCCATTCCAACTCTTCATTGATTTTTTTGGCCATTGATTCGGAGGCCGCAATTTCTCCGTGGATAAGAAAGGTGATTTTCGGCTTGCTGGTAAAACCCTCTGCCCATTCCATCAGTTCGTCCTGATCCGCATGTGCAGACAAACCTTCGATATAATAGACCGAAGCTTTGACAGGAACATCAATACCGTACATTCTGGCGGTTTCATCTCCGTCAAGAAGTTTGCGGCCTCGGGTTCCCTCAGCCTGATAGCCTACGAATATGACACTGTCCTGCTCATTTGGCAATCGGTGGTACAAGTGGTGCAAGACCCTTCCTCCAGTAGCCATCCCGCTCGCAGAAATGATGATGGCATCGCCACGGATGTGATTGAGTGACATGGAAGCTTCCTGGCTTTGGTAATAATGAAGATTCTTAAAGGAGAAGGGGTTACTGCCCTCCTCTTCAAAAAGAGGCCCAAGCCGGTGATAGTGGCCATAATGCTTGTACAATTTGGTGACATCAATGGCCATCGGGCTGTCGACATAAATCGGGATATTCGGGATTTTACCCTTTTGCTGAAGCCTGTGGAGGTGATAGAGGATCAGTTGCGTTCTACCCACGGCAAAAGCTGGGATCAAGGAAATCCCTCCTTTTGCATAAGTTTCCCTGATAGCCCTTCCAAGTTCCTCTTCTGGATAGCGTTTTTCCGGTATGCGGTTTCCATAAGTGGACTCCATCAGGAGCACATCGGCGAAAGGAAGTCTAGAAGGTGGATTGAGTAGAGGGTCGTGGTACCTTCCCAAATCACCGGAAAAGACGATTTTCTTTTCCTGTTGCTCCCCTTTCACTTTTATTTTTAGGATGGCTGCCCCGAGGATATGGCCGGCATTGTAATAGGTGAATTTGATGTTTTCATTGATCACTGTTTCCGTTTCCATTTCCACCCCAACCAACATTGGAAAGACCTTTTTGGCAACTTCTACGGTATACAAGGGTTCCGGTTTTTCGTGTCTGGAATACCCTTTCTTTTGGGCATAAGCGGCTTCTTCTTCCTGCAGTTTTGCGGAATCAGCCAATAAGATCTGGACAAGATCCAGCGTGGGATAAGTACAGTATATCGGGCCATTGAAGCCTTCCTTGACCAATTTGGGTAAATAACCGCTGTGATCGATATGGGCGTGTGTCAAAATCACCATGTCAATCTTGGAGGGAGAAATTGGGAAACTTTCCCAATTTCTCAATCTCAACGCTTTAAGCCCTTGGAATAGACCGCAATCCACCAGGATTTTAGTATGATCGACTTCCAATAAATACCTGGAGCCGGTTACGGATTTGGCTCCCCCTAAAAATTTTATCTGAATCTTCATAAATTCTGGGTTTAAGTTTAGTAAAAATACAAGGATTCAGATAGTTTGAAAGGTTTTTTTTAAAAAATAACCGCGGAATTTGGCTGGATAATCTCAGTCAAATTCCGCGGTTGGGAAAGGTGTTAGTTCTGAATTTGTTTTTTAATAGACTGATGCCAACTGTATCAATAGGGAAGTTTTGTTGAGATTTCAGCTGAAATTTTCTCTCCACTCTTTTGGCCATAAGTGGTTACTTCTTTAATTGGTTTTCCGTCATAAATTATTTTTGCAGCGATGTGATCATTTAGATCATTAGCCTTTACTGACAGGGAAACAGGGTCGTTCTTCTTACCGATAAAGGATATGGTCCAGTAATTTTCGGTGATTGTTTCGTGGATTTCTTTCCCAGTTCCATCCAAATAATAAATGTCAAAATTATTATTATTGGTCGTGACCTCATAGGTCACCGTTGGATCAGCAGGTTTGTTTTTACAGGATGACCCCATAAAACCAATAAAAAGGATGAGGACAGATAATCGATAAATTTTATTCATAGCGTTGTAGACTTGTTATTTCCGTTTTTTATTGGTCTCTGGTCTCCAATAGGATTGAATTGCAAAATGAAATGTTGGTCCTAGCGATTCATAAAGTAGGCATCCTCAAATTTTGCCCGGGAGAGACTGTCGATTTTTGAAACCTTGGTGTCATTGCTACAAGTCAGGCAAAGCAACCCCATTTCATTGAATACCCAATGGTTGCGGGAATTGACATCTCGGATTTTATATCCGTTGCTGTGGATGGTTCCTTTGATGATGGATAGAATCGATTTGTCCAATACAAAGGGTTTTTCGTAGGGTATTTCCAAGACCAAATCAATCTTTTGACCTCTGAATTTATCCATTTGGTTCAAGTCAATTCCTCTCTCGAAGGTCAAAATCGAGTCCATCACGGTATAATTGTATTTGATAGCTTCAGCATTTTTCAAGGCATCCTGGTAGCTTTTTCCCCTCGATTTCAATTTCTGGATCAGAATTGGTTTTTCGTTGTCCGTGCCTTGGAGTTTGAGGCTTACCGCCTCAAAAAAACCACTGTCATCTCTGGTATCGACCGATTTCAGGATCAATGTTTTGTCTGAAACATCAATGGGATTTTCCACGGATTGTGTAGCCTCGGTTTTGAACTGTGTGACCATTCTTGGAACTTGAAAAGCACAAATCCCCAAACTCAACAACCAGATTCCCAAGGCCACCAAGCCAAACCTGCCATCAATGATGCTCTTTTTCACCAAGACACTGATGCCGAGGAGAAGGATGATGATCCCTGGAATCAAGATGGCCACTGCAATGGCGAGTGCCAACCAAACAGGCATGATCTCGGTGATCCAAGTCATGGGGAAATCATTGGTCCAACCTGAACCTGAATAATTCTGTGGAATAACCTCGAAATAAACACCCAACAATGCCAAGGGAGCAAGAGTCAATGCCGTTCCTATAAAGAAGATGATCAATCCGAAGATTACCCGGATGATGGAGATGAGGAATTTTCCCAAGGGACCCAAAGCCTCACCCAGTGCATTGATTACTTTTCCTAAGAAGCGAAATGGCGCCAAAAGAATTTTTCTACCTTGACTTTCTTCCCTTTTGGGAATTGGATTCAGGTTTTCCTTGATGGTCGTTTCGATATTGTCCAAGGTGATGGCTCCACCTTTCATCTGGATTCTTTCGGTTATGGATTTTGCAGCAGGGGTAATGATCCAAAGGATCAGGTAAATCACCAAACCTGCACCACCCGCGAAGATCAATCCAATAAAGATTAAACGAACCCAAATGACTTCCACATTGAAGTAGGCTGCCAATCCACTGGCGACACCTCCCAAAGTCCTATCATCTGGATTTCGGTAAAGTTTTTTGATGTTTTTGTCTTCGGGGTCTTCATACGACACCGGCAAAATGACCCAAAGCACGATGTATGCGATCAAGGCAAATCCACCAATGGAGAAATTGAAGTTCCAAGGAAAGGTATTGATCCCAAAACTGCCGAAGCGCAAGCTGCCACTGAAAAGGAGAAGAATGGCCACCAACCGTGTCCAAAGAGGGTCCACTGCCAGATAATGCGCCAAACCAGCACATACTCCACCTAGGATTTTACGGTTTTCCAACCGGGTCAATTTTTTGTAGCCTTTTCCTTCCAGATTCGGAGGGGTGATGTATTTGTAGAAATCATTCTCCTCTTTTTCTTTCCCAAACACAGTTTCTGGCATGTCTTCCTCCATTGCCTTGAAATCGGCAATTGTCCCCATTTTCTCCATCAAGTTGGCCACATTTTCAGCGGTGATCACCTGTTTGTTGTTTTTGAGATTGCTCAGAAATATTTCGGCGATCCGGTTTTCGATATCCGATATGATTTCTTGGTTGTCCTTATAATGGGAAAAATGTCTGTTGATTGCCTCCAGATACTTTTTTAGGGTGGCATATCCATCCTCTTCGATATGGAAAAGGATCCCACTGATATTTATACTTATTGTCTTTTTCATGACTTATCGCTTTGAAGTGATTAATTGGGTAGAGGCGACCAAAGAAGCCCATGTCTCAGTCAGGGTGTTTAGAAAACCAAGCCCCTCTTCGGTAATGGTGTAATATTTCCTAGGTGGACCGGATTCGGACTCTACCCATTTGTAAGCGACCAAGGATGCGTTTTTCAACCTGTTGAGTAAAGGATACAAGGTTCCTTCCGCTACGATCATCTTTGCCGCTGTCAGTTCTTCGATCATGTCGGATGCATAGGCTTCCCCTCTGGAAATGATATGCAAAATGCAGAATTCCAAGAGGCCTTTCCGCATTTGTATCTGGGTGTTTGAAGCATTCATAAGATTTGGATTTAAATTTTTTTTCGAGGAAAATCCAAGGTGATTTCAGCCGTATTTTTCCCTCCATTTTCTGATAAGGAAAGAAAAACTATACCAAAGTTAAATCAGGTACCCTGTAATACCAGTTTCCTTGTGTCATATTCGCCTAAAAAAAGAGCACGAGGATTGATTTTCTTTGTTATTTTTAATTTTAAGCACTTTTTGCCCAAAACCCTACGAATGGAATATTTTTAAGGACAAGATACAGTTTTGATAAAATCACTTTCCGTTGTGGTTTTAGTGAACAATCCTTTGTTCAAAACCGAACACTTTTCAGCCAATTGAACAGCGTTTATTTTTTGTGCTTTACGCAATTTGATTCGTTTTTATTTTTACTTTGCACAGGTGATTAACCTGATTTAATTGAAAATTTCAAAACTTTTACTCGGTTTATGGATGGTTTTTTGGTTTGGGTCTTCCCAAGCCCAAAGTATTGTGCCCAAGTATTCCAATGAATTTATGAACATCGGCATTGGAGCACGAGCCTTGGCAATGGGAGGTGCACAGGTTTCCTCCGTTCGGGATGTTACCGCTGCTTACTGGAATCCAGCAGGCCTATTGGGAATCAAGCATCAAAACGAATTCTCCTTGATGCACGCCGAGTACTTTGCGGGCATCGCCAAATTTGACTATGCCGGATTCAGTACCAATATCCAAGAGGACAATCAGATCGCGATTTCCCTGATTCGATTTGGGGTGGATGACATTCCGGACACCCGATTTTTATACGATGCGAATGGCGCCTTGAATTATAACAATATCCAGTTCTTCAATGCCGCGGATTATGCGCTCATACTTTCCTATGCCCGGGATGTAAGCGACAAATTCAAAGTCGGCATGAACACCAAAGTCATTCACCGAAATGTGGGCAAGTTTGCACATGCCTGGGGTTTTGGCTTGGATTTAGGAGGAATCATTCTCTTGGACCAGTGGAGGGTTGGCATCATGCTCCGGGATGTGACCACCACCTTCAACGCTTGGTCTCACAATGCCGACATGGTTCGGGAAGTCTATTCTAAAACCAACAATGAAGTCCCCCTCAATTCCATAGAACTCACCTTGCCCCGCGCGATTTTCAGCTTGACCCGCGACTTTGACATCAATGACGAATTCACTTTACAAGGGGTTTTGGATTTGGATTTCACTTTCGATGGAAAAAGGAATACGATCATCAGGTCTGAAATCATGAGCATCGATCCAAAAATTGGTCTGGAAGCGGGCTTTAAAAAAATGGTCTTTGTCCGGGCAGGTGGAAGCAATGTGCAAAAGATCAAGGATTTTGATGCATCTTATTATATGTCATGGAAACCCAGTTTTGGTTTGGGCCTTTTCCTGAACGAAAAATTTCAAATAGATTATGCTTTGACTGATATTGGAGGTGTTTCCCAAACGCCTTATTCACACGTGGTCAGTGTCAAGGTGAGTTTGAACGAACATGACCCTAGGTTTAGGCTGAATAAGGGTTGGAACGATTGATATAAAGGATATGAATAAAAAATTTACCCTTGTCTTATTTTATTTCATATCTACTTGCTTTGGCTTCGCACAAGAAAGCTGGATCAATTTTGACCAAGCCTATTATAAAATCCCAACGGCCCATGATGGGATCCATAGAATTTCCTTCACCACATTGTCTGCCTCAGGGATTGATCCCAATACTTTTGATCCCCGAAATGTAAGGGTGTACCATAGGGGAGAAGAAATATCTGTAGCGATTTCCGGTGAGCAAGATGGTCGATTTGATATGGGAGATTTTATTGAATTTTTTGGGAAAAGGAATGATGGGACCTTGGATGCCAAATTGTACAGCAATCCCTCTTATGTTGGAAATGTGCTCTACAATACACACAATGATTCCACCGCTTTTTTCTTGACCATTACACCGGGTGTTTTAGGGAAAAGGATGGCCAATGGTGCCAATCCGGTTCCCAATCTCCCAACTCCAGAATCTTACCAAACGGAATATCTGAGGGTCTTTTCCGATCAATATAATTTGAGCTGGAGTTACAGTCCAGGAACCAGATTGGCTGAATTCGAGGAGGGGCAGGGTTGGATGAGTACTCCGATTGTGAAGGGTGCTCCGAGAAATATTATTTTGGGCGACTTGGGAAATATTGCCCAATCAGGAAATGCAAAACTGGAAATTGGGATTACGGGGTTCTCCGCAAATCCCCACCTAACCGTGGTGAGTGTCGGTCAGAACTCAGGAAGCCTCCGCGAATTGGGACGCTTGGAGTTCAAAAATTTTGAAGCCATCAACACTGAATTCTCCTTTACCTCCAATGACTTCAATTCCGATGGGAGTTTGACTTTACAGGTTGCGTCAATGGGTCCCGGCCCAACCGACAATGTTGGAATGGCGTATTTTAGGATCACGTATCCCAAAAAAGTCACAAATGGGGATTTTAAACAAGAAACTTTTATCCTCGGTCCGGGCGATCAAGTGATGGAGGTTGATGGGGTTTTGGCCAATTATGCTGCCTTTGAAATTTCAAACCCTCTTGATCCAAAAGTCATTCCTTTGATAAAAGAGGCAGATAAATTGAAATTTAGAGCAGGAATGCCAACCCAAATGAGCAAAATATGGGTTGAAAACCGACTCAATGTGACCGAAATCAATGTCATGCGAAAAGTGATGTTTAGAAATGTATTGCACCAACCCGCAGATTTCATCATTTTGGCACACAAATCTTTGAGGAGGCCAACAGCATCCTATTCGGATCCCGTGATTGCTTATGCCGCTCACCGTGCCTCATCGGAAGGTGGAGGCTATGATACCCTTGTGGTTAATATTGATGAGCTCTATGATCAGTTTACATTTGGGGAGAAATCTCCCTTGGCCATCTATGAATTTTTAAGGAAATATTATCCAGTTCACAAGCCTGAGTACTTGTTATTGATGGGAAGATCCATGGGCATGTTTTCTACGGCTAGGGAAGGGGCGGTGAATTATTTTTATAGGAAAAAACCCTCCATATTCTCGTTTCAAGATTTGATTCCGCCGGCAGGGTATCCCTATTCGGATAATAATTTTTCGATAGGCTTGGACCCCGAAAACCCGTTTGTAGCGGCTATTCCCCTTGGACGAATCCCCGCCAGAACCCCGGATCAAGTAGCCAGCTATCTGGAAAAGGTGAAGGAAAAAGATGCATTGGGAGTTACCGAACCTTGGCAAAAAGAAATTGTCCACCTGAGTGGAGGGGTCTCTGCATTTGAGTTGACACGGTATTTCAATTTCCTGAATGGATTCAAAACCATCGCCGAGGCACCTTTCATGGGGGCAAATGTGACCACTTATAGAAAGCGTTCCAATTCCACCATCGAATTGATAGATATTTCCGGTGATGTGAACAGGGGGACAAGTCTCATTACTTTTTTCGGTCACGGTGCACCTTCGATCATAGATTTGGAAATAGGCTTTGCTTCCGATCCCACAATGGGCTACAACAATCGTGGGAAATATCCAATGTTGTTGCTCAATGGATGCGATGCCGGGAATGCCTTTGGAAATGCCTATACATTTGGTGAGGATTGGGTACTGACACCTTCCAAAGGAGCCACCAATTTCTTGGCACATGCAAACGTGGGTGTAGACGTTTATTTAAGACGATACAGCGAATCCATATATGCCAAGGCATTTTCTGACTCTTCTATGATTTATCAACCGATTGGAATGGTGAAGAAAGAGGCGGAAAAATTGTTTTTCCTACGCTATGGAACTTCTCCTCTCAACCGTGGCCATACTGAACAATTGGTCATGTTGGGGGATCCTGCGGTGAGGCTATTTCCTGCCAACAAAGCCGACTATTCGCTGAAAGACGATGAAGTGACTTTGGGAAGTTATGCAGGGGAAGCATTCAATGCACTGTCGGATTCACTTAGACTCACGTTTGTAGTCAGAAATCTTGGGCGTGCGGATATGGACTCGGTGGATTTCAGGATCAACAGGAGATTGCCAGATGGAACAAGTATTCAATTTGATCCCAAGTTGATCGGTCCGGTTTTACGGAAGGATACCATTGAATTCGTCGTGCCGAACAGGGGACTCGCTGCCTTTGGAGAAAACATATTTACGATTGAAATCAACCGGTCCCGAGCAGTTGAAGAAATGACATATGTGAATAATGTGATCACAATCACCCGTTTTATTCCCCTTAGCGGCACCATCAATTTATTGCCCACGTCATTTGGGATTGTCAATGAAAAGGAAATAGAGTTATTCAGTCAGATTCCCGGAAAATCTGTGGAGGAGAGAAATCTGATCCTACAGATTGATACAGATGCTGATTTTAGTTCCTCAAGGAGGAGGGAAAACAGGTTGACAACTGCCAACTTGGCCAGATGGAAAGTGAATCTCTTCCAAAATGTGGCCGAAAAGGATTCGGTGACCTTTTATTGGCGATCCAGATTCCTTGAGCCGAAGGCCGAGGAAAGCCAGGATTGGACGGTTTCGAGTTTTACGTATATCAAAAATGGCCCTGAGGGCTGGATCCAAAGAGAAAAACCGGAGTTGGAAACAAACCAACTCGATAATTTAGAAATCGATCCAGTGAAGCGGGAGTGGAAATACAAAGACACCAAACTCAATATTGGGGTTTTTACCTTTGGAACCCAAGCGGACAGTTTGACTTTCAGGAATACACAGTTTTTCCTCAACGAAGTTCCTTACATCCTTGACAATGTAAACAACGCCAACAGTCGACTTTGTCCCAATGGTTCTTTGGGATTGGTGGCATTTGACCAAAAATCGCTGACTCCCTACTTGGTGATCTCCGTTCCAGGTTTTGATATACTAGACGGTAGGAGTTGCGGGAGAGTCCCACAAGTCATCCAAAGTGTGCGGAATGCCAACATCACGGGCCCGGGACAGACGATGTTGATTGACTATGTCAATGGATTGAAGACGGGGGATTTTGTGGTGATTTTCTCGGTAGGAAATGTCAATTTCAGTGATTGGCCGGACGCAGCCTTCGAAAAACTGAAAGAAGTTGGGGCAAATGAGGCTACTTTAAGAAACCTTAAAACCGGTGACCCATACGTTCTTTTTGGGAAAAAGGGAATGAAACCCGGAGAAGCCATGGAGATCGTTTCGAAGCAAAACATAGCATTGGAAACCAATGAGCAGGTGATTGAATTCTCCACCGAAATGAACGGGTATTTCACCTCGGGAAGTATCCTTACCCCTAGAATCGGTCCATCTTCTGAATGGAAGAGCTTTTTCAACAATGTTAAAAACAGGGATTGGTTCAATGAGGAATTTGCCTATTTTGATGTGTTGGGTGTTCGGGGAAATGGAGAAGAACAGGTCTTGTTATCCAATATTCAGGAAAGTCAATTGGATTTGACGATGATCAGCACCGAACTTTACCCTTTTCTGCGCTTGAGATATTCTATGGAAGACACTTTGTCCACCGCACCGGCACTGCTCGACAAGTGGCAGGTGAATTACACAGGGGTGCCAGAAGGTGTTCTCGTCTTGAAAAACAAGGAAAAAGAAATACAGCTTCAGGAAGGACAGGAAGCAATTTTGAATTTTGAGTTTATCAATATTTCCAAATTTGATTTTCAGGACTCGATCACCGTCGAATGGGAATTCAACAACACTACCCAAAGGAAAATCGAGAAGTTTTCCAAAAAAATCCCCGCGATCAAATCTGGAGGGAGTCATGCATTCAGCATTGATTTCAACTCCATTGGAAGAGCTGGATTGGTAAAGGTTGAGGTTTTTGCCAATCCACGGATATTTATGGAACAAACTTTCAGGAATAATTTCATTGATCTTGGGGCGTTTTTTGTGGTCACTCCGGACAACAGCACGGCGATTCTAGATGTGAATTTTGATGGCGTGTATATCATGGATGGCGACATTGTCTCCCCAACCGTTTTGATCCATGCCCTTTTGAAAAATGAAAATACCTTAGTCCTGAAAAGGGATACCGTAGGGATGGAATTGTATCTGAAAAGGATCTGTGAGAATTGTCAATTTGAAAGGATGAATTTTTCCAATCCCAAAATATCTTGGTCTCCGGCCACGGAAAACAACAGTTTTGAGGTGGAACTCCATCCCGGACCTTTGGAAGATGGAATGTATACTTTTAGAGTCGTCACGGCCGATTTGGGTGTGGACAAGCCTTATGAAATCAATTTTGAGGTTATCAATGAAGCGACGATCACTAATTTTTATCCTTATCCCAATCCATTCAGCACGAGCGTGAGGTTTGTTTTTACCGTGACGGGTTCAGAAGTCCCTGATCAGATCAAAATCCAAATCATGACTGTGACCGGCAGGGTGATCCGAGAGATCCTTCAGGATGAACTGGGCATGGTCAGGATTGGAAACAATATCAGTGAATATGCCTGGGATGGGAAGGATGAATTTGGAGACCAGTTGGCCAATGGCGTTTATATCTATCGGGTCTTGGTCCGCAAGGATGGTCAATTTATGGAGCCAAGGGCCACGGCAGGAGATAAGGGTTTCAAACAAGGTTATGGGAAAATGTATTTGCTTAGATAGCGATCATTTGCTTTTGAAAAACCGGGCAATCCCCCACAAACTCAAAAGGATCAAGCCAATGATCAGCGCCCAGTTGAAGGCATTTCCTCCCTGGCGGATGGCAGTGTAGATGGAATCTGCCAATACTCCAGAGCCAAATGCCAATAAAGTGCGGGGAAGCATGCCAATAAAGCCAAATAGCACCACACGTTTCCAGCCAGTATCCAACAGGGCAAACAACAGATTGGAAAATGCAAAAGGGATGATAGGACTCAGCCTAACGAAGAAAATCAATTCCCCCATTTTCCCCTTTTTGTTTTCCACCAAGGCTTTGGCCCGAGGATATTCCCCCAACAGGATATCCAAACTGTTTTTGTCCATTTTTTTACCCAAACCATAACCAAAAAGTGTGGCCAAGGTATAAGAAAGGATAAGCAACAAAAGGGCTTTCCAACCCAATATGAAACCAGTGAGCCCGGCCAAGAGTGTCGTCGGCATAAACGCAAAAGCCATAAGGATGGCACAGGGGATCAAATACAAGAACCAAGTCTCGGGAGATGAAAAATCCAGTTGCTGAAAAAAAGTGGTGTTTGTGATGAAAAAAGGGACCAATAGGATACTGCCCAAAGAAGGGACAATGGCCACCCAAATAAAGGCAAATACCATTAGGGGATTATTCTTTCCGATCTTTTTCAATCCCTTGAAAATGCCTTGGTTTTTTTTCATATTTGGCGAATGGTGCTGCAAATAAAACCAATTCACCGGTAAGGCTCTAAAGTAATTTGTGATATTTCACCCAAATATGGATTTCTTTGGTGTATTTATTGTTCAAGAATCAACACCCTACATGATGACCTTAAATAAGTCTCAACATACAATTTTCGCTGAAATAAAAAGGTCAATCTTAACATTTTAAATCCAGATATGAAATTCGGAACAAAAGCAATACATGCAGGGGTCGAACCCGATCCTACCACGGGAGCCATTATGACCCCTATATACCAAACCTCTACTTATGTGCAAACCACCCCCGGTGGCCATAAGGGATATGAATATTCCAGAACCCACAATCCTACTCGGACAGCCTTGCAAAACAATTTGGCAGCTTTGGAAAATGGGAAACACGGACTTTGCTTTTCCTCTGGTTTGGGAGCAATAGATGCCATCATCAAATTGCTCAATCCAGGTGATGAAGTCATCAGTACCAATGATTTGTATGGTGGAAGCTACCGGATTTTTACCAAGGTATTTGAAAGATACGGGATCAAATTTCATTTTGTGTCCATGGACAATACTGAAAACATCGCCGCGCACATCAATGCCAACACAAAATTGATCTGGGCAGAAACGCCCACCAACCCCATGATGAATATCATTGACATTCAGGCAGTGGGAGATTTGGCAAAGAAGCATGGCATTCTTTTCGGTGTGGACAATACATTTGCAACACCTTTCCTGCAAAACCCACTCGATATGGGCGCAGACTTGGTCATGCACTCCGTGACCAAATATCTTGGAGGACACTCTGACGTAGTGATGGGTGCCATCGTGGTCAATGATGACAAACTAGCCGAGCAATTGGCATTTATTCAGAACGCCTGCGGTGCGACTCCAGGGCCTCAGGATTGCTTCTTAGTATTGAGGGGAATCAAAACCTTGCACATCAGAATGGAAAGACATTGCCAAAATGGGAAAACCATCGCGGCTTATCTTAAAAATCATCCAAAAGTTGAAAAGGTCTATTGGCCAGGTTTCGAAGACCATCCCAACCACCACATCGCCAAAAAGCAAATGCGGGATTTTGGGGGAATGATCTCATTCACGCTGATAGGCAACAAAATAGAAGACGCCATCACAATTCTGGAAAATCTCCATTATTTTGCCTTGGCTGAGTCTCTTGGTGGTGTGGAGTCCCTTTGTGGCCATCCCGCTTCCATGACGCATGCAAGTATTCCAAAAGAAGAAAGGGAAAAAGTGGGCTTGGTGGACTCCTTGATCCGTTTGAGCGTAGGCATCGAAGATGTTGACGATCTCAAAAAAGACATTGCTGCGGCATTGGAATTGATTTAGGTTCTTGATTCAACCCGTCTTATGCATTGCCAATTCTATCTAGTCAGAAAATAACGAGTAATCAGTCTTTGTTTACAATTTTTGACTTCACCAGATCGGTAATACGCCTTGTTTTCCAAACAGTCTGATGTCCATGGGGTTTCAATCCCATCAGGTGACCAAATGCATGTTTCGGATTCAAGAGAATCAAAAATACGCAATTCTAAAAATTCTTAAAAAACCAGGGCTCAATAGATTTGAGCCCTGGTTTTTTGTTTTTAAGTGTTTGAGGAAACCAGCATTTTTATAAGGTACAACCCATGTAGACACCCTAAATTCTGATTTAGAATGTAGCGAATTTTTCACCAGCCTTAAAAGCAAAAGAATTATGCCAATATCCGATCAAAAAGGTGCTTGCATTGATCTTCCACCTTGGCTGTAAACTTTTTTTTGTTGGACTTTAAGGAAGCCAGTAAATCGATGTATTTTTTCGGGATGTTTTCTTTTTCTCTCAGAAAAAATGAAAGGTGCTGGATGAAGAGATGATTTTGATACCATTGATGCAGGGAATGCTGGAGTTCCTGCATTTGTGTGTGTACATCAGTGACAAAGATGGTGTTGAAACCGGATTCAATCCTTAGATTTTCCAGTGCGATAATCACCCGTAAGCCTTCATAAATGTCTTTTAGGGCTTTACTGTCGAGTTTGGACTTGTTGTCTAGGTGGAAAAATTCCAGCTCTTCATTGATGATTTGAGTGATGGCTGTATTGATCATCAAGGGTTTCAAGCCTTTGCTCCACTGGTAAACTTCCTGATATAGATCCTCCCAAATATGAAGCGGAGAACTGACTACAAGGTCAAACCCTTCGGTAAAAAGCTCCTTTTTTTGTTCCGCAAGATGTTTTTCGTAGGAGTTGTAGGTGATGTTTCCCTTAGACCTCACCTCAATCAATTGGTTCAATACCGATTTTAGATGTTTTACCTTTTTGAGATTTTTAAAGATCCCTTTGAATGGGGAAAACACCTGGAATTTAAGTTTGTCCTCATTGAAATGGATTCTTGACAAGAGATTCAGATAAATTTCCAGAAAGATAAATTTCTGTTCCAACTCAATGGCCTTTTTACTTCTGAATTGTTTGCCTAAGGCAGCGTGGTTCTGCTTTGCCTCCTCGAATTGTTGATGGAAGAGACGGAAAATAGGGGAGACTTTGCCTTGCATGACTTATGAGATTCTGACCAAGGTAGCACCGTATCCAAAACGGCTTTTTTGTGTATCCTGAAAGTACTTAATATTTTCCAGTTGGCTTAGATACTTGTGGATTTCTTTTCTCAATACCCCATTTCCGATGCCATGGATAAAGGAAATTTCATCCATTCCTGAAGCGATGGCATAGTTCAGGTTTTTTTCGAAAGTTTCCATTTGAAGTCGGACCATTTCCCCGTTACTCATTTTGCTATGATCGGGAGTCAAGGCTTCGATATGAAGGTCGATTTCCTTGGCGGGCCTTTGGTAGACTTGTGGAGGGACAGAACTGTTGGAGTCGGCTTGTAATTCTTCATTGAGTTTTTTGATGTCAATGTCCTTCACCTGGTCGCTCATGGAGAACACATACCCGTTTTTGTCCAAAATAGGTGCCCTACCTTTGCTCTTGAAAAAGGCCGAGGCTTTGAATTTCATTTTCCGCTCGAAAGAGGGTTGTGTTTTTTCGGTTCTTGGATGGATCGGAAAAAACTGGGCAAGCAGATCCGGCCAATCCTCAAAATCGACAATGGATTTTTCGGAAACCTTCTTGGTGCTTTTGGCTTTCAAATCCCCAGCTAAAAGTGTCTTGCAATTTTCCCCGAATACTTCCGATATCATCACCAAATAGTCTCTTTTGCTGGTATTTACCAAATAGATGCTGTGGTCTTTGTCATTGATGGGGAGATAACATAAAAATAATCCTTCGTTTTTGTCAGCAAAGGTTTTTTGACTTCCGGTGAGTATTGGGGTTTCTGTGCTTTTTCCTTCGCCAAAGTATTGTTTTTCGGAAGCAGAGACGACGACGACCTCATTTCTCATGGCTGGGATCCTGAAGCCGTCCTCGATCTCAATTTCTATCCTTCCACCGGAAGAAATCTTGGTGATCACTCCTTCTTCATTGCCATGCAATAAACGTACTTTGTCTCCTATATTCATGAATTCAATGCTTTTTTGTATGTTTCCAAAGCCCTTTCTCTGGCGAATTTATGGTCCACCATTGGCTTTGGATATTGGGATGTCCCGAACTCGGGAACCCATTTTTTGATGTATTTTTTTTCTTTGTCGAATTTCTCCGTCTGGGATTCGGGATTGAAGACCCTGAAGTAGGGCTGGGCATCTGTCCCCGTTCCTGCCGCCCATTGCCAACCCCCATTGTTCGAAGATAATTCAAAATCCAACAACTTCTGTGCAAAATAGGCTTCTCCCCATCTCCAGTCTATCAGCAAGTGCTTCGTCAGAAAGCTTGCCACGATCATTCGAACCCTATTGTGCATAAAACCGGTGGTATTTAGTTCCCGCATTCCGGCATCTACGATAGGATATCCTGTTTTTCCGTTGCACCACTTTTGGAAGTCTTCTTCATCGTTCCTCCAAGGGATTGTATCGTATTGTGGTTTGAAGGCTTTATCCACCACCGCTGGATTGTGAGACAGGATCATCATGTAAAATTCCCGCCAAATCAATTCATTGAGGAACGTTTCATTGAGTTGGGTGGCTTCCAAAGCCAATTTCCGTACACTGATGGTGCCAAACCTCAAATGGATCCCCAATCTGCTCGTCCCTCTGATGGCTGGGAAATTTCGGATTTCATCATATTTCTGGATCAAGGGTTTGTCGATTTCCAAATCAGGGATGTTAATGTCCGTCTTTTCAAAACCCATTTCTTCCAAGCCAATTATGTGGAGCGGGGGAGTGGCGAAGAAAGTGTTTTTTTCCTTATCAAGACTGACCGTTTTGATTTTGGCAGCTTGGAATTTGCTTTTCCAAACCCTGCTGTATGGGGTGAAAACCTTGTAAAAACCTCCAGAACCATTTTGGATCTCATCTTTTTCGAAGATTACCTGATCCTTGAAATCCAAAAACGGAATTTCCTTCACATTCAGTATTTCTTCTATTTGCGAGTCTCTTTCCTTGGCATAGGGCTCATAATCTCTATTGGTATAGACCGATTGAATTTCATATTCTTCCAATAGGGCTCGGAAAATTTCTTCCGGTTTCCCATATTTTACCAAAATGGAACTGTCAAAAGCTTCCAGTTCCCTACTGATCTTGGTGACTTGATTGTGAATGAACTCTACACGAGCATCCTTTTTGTCTTCGAGTTTGTCCAGGATGTTTTTGTCAAAAATGAAAAGAGGAAGCACATTTTTTTCTTGGGTATAGGCATAGTACAAGCCCGTATTGTCCTCCAATCTGAGGTCTCTTCTAAACCAGAAGATGTTGATTTTTTCCATTTCTTGCGCTTAAATTATACCTATTGTAATGATTGAAATCTGGAATTGTTTCAATCCTGTTCTTCTTTTCTGATAAATTCATTTTGGGAATCCATTGGACGGTCCAATACATTGACGCGTTTGTCCAGTTCCTTGAGGGGAATCGGCGTCCAATTCAACTGATTTCCATCTTGGTACCTTAAAAAATCATCCGTGTCATTGATGCGAAGTTTGTCCTTGTCCCTGTTCCGTATTTTTTCAAATAGCTCCCTGAAAGAACTAAAGGAAAGGTTTTGAGAAATCGACATGCCATAGGTGGCCACATTTCTCGATAGGGAGAGTGAGGTGAAAGTATTGAAGTTATTTCTGTTGTAAATCCGCAATCTGTACCTACCATCTTCGGTCAAGAGGTATTCAGCTTGCCAATCTCCAGCGATGCTGTTCAGGTCTGCATTGCCTTGTAAATCCGTGAATCCACCATCCCGCATCACCCGAAGCCGCCCCTCCAGAAATGTATAGGCAACTCGCAGCTGAAAAGTTTCCAGAGCGCTTTGGTCCAATGTGGCCAAATCGATATCCACTTCCAGGTTTTGATCCACCTGGGCGATAAAATTATTGAGCTGGGAAGACAACAGCTGGCTTAGGTTGGAAGTGGCCAAGCTACTGACACCACTGAACTGGCCCTCTGGTGAAAAGGAGCGCATCATGATCACGGAAAATACCTGTCTGTTTTTTTCCTGTTCATCATTTGCGATGCGATTTCTGAAGGCAGAGATGTATGTTTGGATGTTTCCCTCTGGAAATCCGGAAAAATCAAAGTCAAAAGCAATATCGGGTGAAAGGATTTTCCCCTTCAAGTCCATGATGACTTTCACGGGCCATCTTCGTCTCATTTGTGGGTCTTCCAGCTGCGAGCCTGTGGCGCCAGCTTGCAGGTTCTGGAGAGAAACACTTTCTTGGTAGATGGCTTTGAGATCCATCACGCCTTCATAAGGATCCCCAAACCAGGAAATCCTTCCACCAGGCTGCACGATAAATTCTCTCTTGATAATGTTGTAGAGAGAGAAATTGTATTTGGCTTCTGTGATCTCGTAATTCCCCGACATGGAAAAATTGCCTTGGGTGTCAATATTGAGGTTCAATAGCCCACGACCCCTTCCCTGAATGTTTTCACCTGTTCTGGGATCTATTTGGATTTCCGTGTAGGCATCTGGGGTGACATCCAAATTGAAATTCATTCTCACATTGTTGATGGCGAGTTTTTGTACAGATTCCTCAAAGGAAATGGTCCTTGTCGTATCACGAATATTGATGATATTGATATAATCCTCTTGGGCTTGAACCGAACTTGATCCCAAAGGAATGTAAATACGCGTATTTGGATTGGTGGTGGTTCTGGCATTTAGATCCAGGTTGTTTGCCGCGCCGAATATATCCAAGGTTCCAGTTACAAAAGCTGTCCCGTAAAAGAGCTCATTGTCTTTGCTACTGGTATTCAACACTTGGAAGTTTTCCAGATTGGAAGAGATGTCCAGAATGAAATTTTTGAATCCATCATGAACGATTCCTCCTCTCATTCTATTCCGGTTTCCATTGATATCCTTCAAAATCAACTCTTTAAAGCTAATTTCATTTGGTGAAAAAACGATGTTTCCGTCTATGGTATAGAATGTATTGAGATAGTTGATCCGAGTAGTTCCGCCTGTCAACCTTCCAGTACCCAACACCACGGGTGCATTCAATGAGCCTTCCACCGCAAATTCCCCACTTACAGTGCCTCCCATTTGGGTAAGGTATGTGGAAAGAAAAGGCTCCAGAACAGAAAGGTTGGCATTATTCAATTTTGCTTTCAAGGCAAGTTCTTCATCTTTTCTTCCCAGTGAGCCATTGATCTCAATTATCTTTATTCCATCCCTTAAATTGCTCAATTCCAGATTGATGAGGTCTTCTTCCAAATACGTCCCCGCTTCTATATCTCCGATGAGAAAATTATTGATCAATAGATTATCAATGTTTAGATTCCCATTTACCCCTATTTTTTCATAAAAATTATTAAAGGCAAAAAGGCCATTTGCGGTACCTTCATACTCCTGCAAACTGAGGGTGTTTAGAAAATCCATTTTGAGTTCATGGATGTCCAAGGAAAGAATGTCTTCTGGGTTAGCGGTGATTTTCCCGTTGATTGCGACAAACTGATCTTCGTTGAAAAGCTTGATGTTTTCAAATTGGATCAATCCGTCTGTCAGGTAAATTTGGTTATCACCTTCAAAACTCCAAGTCTTCTCCAATATTTTCAATTCCGACGGCAGCATGACGATCGAGGTGTGGTCTCGGAACAATTCGATTTCACTTTTTAGCTTGATATAGCTGTTGGATGCAAATTGATCCTGATTGATGCTCAAATCTATTTTGGATTCATCCCAAATGGCTTCCATGGCCAAATTGTTAAAAGTCAGTCCCGATTTCAGGATTTGTTTTTTTGAAAAAATATAGAAGGAAGCCAAGACTTCATTGTTCAAGCTCATTTTTGAGGTATTGAAATCGAGGTTGGTGTCAAAAAGATAATTCCCGTTGTAGTAGATGGAATCTATACCTGTGAAAAGATTGAAAATGATGTTTTCCTCATTGTTGTAAAAAGCGCCTTCGATAATCGTGTTTTTTGAAATGGTGGTACTCGGCTCAAAAAGGTTGATGATGGGATTGATGTCAATAAAATTGAGGTTGATGTCAATTTGGTAGGGATCTGATCCACCAGCGTTGGAAAGCAATGTTGGGTCTTCTGTCGTATTGGTAAGGATGGCGATGTATTGTCTGCCCAATCTTTCAACATCTACTGCAAGTTCCTTCACTTTAAAATTTCCGGAGATACCGGCCACCAGTAAATCGGAATTGAGAGAAATCAACCTGGATTCATCCGTGAAAAGTGACTGGAAGAAAAAATTATCAATATTGAGATTCTTGCCCTCATAGCTTAGCAGGATGTCGCTGAACCTCGCAATTCCTTCGATATTGTCAAGCGTCAGACCCTTTGTGTCCAGCTCGATGTTTCCACTGACAAAACCTTCCTTGTCCATCAGGTTGATTTCCCTAAGAAATGCGGTGTCGATCCTGGTCATCATTCTGATAGAATCCTTTCCTTCCCTCAAATCCAAAACCCCATCGATTTCAGCTTTTAGATTGGGGTCGTTGACCTTCATTCTGCCTTTAAACAAATCCTTTCCAAAGGTAGCATTTGTGGTAATGTTTTTGAAATCATACTGATTAATACCCGCACTTTTGATATTTGCGTCTACTTGGACCATGAAGGTTTCCAGGGAAAGTCCGGTTCCCTTGACCGAACCTGTCATGGACACTTTTTGGAAGGTTTCGGGATCTTCCATGAGAATTCCCAGATCCAGATTTTTCAATTCCACCCTACCGTTATAGCTGGGCTGATTCCTGACCAATTTGTAATTCAATCTGCCGATAATAGTCCCGATGCTTGTTCTGAAATTCCCATTGGCCATAAAATTGCTGAGGTAGCCGTTGAAATCCGTGTCAAATCGGATGTCTCGGAATTTATCAATTTCCCGAATGGCCTCTTCGCTGATGTAGGGGGCAAGGTCTTCGCTGCTCAAAACGGAATTGAGAAGGGACATTTGGAAAAATGTGCTGTCTATGTTTGGCAATCCATCGATGATGAACTTCCCGAAAAGTGCACTTTTCTTGCCGAATCGGATAAGCAACTCATCTGAGGAAAGATCATCAACTGTTCCTTTGATTTCGCCGCTCAAGAAAATGCGGTCTTCAAAATCCGGGATTTGGTTGGAGAAATATTTGAGATCTTTGATGTCCAGTGCAGACTCATCCAAATGGGTCAATATCTCGAC
>NZ_JAUSPP010000045.1:0-18743 GCF_030656585.1 Rhodonellum sp.
CAAATGATCAGGTCACAATTTTTCGATTTCAATTCCTGAACCATTTCCCGGGAAACAGTCACTGGGTCAAGATATTTGGTGTCTCCATAATTTTTTGATGCCACCAATCCCTGCAATTCAATGCCCACACCAAAAACACCGATTTTTATCCCGCTTTTTCTAAAAATTTTGTAGGGTAAAAAAACATTGTTGAGGATGGTTTGGCTGAAATCATAATTCGAGGAAATAAAACCGAATCCTGCATTCGGGATTTGATCTAGAATTCCTTTCATGCCATTGTCAAACTCATGGTTTCCCAAGGTGGAAGCGTCATATCCTATCTCGTTCATGAGCCGAAGCTCAAGTTCTCCCCCATAAAAATTGAAATAGGGGGTTCCCTGAAAGATGTCGCCGGCATCCAAAAGCAGTATGTTGTCTTCTTCCCGACGGATCTTTTGAATGACAGAAGCTAGTTTGGTCATCCCTCCTTGATTTGCATTTCGTCCACCATCATTGGGGAAAGGCTCAATCCTTGAATGGATGTCGTTGGTATGCAGAATGGTTATTTTCCTGCTTCTTGCTGGAGAAGGAATCGCCGCCGCCATCAAACTGCCACCAAGGCTGATGCCAGCCCCGGTTAAAATGCTTCTTTTAAGAAAATCTCTCCTTTCCATTTATTTGAATTTTTGCCTGCCTTCGATTTCAGCATCGAGCTTGATTCCTTTGGCTGTTTTTTCTTTTATTTTTTCCAGAATAAAATCCCGCAGTAAGATCGCGGAAGCTTCTTTTCTTGGCAAATCAATCAAAAATTCCATCTGGTCCCCTCCGTTGGCAAGGTAATCATTGATGGCCAGCAAGTAGTTTCTTCCTTCTTCCACAGGTTTCCCCTGCACGGTGAATTCGGTGAGGAGATCGTTTTCCGTAGCTATTGTCATCCCGTTGATGCCTAAAATCTTTTTTTCTGCAGCGAATTTTGCCAGCTTTTTGACATCATCTGCTTTGAGCTCCAGGATGTATAAGTAGTTGTCAAACGGAGAAAGCTCAAAGACATTTCGAAGTGTGATATTTCCTTCCGGGAGGATGTTTCTCATCCCGCCGTTGTTGATGATCGACATGTCCACCGGGTAGCCAAATGTTTCCTCCGCGTATTCTTTCTGGATATCCGCCACAAAGTTTCCCAACGTCGTTTCGCCTTTGCCCGCTTTGTTGAGTTCTTTTACGGTTTGACCAATCACGGTATTCATTTCAAGGTCAAGCCTTTCCTTGTAGGGGAGGATGATTTTGTCAAATTGGGGGTGGTTTTCTACAGCGGCACTGATTGCGAAAAAGTCCGATTGATGGTTTTTGGTTAGCTTTGGGCTGCATTGGGATAGGCTGACAACAGCCAATATCAAAAATAATTGAAGGAAAAGAGGATGGATTCTCATGTCTTAATATGCTTTGAAATAATCGGTTTTGAATGTTCAAAACCTTATTTTTGACTTTGCAAATATAAGCCATCATCTTTTAAATCAAGGAAAATTCTACATCAATGGTGTTTGGATATTTTTCAACCCAAATATAAACCCGAAAATGAAAGACAAATTATTCAGTGATTTCCCTGTCACAACCAAGCAGGATTGGATCAATCAGGCAATTCAGGAATTGAAAGGAAAAGACTTCGAGAAAACACTTGTGACCAAAACCAGGGAAGGCTTTTCTTTGGATCCTTTTTATACGTCAGAAGATTTTAAATCCCATGAATGGACCAAGAAGTATCAAAACCAAGTGAATCCCAAACCTGAAATTCCAGGTATTTCACCCAGAGTTTGGTCCAATGTGGTTCGAATAGATGTAGTGGATGAAAAATCCGCAAATATCGAGATATTGGAAGTCTTACAACATGGAGCAGATGGCCTCCTGCTGGTTTTGGAAGGAAACGAGAACATGGACGTTCTTCTGCAAAATGTGCTGCCTCAATACATACAGCTTTTTTTGTGTCCCAAAAAGAATCCCGATCAAGCCTTATCCGCATTTTTTGATTGGGCGAATGACAATGGGTTTGAAAAGAAAGAAATCCATGGAGGATTGCTTTGGGATGGCTTTGCACAGGCCTTGAATGCATCAAATGATAAGGAGAGCATACTGGATATTGTTGAGAACCTATTGGAACTTGGTCTTCCTTTCACAAGATTCAAAGTGTTTTCATTGAATTCGGCCATCTACCACGATGCTGGCGGATCAGCCGTTCAAGAAATGGCTTTTTGTATTTCAGCTTTTATCGAGTTGATGGATGGCCTGACGGAAAGAGGAAGAAATCCTCAGGAGATTTTCGAAAAACTGTTGGTGGAATGTTCCGTGGGATCGGATTATTTTATGGAAATCGCCAAAGTGAGGACGCTGAGGGTCCTGATCCACCAATTGGCTGCATTGTATCAGGTGAATCTTGCACCTGAATCCATCTTCATTTTCGCCAACACCAGTTTCTGGACGAAAACAACACAGGATGTCCAATCCAACATTTTGCGAAACACCACCGAAGCAATGGCTGCGATTTTGGGCGGAAGCAATGCCCTGCATGTCCTCGCACATGATGTGGCTTTGGGTGCACCTAATGAGTTTTCCAAAAGAATGGCTAGGAATGTTTCTTCCATTCTCAAGGAGGAAAGTTACCTGGACAAGGTTTTGGACCCTGTTTCGGGCAGTTATTATTTGGCTTCCCTGATGTCTTCCCTGTTTTATAAAGCAAAAGATAAAATTGAGCTTTTGGAACAAAAAGGGGGTTGGTGGATGGCTTACCAAAATTTAACCCTTCAGAAAGAAATCAAAGCAACGCGGAGTGAAAGAATGCTGGCGCTGGTGACGAAGGAAGAAACCAAAATCGGGGTGAACAAATATGTCAATCGGGAGGATTCTGATGCTGTGCCAGGGATAAAAAGGATGCCCGAAGATGAAAATCAATTGAAGTCCACCAGACAGAGTCTTTTGGCAGAAAAAACAAACCAAAATCAAGGATGAGACCGGATATCAGCAAAATGTCACCTTTTTCAACCCGAGATTTCCAGTCGGATGAATGGAAAGACATCGATTGGCAGACCCCAGAAAAGATCAGCGTACCCGCCGCTTTTGAGGAAAAAGACCTTAAAGGAATGGAGCATTTGAGATTTGGAGCTGGAATAAGCCCTTTTCTTCGGGGCCCCTATGGGACCATGTATATCCTGAGACCTTGGACGATTCGCCAATATGCAGGCTTTTCGACAGCTGAAGCTTCCAATGCCTTTTATAGAAGAAATTTGGAGGCAGGCCAAAAAGGACTTTCTGTTGCTTTCGATCTTGCCACGCACAGGGGATATGATTCTGACCATCCAAGAGTAGTGGGAGATGTGGGGAAAGCGGGTGTGGCCATTGATTCGGTTCTGGATATGAAAATTTTGTTTGACCAGATTCCCTTGGATCAAATGTCGGTTTCCATGACCATGAATGGGGCAGTCATTCCAATATTGGCCTTTTATATCGTAGCGGCAGAAGAGCAGGGCGTGAAACCTGAGCAACTGACGGGGACGATACAGAATGATATTTTGAAGGAATTTATGGTAAGGAATACCTACATCTATCCGCCGTTGGCCTCCATGAAAATCATTGCCGATATTTTCGAATATACGTCGAAGTACATGCCCAAATTCAACTCCATCTCCATTTCTGGCTACCACATGCAGGAGGCTGGCGCTACGGCAGACCTGGAATTGGCCTATACGCTGGCGGATGGCTTGGAATATTTGAGAACGGGAATTTCCACTGGTTTGGATATCGATGACTTTGCGCCGAGACTGTCTTTCTTTTGGGCCATCGGCATGAATCATTTCATGGAGATTGCAAAATTGCGTGCGGGAAGATTGCTCTGGGCAAAAATCGTCAAGCAATTCAATCCCAAAGATCCAAAATCCTCTATGCTCAGGACCCATTGTCAAACTTCGGGATGGTCATTGACAGAGCAGGATGCATTCAATAATGTGGCTAGGACCACAGTAGAGGCCTTGGCAGCTGCATTGGGGCATACACAGTCCCTGCATACCAATTCCTTCGATGAAGCCATTGCACTGCCGACGGATTTTTCGGCACGGATTGCCAGGAATACGCAGCTATTCCTTCAGGAAGAAACCGGCATCTGCAAAGTGGTGGATCCATGGGGCGGCTCTTATTATTTGGAATATCTGACTGACCAGTTGGTTGATAAAGCATGGGGATTAATCCAGGAAGTGGAGGAATTGGGAGGAATGGCCAAAGCTATAGAAGCAGGGATTCCAAAGATGAGAATTGAAGAAGCGGCAGCGAGAAAGCAGGCAAGAATCGACAGTGGCAAGGATGTCATCGTAGGAGTAAACCGATACCAAACTGAGCATTCATCAGAATTTGAAATCTTGGAGGTGGACAACGATTCCGTGAGGAGTTCCCAGATTGAAAGACTTCAGGAATTGAAAAAAGAAAGGAATGCGGAAGCAGTCACCTTGGCATTGGATGCCATCAGGCTTGCCGCAAAATCCGGAGAGGGCAACTTGCTTTCTGCGGCAGTGGACGCTGCCAGAAAAAGAGCTACTTTAGGAGAAATCTCAGACGCCATGGAAGATGCATTTGGAAGGCACAAAGCTACGATAAAATCTATTTCAGGAGTTTATTCAAGTGAAGCCAAAGAGGATAAAAGTTTTAAGGAAGCCCAGGAGTTGGCTGATAAATTTGCGAGCTTGGAGGGGAGAAGACCAAGGATCATGGTTGCCAAAATGGGACAGGATGGACACGACCGTGGGGCAAAAGTGATTGCCACCGGATTTGCGGACATGGGGTTTGATGTGGATATCGGGCCATTGTTTCAGACACCAGAAGAGGTAGCGGTACAGGCAGTGGAAAATGATGTTCACATGGTAGGAGCTTCTTCATTGGCAGCAGGCCACAAAACCTTGATCCCCCAATTGATTTCGGAATTGAAAAAACTGGGCAGGGAGGACATCATGGTGATTGCCGGAGGAGTGATCCCTCCCAAGGATTATGCATTTCTTCATGAGGCAGGAGTTGCAGCTATTTTTGGCCCGGGAACTGTCCTCACCAAAGCAGCGATCGAGATATTGAATAAACTTATGGCGGAATAAAGCTTGCGTAAGATAATATTCCCTATCATTTCAATGATGTCAGGCAATTTTAAAAAACCTTTACCCAATTGGAAAACCTTGATTTTTCCCTTAATACCTGTTTTTTATGAAAAGGATAATTTTGATCTATGATGATCAATTGGAAAATGAAGTCCGGGAGGGAGTAATCCCTTTATTCGGCAGTCAACTGAAATCAGGCATTGCTTATAAAAATTTCAAATCATTTGGCTTCAGTGAAGAGGATTTTTTGGTATGTTATCTATCGGATGACCAACTCAAGGAATTCCTGCCATTTGTAACCGAAAGCCATTATAAGATCGGGTTTTTACCCCATCCAAAAATGAAGCATGCCCGACAGGGATTTGGGATTTCCGAAAAATTGGAGGAAGCAGTGGACAACATTTTGAAAACCGAGGAGGTCTTGGATGTGGATGTTTTATATGCCAATGGAATCCCTGTTTTCAATACTTTGGTTATCGGGAATACATTGAGTCTCATGTATGGATCGCTTACCGAAAATACCTTCAAACGTTTCTTTGAAAAAATCGGGAATTTTTTCAAGATGTTTAAAAGAGTGCGTTTGCATCGGTATTTTTTGGATTGGTCCAATGAAAAGGGAGAATTGAGGGGAAAGCCATTGGAAACCGCAGCGCTGGGTATTCTCACCGTCCAACATGGGAAAAGCACTTTGCTGTCCAGGAGGATTTTGGAAGATTCTTTCGTGAATGATGGCTTGATGCACAATTTGGTCTTGTCCCCGAGAAGTGTCGGGGAAATGATTCAGTTTTCTGTGATCGGCCTTTTCCAAATTTCAAAGAGTGAGAGCATGCCGCCTTTTGCCTCTTTGATCAAAACGGACAGGATGCTTATTTCCAGTCCAGAACCGATAAATTTTTCTTTGGATGATACCTTGATGTCGGCTAAAGAGATTGAGTTGATGGTCGTACCAAAGGTTTTGTCCATCGTGCCTGGTATTCATTTGAAAACGGATGAATTGGTCAATAGTGCCAAAGTTTTCAAGACAAAAAGTTTGCCTCAAGGAGAATTGAGAGAGGGGCTTTTGGGGAGATACCTGCCTTTGACCAATCATGCAACGACCGAGGAGTTTAAATGGCTTTTTTCCATTCTCCGAGAAAATTCAAAGACCACATCAAGTTTTCTGGTGTTGATGGCGCTCTCTACGCTGATTGCCACATTTGGGCTTTTCGGGAATTCCTCCCCTGTCATCATCGGTGCCATGATTTTGGCGCCATTGATGTCTCCTATTGTTTCCTTGTCCATGGGGGTTTTAAGGCAAGATGAGCAATTGATTAAAGACAGCTTAAAAGCAATTGGTTTTGGGATGCTGATTGGATATGTGTTTGCGGTTTTGATCACCTGGCTGACGCCTTTAAACAGCATGAACTCCGAGATTGTGGCCAGAATACGGCCAAATCTATTGGATTTGGGAGTGGCTGCTGGATCTGGGATCGCAGGAGCTTATGCACATGCCAAAAAAGAAATAGCCAAAACGCTGGCAGGTGTGGCAATCGCTGTGGCTTTGGTCCCGCCCCTTGCAGTTTCAGGAATAGGTTTGGGTTGGGGAGAATGGTCGGTATTCTGGGGAGCACTTTTGCTTTTGGGGACCAACTTGGCCGGAATGGTACTTGCCGGAGCGGTTACCTTCCTGTTTTTGGGATTCAGTCCATTCAGGTTGGCGCGAAAAGGATTGTTTATTTCTTTGATGTTTGTGGCCATGATCAGTGCTCCCTTGGCTTTTGGTTTTTCCAAAATGGTAAAAGAAAATAGGATCATCCAAAATTTAAGTGGGAAGGAACTTACGCAAGGGGTCTTGAGGGATATTAGAATTATCCAGTTAAATCCATTAAGACTTTCCCTAACTTTGGTGTCCGAAAAACCCTTGGACCAAGACGAACTTCAAAAAATAAAAATGCAAATCAACCAACTCCTCGGAGAAGATGTGGGACTTGAACTTTCGGTAGGGCTAAAATTATAAAAGCCTTATTTCGGACCTGAATTTTTTCTTTGTGAATGTACAAGGAGAATCAATTATATTTACCCAATTTGATTCTATTATCCTTGACTAAAATTAAAATCGGTAAATCCGTAAAACCTTTATAAAACCAATATGATATTAGGTGCCGATTTAAATTTCTCCTTGCCTTGGGGTAATCCTGTTCTGATTTTTACGAGCATCCTGTTCATTATTCTTTTTGCTCCCATTTTATTGAATAAAGTTAAAATCCCTCAGCTGATCGGATTGATTATCGCTGGCGCTATTATTGGTCCAAATGGATTTAATTTATTGGAGCGGGACAGTAGTGTTATCTTGTTTGGAACAGTAGGGCTCTTGTACATCATGTTCTTGGCTGGTCTGGAAATTGATCTTGCGGATTTTAAAAAGAATAGCAGGAAAAGCATTGTTTTTGGATTGTATACCTTCTTGATACCCATGACGCTTGGGATTCTTGCGGGGATTTATATCTTGGATTTCAGTTTGATCACCTCCGTTTTGCTGGCAAGTATGTTTGCCTCCCATACCCTTATCGCCTATCCAATCATCAGTAAAATGGGAGTAGCCAAAAATAAGGCTGTAAATATCACTGTGGGTGGGACGATGATCACAGACACACTTGCCCTTTTGGTATTGGCCGTAATAGCGGGGATGTCAAAGGGTGAATTGACAAATGATTTTTGGATCAGGTTGGTGATCTCGGTGATCGTGTTCGCCTCAATAGTGATTTTTATTTTCCCATTGTTGGGAAGATGGTTTTTCAAAAGGGTGGATGACAATGTTTCCCAATATGTTTTTGTTTTGGGATTGGTGTTTTTGGGTGCTTTTTTGGCCGAAGCTGCAGGGATCGAAGCGATCATCGGCGCTTTCCTTGCAGGATTGGCATTGAACAGATTGATTCCACATACTTCCCCGCTGATGAATCGGATTGAGTTTGTCGGGAATGCCTTGTTTATCCCTTTTTTCCTGATTGGGGTGGGCATGCTGATTGACTATAGGGTCTTTTTCAACGACCTCAATACCATCTATGTAGCCGTCACCATGACGATCATCGCCACAGTGTCGAAATTCCTTGCTGCATATTTTACGCAAAAGACCTTTAAATTTTCTTCAGCCCAGCGAGATGTGATTTTTGGATTGAGCAATGCACAAGCTGCAGCTACCTTGGCTGCAGTCTTGGTGGGGTACAATATTATTGTCGGGGAAACAGAAACAGGAGAACCTATCCGTTTGCTTGGGGAAAGTGTCCTTAACGGCACTATATTGATGATTTTGGTAACTTGCACGCATGCGTCCTTTGTGGCTCAAAAAGGGGCTACCAAATTGGCATTGGAGGAAGAAAGTGCTGCCGGTGAGCAGGATGAAAATGTCGATCCTCAGGATAAAATTCTTATTCCACTCAGTTATCCCGAGAATATTGAGGAATTGATCCAACTGGGGGTGACCATCAAAAGCAAGTCTACCAAGAATTCCCTCATCGCCTTAAATATTGTTCCTTCTGATTCCAAGGATGAAAGCAAGGAGAAGTTTGCCAAGAAACTCCTTCAAAAAGCCAGCGTTAGTGCTGCGGCTACGGACAATATTCTTACAGAACTCATACGGTATGATTCCGACATTGTCAATGGAATAACCAACGTAGTGAAGGAAAACAAAGCGACAGACATCATACTTGGTCTTCACAAGCAGGGTGGGATTTCTGATTCTTACCTTGGTAATCTTACTGAAGGAATTCTTCGAAAATGCAATGTGACGACCCTTATTTACAAGAATCTTCAACCCATTAATACCATTGAGAGATACTTGGTCGTCATTCCTGAAAATGGCGAAAGGGAAATGGGCTTCCCTTTCTGGCTCTTGCGGATGTGGAATATCGGAAGAAATACAGGTGCAAAACTGGTTTTTTATGGGTCTGCCGAGACCCTTGATTATATTCAGCAAATCAATAAAAAATTCACCATTGAAGCGGCTTTTATTGAGTTTTCAGATTGGGAGGAGATTCTCATCATCTCCAGGGATCTTAAGGAAAACAATGCTTTGGTCATGATTTTGAGCAGAAAGAACGGGGTTTCTTTTACACCCGTCATGAACAAGTTGCCAAAATATTTGAATAAGTATTTCAATAAAAACAATTATATACTGGTTTATCCCATGCAGCTTGAAAGCGAGGATAGCGGGATAGTCTCTTATGGAGGAAGTTCAATTTTGAATCCGTTGATCAATAGTGTGGAACGTATCGACGAATTTGGTAAAATCGTAGCGAAACTTTTCAGGAAAAAATAAAAAAATAATCCCTGGACAATTTCGATCAGTAAGATTTTTTACCAAGATCTACCTTGTCCAGGGAAGAATTGTATTGAATAAATTTAATTGTCTTCTCCTCTTAATTTGATGACAGCACCTTCCAATATCGGTCCTATCCTGACTTGACAAGCCAACCTGCTCGTAGGGAAGTATTCAGGAAGATTTTCCAATTGGTCCAATTCAACATCGGAGGCTTCTCCAAGTTCAGCCTGTCCTTCCATTATCTCCACATGACAGGTTGCACAAAGTGCCATTCCGCCACAAGTAGCCAAAACTGGATATTCTGAGGCTTTCAAGATTTCCATCAGGCTCAAGCCCATGTCATCTGGAGCTTCTATTGTCTCACGATTTCCATCGTGGTCTTCTACAGTAAATTTCACCATACCACAAATGTAATATTAAAATGCATTAACGCCATTTACAGTTGTGTATTTGAAGCTCAATTTTTGATCTGGGTATACGAATTTGAAAGCCGAATGCATCATGATCGCTGCTTCGTGAAATCCACAAAGAATCAATTTAAGTTTTCCTGGATAGGTGTTGATATCCCCGATGGCATATATCCGCTCGATATTCGTGGAATAATCACGGGTATCCACTTCGATGGCATTTTTGTCCACACTGAGTCCCCATTCCCCAATTGGTCCAAGCTTTGGGCTCAACCCAAACAGGGCAATCAAATAATCTGTATCTATCTTAATCTCTTCTTTGCCTTTTCCTTCCAGTGTGATTTGGCTCAAATGACCATTTCCACCGAGTTCTTTCAAATTTGCAGAAAGAATCAAGTCGATTTTACCACGGTTGGCGAGGTCAAAGACCTTTGCCGCGGAATCAGGTGCACCTCTAAATGTTTCGTTTCTGTGTACAAGGGTAACTTTTTCAGCTACGTTGGAAAGAAAGATGGCCCAATCCAAAGCAGAATCGCCCCCACCTGCCAAGACAACTTTCTTGTCTCTGAAAGTCTCGGGGTTTTTCACCATGTAGGTCACTCCTTTGCCCTCAAAGCGCTCAAGGTTTTCCAAAACCGGTTTGCGTGGTTCGAAGCAACCCAAGCCTCCGGCAATTACGATCACCTGGGCATGAATCTGGTTTTTGTCACTGGTAGTCAGGATATAGGAGCCATCAGATTGTTTTGCAAGATGATCTACCCGCTCTCCCAGACTGAATGTTGGATTAAATGGCTTGATCTGTTTCATGAGATTGTCCACCAATTCCTGTGCTTTAACTTCAGGATATCCCGGGATATCGTAAATGGGCTTTTGCGGATAAATTTCTGAAAGTTGTCCGCCTACTTGGGGCAAGGCATCGATCAGATGGCAACGCATCTTCAACAATCCAGCTTCAAATACTGCAAATAATCCAACAGGACCGGCTCCGATAATACAAATGTCAGTTGTAATCATGATCTATCAGTGTTTAATTGGTTAAACCAATGTTTTTTTCAATTGTTTGTGCAAATATAATTCGTGTGGCAACTATTTTTTTTAACCTCTAGGGATTCTTTTCAAGGTTGGAATAAATCGTGTTCAAGATCCGCTTGAATTCTTCAAAATCGGAACTGTTTAAATTTTCCCAAGCTTTTTCCCGAATTGTAGCCACTTGGGGTTTGAGTTGGGAAACTTTTCGGATGCCCGTTTCGGTCAGATGGAGATGGAAACTTCTCCTGTCTTGTGGATGTGGGATCCTCTCTACATATCCCTTTTTGCAAAGAATGTCAATTATTCTTGTCAATGTTGGTTGGTCTTTGAAAACCAATTGTGCCAATTCTGTCTGGCTAAGCAGTTCATTTTCTGAAAGATTTTTCAGAATCAACCATTGATCCACTGTCACATCAAAATCCCCATTCTTGAATTTTTGTTGTGCATATTGTTTCACTTTTCGCGCTGTCCTATCCAAAAGAAAAGAATACTTACCAAACTGTTCCTGTGTCATACAAATAATTAGTATGACAAATATAAAAAAAAAATCAGTTTTTCACTCAATTGTCTATTAAAATTATAGGGTTTGTATGATACATGATTCCAATAAAAAAAATATGAAAATGGATAGGTACTGATAAAAGCAATGCACATTATTCGTTTTGACGCTCATTTCTGTAGACAAGGTTTCCCTCCTTGTCCCATTCCGCCCTGATGAAAGGTCTATAATTTTTCGTCAAAGGTCGCTCTTGGTACACAATTTCCCTTTTGCGAAGTGCCTTGGTGTTTTTGGTATCCCAATATTCCGTCCACAACCCAATTTTTTCACCAAATCGAAATTCGCCTGTCACCGCAATTTGCCCATTTTCATAAAAATGGAAAAAATTCCCTTCAAATAAGGCGTATTCCACTGGGATGATTTTCTCGATTTTTTTATTGTCTCCTGTATAATATGTCACTCGGGAATCTTTTGGCCAGCCTTCGGAATAGTGACCTTTGTCCACAAGAATGCTTTTGTTGTCATACACCAACCAAGTCCCATGTTTGGTACCGTAATAGAACATTCCCTTTTCAACTACATGTTCATCAATGATCTTTTCGTAAGGACCGTGAAGCAAATAACCCTTTGTTGGATCAAAATCCTTGTTTTTGATGGTTTTTTCTTTGGTTTCAAACCAGAAAATATCCCTGATATAGGGATCCACGATCCTTTTTTGTGTAGTGAAATGGAAAAATTGATATTGGGTTTGATTTCTTATGGTTTGTTTGGTGAATCCTTTTGTCGTTCGTTCGCCAAAAAAAATATTTTTCTTGATTTTTTTCTTCCCAGCTTTCTTTTTTTCCTCTTTCGCTTTGTCATCAAAGAGGAGTAGGGGTAAGGAAGAAGGCAAAAGTCGGTCTTGAACGATCCCTGAAGAGTCTGGATCGGTATTTTCCTGAATTTGTTTTTCCTGGCCAAAAACAGTTGTGCTTCCGAAAATAGCCAAACACAAAAGTAGAAAAGGGGTCTTCATGTATTTCATAACGAAGAATAAATGCCAATTATTTCTAAAGCGAAATTAGCAATTTGAAATCTATTCGGCTGATAAGTTTAGAATTAATAATTCTAATCCTTAATTTTGGCCACATTAAAAAAAAATAACCACTATAATGAATTCTATTCTATCCGACCGTATTATCAATATGGAAGAGTCAGCTACGCTGGCCATGGCAAAAAAATCCCGTGAACTCAAAATGCAGGGTATTGATATCATCAGTTTGAGTCTTGGAGAGCCAGATTTTAAAACCCCGCAGCATATTCAGGATGCAGCGAAAGCAGCCATCGATGAGGGGAAATATTTTTCCTACTCACCAGTAGCCGGGTATCAGGACCTGAGGGAAGCCATCGCCAAAAAGCTGAGGGAAGAGAATGGGATTTCCGAAGCCAAAGCAGAAAATATCGTTGTTTCTACCGGAGCCAAGCATTCCATAGCCAATGTGTTCATGTGTATGCTCAATGAAGGGGATGAAGTTGTTATTTTCTCGCCGTATTGGGTAAGTTATGCAGAAATCATCAAGCTTGCAGGTGGAGTTCCTGTGTTGATAGAAGGGACTTTGGAAAACAATTTCAAAGCCACAGCTACCCAGTTGGAAGCTGCGCTGACTGACAGGACCAAGGCTGTGATCTATTCCTCCCCCTGCAACCCGACAGGATCGGTGTTCAGCAAGGAAGAATTGGAAGCCATTGCCGAAGTGGTCAAAAAGAAAAAAGATCTTTTCGTGATAGCGGATGAGATTTATGAACTGATTAATTTCACTGGAAAGCATTCCAGCATAGGGTCATTTCCGGGCATGTTTGAGAGGACCATTACTGTAAATGGTTTTTCAAAGGGATATGCCATGACAGGCTGGAGAGTAGGTTATATTTGTGCTCCTTTGTTCATCGCAAAAGCGTGTGAAAAAATGCAGGGGCAGTTTACCTCGGGCGGCACTGGTATTGCCCAAAGGGCAGCATTGGCGGCCATTACAGGAGACCAATTGCCATCCCGAAAAATGGAGGAAGCCTATTTAAGCCGAAGAGATCTTGTTTTGGGCTTATTGAGAGGGATTCCTGGAATCAAAACGCATGTTCCGGAAGGCGCATTTTACTTCTTTCCGGATGTTTCAGCATTCTTTGGCAAAAGTGCCGAGGGGTATCTGGTCAAAGATGCCGATGATTTTTGTCTGTATCTGTTGGAGAAAGCAAATGTATCCCTAGTGACTGGGGCTGCCTTTGGTGCACCCAATTGTGTCAGAATATCCTATGCCGCATCTGAGGAAGAATTGAAAGAAGCTTTGACCAGAATGAAAAATGCACTGGCCAAATTTTCATAAAATAAATTGATCTAAAAAGCCCTGTTGCCAAAAGCTCCAGGGCTTTTTTTCTTGACATCAAATAAATATCTTTCTGTATCTGAATTTCGATTTGTTGAAAACGCATAAAATCCTAGTCATTACACCGGTTAAAAACTCCATTGAAACAACTTTGGAGACTTCCAGAGCAATTTCTGGTTCTAATGTAGCCCTGACCCATAAAATTTTCAATGATTTTAGCTCGGCGGAGACCAAGCTGGCTTTGGAGGAAAATAGGGAATCGATCGGATATGAATTGGTCAATTTGGAAGAGATCACCCAGACACCTTCCCCAAATTATAAATTGGTGCTTCATTTGGCTCAACAGGAGGCTTTGCTCGCCGGTGTTCCCCTTCTGGTGGTGGAGTCTGATGTGGTGGTTCGGTATGATACGATTAAAACATTATTGGATTTTTTGAATGGACATCCAAAAACCGGATTGGTAGGTTCTGTGACAGTGGACGAAGAAGGTGTCGTGAATTTCCCTTACTTGAAGTTCAAGGGCGTGAAGAAAGACATTATCAAGACCAAGAGGAGTTTGAGCTTTTGCTGTACACTTTTTTCTCTTGAATTATTGAAGAGATTCGATTTTCGGGATTTGGACGAATCGAAAAACTGGTATGATACCTTTATTTCAAAAAAAGCAATTGAACTGGGTTTTGAGAATTATGTGTTGATGGATGCCCCTGTTTTGCACAAGCCTCATGGGAGCAGGCCTTGGAAGCAGCTGAAATATAAAAATCCGTTGAAGTATTACTTTTTGAAATTTTGGAAAGGATTGGATAAGATATGATCTTTTAGGTGTGTTGGTCCAAAAGGAATTTGACAAGCGATAATTTTTTTCGGCTTTTCTGATTGTTTGGGTTTAAAGAAGGGGTGCTCGGTCAAGAGAAGGCAACCTCGTATTGCCGCTCCAAAAATTAAAAAGCCTGAAATGGAGTATATGACTGTAAGTGAAGGTGTTGGCAGGGATTATGTTATTTTTCTAATTTTATTCTAAAATCTAGACCAACAGTCCGGCTGGTATTGAGCTACTTTTGGGTCAAAGGCTAAATAAATTTTGGGCTTAAATTATTTTTTTTTTGATCACACCGTCGATATATCTTTGCGAGATTTTTTGAATTTGTTTTTCCTGTAATTTAAATACAATAAAATGTTTTCTGAATAAATAAAAATGCATAAATGAAATATAATTATTTAAAGAAAAAATATATAATAGTTTCAAGATTTTAGGTCGTGATTTCCCATGTTGCTTGGGTGTCTGTAAGAATTACATAATCAAAAAAATAACGAAATATTTTCTTTTATTTTAGATTTCTAAATCAAAAAGAGCTAAATATTACTTTAAATGCCTTTTTTTCAACTTATCTCAAAAATATTTTTCATGTTCGATCACTTGATTTTTTTGTCAAAAACAAGGTTTTAAATGGTTAGGCTGTGGTTTTTCTTGAACTTAGTTAAAGGGGTATAAATTCATTTTATTAATATTTGATTAAATAATCAAAAAATACCATGAAAAAAATTGTTTTATATTCAATATTTACCCTATATTTACATCGGGTGATTAAGCAACTTTTTCTGCTACAAACTTTTAGTATAAATTTAAATAGAGGTTATTTCGAGAATCATTTTTTCTAGCCTCTATTACTCTTCTTTTTTTGAAATCAATTTTTCCGCGGATGCGGATTTTTTTTTGTCAAAACCCAAAGGAATTCATATAAGGATCTAAAATTTGCTTAGGTTCGGGTAAATTTTGATTTGCCGAATATGGTTAAGAGTGAGGGTGTGTTTTTAGCCAATTTTTTTTTGAAAAAATGCCGTTTTGAGTGGCAGATACTTTCATTGTTTTCCTTCTTTTTTGGGGTTGGGTCATCGGATGTACTCGCACAGGTTGAAGAAGACTCTGCTTACTACACTACTTTTCAGGAAAAGTTAACCACGAGGATTTATACTTCCAGAAAATTCACAAGCTTTTTGATAAAAGACAAGGTTGCCAACCAGGACTATAGGTTTGACCCGAATTCCACCCTTAATTTAGGCTTAGGCTTGACCTATCAAGGCTTGACCTTGAATCTGGCATATGGATTCAGTTTTTTGAATCCGGAGATCGGTAAAGGCTCTTCAAAATACATGGACTTACAAACCCATATCTATCCAAAAAATTGGGTAATGGATGTTTTTCTTCAATTTTACAAAGGGTATCACCTCGCTGAAAAGGGCTTGGGCGCCTCCAATCCGGAGCTGTATTACCAGCTGCCAGAAATGAGGGTGCGTAAGGTCGGTGCAAATGTCCAATACTTGTTCAATGGGGATCAGATTTCCCTCCGAGCAGCATTTTTGCAAAGTGAGTGGCAGAAGAAATCAGCAGGAAGCTTTTTGGCTGGAATGGAAGTTTATGGCGGGGGTGCGTCCAATTCCGAGGGGATTCTCCCGGATGACTTGGTTAGTCCCGGACGTAATTTCAATGAATTCCGGTTTTTTCAATTTGGGCCAAATGCCGGATACGTGCATACACTGGTGATTAAAAAGCATTTTTTCATTACTGGGTCTGCTTCCACGAATCTGAACTTGGCTTACAACAGCATCCAGTACCCAGATCAGAAATCCCATTCTTGGGGAGTGAATTCCAATTTGTTTTTGAGGGGATATGTGGGGTACAATTCTGAAAAATGGTCCATCAATACGAATTATGTCCACAATAGTGTGAAATTGCTGGGAGTGGAGGATTTTAACAATAGGTTCAATACAGGGAATTATAGAATCAATTTCATCTATCGATTTACCGTAGGTCCAAAGCTGAAGCCCTATCTGGATTACCTTGACCTCAAAAGATATTTGTAATCGGTGGTGAAACCCACAAAAAAAATCAAGTTCTTTTATCTGCTGACAAACCCGAAGCCTAGATTTTTTTTTGTTAGTTTTACCTATATTATTTCACAAAAGAATAAACCCAATGATGATGTCAAATCAATACGGAATCAAGAAGGCCCTTGAAAGACTGGGGGTTCAAGAAGAGAATAAAGGTGCTTCAACTGGTAATATTTGGATTGTATCTGAGGAGAAATATATCGGTTCCTTTTCACCCGCCGATGGCGCTTTAATAGGGAAAGTACAATTGACGGATTCAAAATCCTATGAAGAAGTAGTCTTGAAAGCGCAGGAAGCCTTTGCGACATGGAGAGTATTGCCAGCCCCTCAAAGAGGTGAAATAGTAAGGCAAATCGGAAATGCGATAAGGGAGGTGAAAGAGGATCTTGGGAAGCTGGTCTCCTATGAAATGGGTAAATCCTATCAAGAAGGATTGGGAGAGGTGCAGGAAATGATTGATATCTGTGATTTTGCCGTTGGTCTTTCCAGACAACTTTATGGGCTGACCATGCATTCCGAGCGTCCTGGGCACAGGATGTATGAGCAATGGCACTCACTGGGTATAGTTGGGATCATTTCTGCATTCAATTTCCCCGTTGCAGTTTGGGCATGGAACAGCATGTTGGCCTGGGTTTGCGGAGATGTTTGTATCTGGAAACCCTCCGAAAAAGCCCCGCTTTCTGGAGTAGCCTGTCAGCATATCGTTGCCAAAGTTTTTAAAGAAAATGGACTGCCAGAAGGGATTTCTTCCCTGATCGTTGGGGATTATAAGGTTGGCGAAATGATGAGCCAGGACAAAAGAATTCCATTGATATCGGCTACAGGTTCTACCAGGATGGGTAAGATAGTCGGGCAGGCAGTCGCTGCCCGATTGGGAAGATCATTGTTGGAGCTTGGAGGAAACAATGCCATCATCATCACCCAAAATGCGGACATGGAAATCGCTATTCGTGGTGCCTTGTTTGGCGCAGTGGGTACCGCTGGTCAGCGATGTACCACGACGAGGAGATTGATCATACATGAATCCATGTATGAATCCGTAAAGGAAAGATTGGCATCGGCCTACTCTAAATTGGTGATTGGAAATCCTTTGGATGAGAAGAACCATGTAGGGCCTTTGATAGACAAGGAGGCCGTTAATATGTACCTCCATGCGATCAAAAAGGTAAAAGAAGAAGGTGGTGTAGCGGTAGTCGAGGGAGGTGTTCTGGTAGGAGAAGGGTATGAATCCGGCTGTTATGTAAAACCCTGCATTATCGAAGCGGAAAACCATTTTGAAATGGTGCAACACGAAACTTTTGCGCCTATCCTTTACATCATGAAATACAATACATTGGAAGAAGCCATTGGCATGCACAATAATGTTCCGCAGGGATTGTCGTCGGCAATTATGACACTGAACATGAGAGAGGCGGAAGCGTTCCTTTCTTCAGCAGGATCGGATTGCGGAATTGCCAATGTAAATATAGGTACTTCAGGAGCCGAGATTGGCGGAGCATTCGGCGGTGAAAAAGAAACTGGAGGAGGAAGGGAATCCGGTTCCGATGCTTGGAAAGCCTATATGCGTCGGCAGACCAACACAATCAATTACAGTGATTCTTTGCCTTTGGCACAAGGAATCAAGTTTGATATTTGAAATTTTGACTGTCGGGAAAGCTTCTGAGTTTTCCCGACAGTCATTTTTGGGTTGAATATTTGAGTTGTTTGGAGGAGAGGACGTTTCATCCTTTGTTTTTTTTCTTATTCATTTTCAACATGTTATTTCAAGTAGGAATAATTTTCAGGGATAATAGTTGTGTCTGAATAAATAAAATCTACCTTTGCATTCCGTTTAATTCATGAACGGAAGTAAATAATGAAAGTTTAGCTCAGTTGATTCAGAGCATTCCGCCCAAAACGGAAGGGTCGAGGTTTGTAATATCTCAACTAAAATCTCATTATTTCAACCAAAAGCGGTTAGAAAATTTATTCAAACTCTTTGGGAGTTTAGCTCAGTTGGTTCAGAGCATTCCGTCCAAAACGGAAGGGTCGAGGTTTCTAATATCTCAACTAAAGTCTCATTATTTTAACCAAAAGTGGTTAGAAAATTTATTCAAACTCTTTGGGAGTTTAGCTCAGTTGGTTCAGAGCATTCCGTCCAAAACGGAAGGGTCGAGGTTTCTAATATCTCAA
>NZ_JAUSPP010000069.1:0-7621 GCF_030656585.1 Rhodonellum sp.
CGCACTCCTGGTAAACAACGGCCTTCAGGTGGTGGTCGAAACACTTGCCGGCAAACAATCCAAATTTACGGATCAGGAATATTCTGATGCAGGGGCAAAGGTCGTCTATGCAGCAAAGGAAGCTTTTGATGTGGAAATAGTCCTTAAGGTAGAACCGCCTACTTTAGAGGAAATCGGATTTATGCAAGTCGGTTCCTGCCTGATTTCGGCCTTGCAGCTTGGAAAGCAAAATGCTGAATATATCCATGCCTTAAATGGGAAAAGGATCACTGCTATCGCATTCGAAAATCTGGAAGATAAAGTCGGAGGTATGCCAGTGGTCAGGGCGATGAGTGAAATTGCAGGAAGTACAGTGATGCTGATTGCCGCCGAATACCTCAGCAGCGTGAGTGATGGAAAGGGACTGATTTTGGGAGGGATTACTGGAGTCCCACCCACCCAAGTAGTCATCATCGGGGCCGGTACAGTAGCCGAGTATGCTGCCAGGACGGCAATTGGTCTAGGTGCCAATATCAAAGTATTTGACAACCATATCTATAAATTAAGAAGAATCAAGCAGTTGTTGGGGCAGCAAGTTTACACTTCTACCATTGACAATTATACGCTTGGACAGGCATTGAAAGAAGCGGATGTCGTGATTGGGGCTTTGCGTGCCGAAAAAGGCAGGAATAAAATCGTGGTCAGCGAGGAAATGGTTGCAGCGATGATGCCCGGAAGTATCATCATCGACGTCAGCATCGATCAGGGTGGTTGCGTCGAAACCGCCGAGATGACTTTTCATGACAATCCCACCTATCTCAAGTATGATATCATCCATTATTGCGTCCCCAACATTGCGTCTAGGGTATCAAGGACAGCTTCGGTTGCGCTAAGCAATATTTTTACACCTATACTCCTTCAGATGGCCGATTTGGGTGGAGCAGAAGAAATGATTTTTAATTACAAGTGGTTTATGAAAGGGGTTTATACCTACAGGGGAAGTTTGACCAACGCCTATTTGGCCAGGAAATTCATGATGACCCACAAAGAACTCCAATTGTTATTGGCTGCCAGATACTAAGAAAGAAGGTTTTGTCTTAGCAGAAATTCCAACTGATCGTTTGATTTTAATAGATCATCGGTCAGTTTTTTATTTTCTTTTCGAAGGGACAGTACTTCATAAGCATTTTTGATCACAGTCCTCATGTAATCTTCTTCCCACGGCTTGGTGAGGTAATGGTAAACTTGACCCTTGTTGATAGCGTCGATAACTGCCTGGATATCAGTGTAACCGGTTAGGAGGATTCGCATCGGCTCTGGATAAAGTGGGATCACAGATGCCAAAAAATCAACACCAACCTCTTCCGGCATTCTTTGGTCGGTGATAATGATGTCTACATCTTGAGTTTTTAACAATTCCCTACCCTCGTGTGCTGAAATGGCCAAAAATATTTTATAGTCCCGTCTAAAAGTCGCCTTAAATGCCTGAAGATTGTTTTCCTCGTCATCGACATATAAGATTCTAATTTTCTCTTCCTTAGGTTCTATCATTTGGCGCATTTTTTTAAAGTAGGGTTATTGGATTGCCTGGCCAAATAATTGGCTATTAATATTATTGAATAGGGGATTTACACCTAAAACAACTCGTTATTCCAGCGATTCACCAAATATCTAAATAAAAATCATTTTGAGGAATATTTTTTACCTTTTTAATATGAATCTTGATTCAAAAATATAACTTTACCTCTACCATCCACCCTATTAGTTTTCCATGAATTTTAATTTAAAGTCTGATTCGGTTCAGAATTCAAATCATCTGTTGCTTAATCCCAGTGTGCCAAAGGATTCCGATTTTATAAAAGAACTGAGAGAGAATCCTTTATTGCAGGTTATGGATGAACTCGAAAGTCAAGTAAGTGATCTTATAAAGCTTCAAAACCCAAGTCTCAAATTTACCTCTTTTGAGTTAAAAAAACAGGTAGAGGAATTTTTTGATGTTGAGGATAGGCTCACTTATGGAAACTGGGTTTATTATCCCTGGAAAAATGCCCTGGTCCGGATATTACCGGAAGAGGAATTTATAGCCGTCAGGACAGCTAGAAACAAGTTCAAAATCACGCAGGAAGAACAGGATCTTTTGTCCACAAAAAAAATAGGCGTCATAGGGCTGTCAGTTGGACAAAGCGTAGCCATCGCCCTGGCAATGGAAAGGTCTTTTGGAGAATTGAGAATTGCTGATTTTGATACTTTGGAGCTTTCCAATTTAAATAGAATCAGAACGGGGCTTTATAATTTAGGATTAAAAAAAACAACAATAGTAGCAAGAGAAATCGCGGAGATAGATCCTTATTTAAAGGTGATAATATTCGAAAACGGGGTTTCTTCAGAGTCGATGGATGATTTTTTCACGGAAAATGGTACATTAGATTTAGTTATTGAAGAGTGTGACAGTTTAGAAATTAAAATAGAGACAAGAATTAAGGCGAAAAATCTAGGCATCCCAGTATTAATGGATACGAGTGATAGAGGAATGATTGATATTGAACGATTTGATTTAGAGCCAAATAGAATGATTTTCCATGGTTTTTTGGAAAAATTCGGGTCTGAGTCTGAAATTCTGGATCTTTTTGCAGAAAGGAAAGTTGAAATTCTTATGAGTATTCTGGATTTCGAAAACATTTCTTCAGCAGGGAAGTATAGCATGTCTCAAATAGGTTTAACCATTACCAATTGGCCTCAACCAGCCACAACTGTTATGTTGGGCGGTGCTGCTTGTGCATATTACTGTAGGATGGTCCTGACCAAAAAAAATCAATTTTCGGGTCGAATTTATGTTGATCTGGATCAATATTTAGAAGTTTCCCATGAAAGTTAGAGTAAGAGTTGTCAAGGCCATTTCTGAAAAATTGATTACGGAGAAATATGTCCAGGGACATTATAAGGTCTTAGAAACCTATGGGGTGACAAAAGTGACTTCTGCAGACACCTCTTGGACAAATAATCCAAATGTCTATTTAATTGTGGTTGAAGCGGTTGATGATCAAAGGTTACTGGGAGGTGCAAGAATTCAATTGAATTCAGAAAACACTCCATTGCCTTTAGAGACAGCAATTAGAGAATTTGATAGGCATATAATTGACTACATGGAGGACTATAAACCCCTTGATGTAGCTGAATTCTGTGGCTTATGGAATAGTATAGAAGTTGCTGGTTATGGCATAGGAAGTATATATTTGGGTAGAGTAGGTGTTGCGATCTGCTCCCAGCTTGGAATAAAAAAGCTACTTGCTTTGGCTTCTCCCGCAACCCTAAGAAATTGCAAAAAAGTGGGTTTTGATATCATTAGAAGTCTTGGAAACGAAGGGAAGTTTTTTTATCCAAAAGAAGGATTGATCGCTACAGTATTGGAAATAAGTGATCTTGAAAATCTTCCAACAGCAAGTGAAGAAGATCGAGATTATATTTTCAGCCTAAGAAATAATGTACAACTCCAATCCAACGAATCGGGTCCTAAGGGTTCTTTAGAAATAGCGTTTGAACTTCAAATTCAGAAATTACATGAAGCTAATTCAAAACCATAAGGGCCTTTCCATTATTGCAGCTGTTGGGTTGTTTTTTATTTTATCAATCGTTGTGATTTATTACTCTGATTTGATGAAGATAGAGAAAGGTGTATTTGTAGAAAATTTCATCTTGCTGGAGGAAACGGACATTGAGAGCATTTCAGATATAAATGAAATTGAAATTCAAGACCCTATGTTTTTTCCTGAAAACATTGGTTTTCACAAAGGAGATCTTTTAATTCGGTTTAGCGGGAAGAATTTGGCTTCAAATCCGGAGGATGTCTATTTACTTGAATTTTCGAATCCACTTATAAATGAAATTTTTTTATATAAAATCTTGGATGACGGTAGTCTTGAAGTATATAAAAAGGCCGGGATAAATTTAAGAGATGTCAATATTTTTTCAAATCCAAGACCAGTATTTGAATTTAGTTATGAAGATTTAAATAGTTCAGATTATTTATTGAAAGTAAATTCAAAAGATAAGTTAGGATTCACCCTTGAATTAGTAGAAAGAAACGAGTATTTAAGCAAGTTTTCCACCATTACAAATTTGGTGAATGTTTATATTGGTATAATGTTGTCTTTGTTTTTATACAACATTATTATTTTTTTAATGATTAAAGATAGAGTTTATTTATTTTATTCATTTTATGTTGTGTTTATTGCTTTGGCGCAATTGTCATTACTAGGTTATTCTTATTTTTATTTTTTAGGGCAAAATGCGAATATATATAGCTTTAGTGTGATTGCATTTCCTTCCATGGCAGGAATATTTGCAATTGGATTTATTAAATTGTTTTTAAAAACAAGTTTTCATGTTCCAAAGCTAGACAAGTATCTCGTTGTAGTCGTAATATTGTATTCAATAGCCATTGGGTTAAGATTGCTTGGCTTTGTGGAGTTAAGTTACCGAATGGTAGATATTGCGGGACTCGTAGGGGTGATTTTCTTTGTGACAACGGGTGTAATTGTGGCAAAATTGGGATATCGACCAGCTATTTATTTTCTAGTTGCTTGGGGGGTTTTCTTAATTGGTCTAGTTTTTTATATCATGCAAAACCAAGGGGTTTTAAATTTGAATATTTATGCCAATTTCCCCATGCTTCTTGGGACTGCCATGGAAGCGATTCTCCTATCCCTGGCTTTGGCTGACAGGATAAACATCCTAAAAAAGGAGAAGGAAGACGAACAGCACGAAAAGCTTGAGATATTAAAGGAAAACGAGCGTCTCATCAAAGAGCAAAACACAAGCCTTGAGCAAAAAGTGAAAATCCGGACAGAAGAACTTGAAGAAACGCTCCGGAATCTTCAAAACACACAAATCCAGTTGATCAATCAAGAAAAAATGGCTTCCCTGGGTCAGCTGACTGCCGGAATCGCCCATGAGATCAACAATCCCATCAATTTTGTGAGTTCCAATATCTCCCCGCTCAAAAGGGATATAGCCGACCTGTTGGAAATTGTCGGAGTCTATAGGGAAAAAGGCGGAGAGGAATTTTCGGAAGCAACCAAAAAGGAAATCACTGGAATCGAAGAGGATCTTGAATTGGATTACATCCTTACAGAAATCAACCAGTTACTGAAAGGGATGGAGGATGGAGCAAAACGTACTGTTGAAATCGTGAAAGGGTTGCGCCTGTTCTCCAGAGTGGATGAGCAGGATGTCAAGAAGGTGGATCTTCACGATGGAATCAACAGCACTTTGGTCCTATTGAACAGCTCGATGTCGGGAAGAATTAAAATCATCAGGGAATTTGGTGAACTCCCTATGGTCGAATGTCTGGCTGGAAAGATCAATCAGGTTTTCATGAATATCATCACCAACTCCATTCATGCCTTGACCGATCATCTTGAGGACAACCCTAATCCTGAAATTACCATTTCCACTAGAAATCTTGGGGATTCCGTGAGGATAGAAATCGGAGACAATGGCCCAGGAATGCCGGAGCATGTCAAACAGCGCATATTTGAGCCTTTTTTTACCACCAAAGAAGTGGGGCAAGGTACGGGCTTGGGTTTATCCATCGTCTACACAATTATTGAAAACCATAAAGGCAAACTTGAAGTTTTGACCGAAATTAATAAAGGCACCAGTTTTATTATTATTTTGCCCCATTATCAAAAATTACCACAAAATGAGTGAAAAGATTCGTGTATTGTATTTAGATGATGAGGACAATAACCTGAATTCATTTAAGGCCAGTTTGAGAAAAGATTTTAAAATCATCACTGCAATCGATGCCCTAGAAGGGTTGAAAATAGCAGAGACTGAGGATTTTCACGTGGTCATCGCTGATCAAAGAATGCCGGGTATATCCGGTGTGGAGTTTTTTGAAAAATTGATGAAAATCAAGCCTGATCCCATCAGAATCCTACTTACGGGCTACTCGGATATTGCCAGCGTCATCGATGCAATCAACAAGGGTGAAGTGTATCGATTCATTGACAAACCTTGGAATCTTGATCAAATTAAAAATGCCATCATCAATGCAGCTGAAATCTATTTCACAAAAAAAGAGCTGAAAGACAAAAATGAAAGGCTTGTAAAAGTCCATTCGGAAATGAACCAATTTGTGTACAGTTTGTCTCATGAATTGAGGGGGCCTTTGATGAGTATTTCGGGTGTGTCCAAACTTGCCAAGATGGAAGTGAAAGATCCGGAAATCATTGAGTATTTTGAGATGATTGATTCAGCTACCATTAAGCTGGATGATTTCATTTATAAAATGCTGGATTTTTACCGCTCTACGAAAATCGAAAACAAGGTTACTGAAATCAATTTTAAGGACATTGTGGAATCCCAATTGGAGAGCTACAAAAGTAAATGGGGATTGGATGGGATTGCCCTGTCGGTGAACATCATTCAACCTGAACTTTTTCATTCTGATGATGCCAAAATCAGAGTGATTTTGAACAATCTTTTCAGCAATGCATTTAAGTTTCAAAAAGACGGATTAACATCAAAATTCATCAATTTATCGATTTCAGTCGAAAACAAAAAAGCAATTATTTGCATTGAGGACAATGGAATAGGAATAGATGAAAAATACCACACTTCGATTTTTGATTTGTTTCAACGCGCAACGCAGAAAAATGTAGGCTCTGGACTTGGATTGTATATGGTGAAAGAATCCGTTGCGCAAATGGGGGGCCAGATCAAACTGATTTCTGAAATGGACCATGGATCAGAATTCACCGTCATCTTACCCTCCTTGCCCCCAAATTGAATTCTCAAGGACTTTTTTCTTTGGGATTTTCATCATTTTTGAGATTGTTTGGAATTCATCACAATTTCATTTCCTCTTCAAAATACGAAGGTTTTCTTTGTTGAAAACGGATTTGGGCTTAATTTGCGCTCATATATTTATATACAGTTAAAAGTTTTTAGTTATGATCAATCCATGGCACGATGTGCAAATAGGTGAAGAAGCTCCCGATGTTGTGATGGGAGTAATTGAAATTCCCAAAGGAAGCAAGGGGAAATATGAGCTTGACAAGAAAACCGGGATGTTGTTGTTGGACAGGGTTTTGTTTTCGGCCGTCCATTACCCGGCCAATTATGGATTTATTCCACAGACTTTTTGTGAGGATCATGATCCTTTGGATATTCTTATTATTTCCCAGATCGATATCCCTTCGATGACTTTGGTGAAAGCCAAGGTGATCGGTGTGATGAGAATGGTTGATGGTGGTGAGGCGGATGACAAGATCATCGCTGTGGCCGCAGATGATCAATCCGTGAATTATATCGAAGATATTGATGAATTGCCTCCCCATTTGATGAAGGAAGTACACAGGTTTTTTGAAGACTATAAAAAATTAGAAAACAAGGAAGTTAAAGTTGAGGATTTTCTTGGCAAAGAAGATGCTTTCAGAATTATTCGCGAAAGCATCGATTTGTACGACAAAACTTTCCGTACTGAAAAATAAAGAAAAAGACCCGGTTGAATTCATCCGGGTCTTTTTTTTACACCATCCTTTTTTTGATTTTGTCCCGAAACCTGTGCGTGGAGGAAGACTTTTTTATTTTGAAGCCGAAATATGCATTAGGCTTTCTTAGGATATTGAAGCCGAAA
>NZ_JAUSPP010000073.1:0-115226 GCF_030656585.1 Rhodonellum sp.
CCCCATTTCAATTCCAGTATGGTGCGATTAAGAGACTTGGTGACAAACAACTTAGATTTTAAAATATCCCATTTCAATTCCAGTATGGTGCGATTAAGAGCATCTTCTATACTTCCACCTGGACCCGGCTCTCCCATTTCAATTCCAGTATGGTGCGATTAAGAGGCTCGGAAAAGGGCAGTTTGAAGCAGGTGTAAACCTATTTCAATTCCAGTATGGTGCGATTAAGAGCACGAATACCTTTAATTGTTTCTGTGTTTTCATTTATTTCAATTCCAGTATGGTGCGATTAAGAGGACATTCCTCGAAGATAGGGTAAAAGGTATTTATCAATTTCAATTCCAGTATGGTGCGATTAAGAGCATTCCAGGGCATTGTCCGTGAATGAATTGGCCTCATTTCAATTCCAGTATGGTGCGATTAAGAGCCCAAGGGCGCATTCCTTACAGCAATCAACACCACATTTCAATTCCAGTATGGTGCGATTAAGAGAAAAACAATCATCAGACCGAAATCAACAAAAACCCATTTCAATTCCAGTATGGTGCGATTAAGAGACACTGAATTAGGCGCTCAAGAACCTACATCCCCTTATTTCAATTCCAGTATGGTGCGATTAAGAGTACTGTTCCGTAAAAGGTGGTTTGTTCGGTTTCAACATTTCAATTCCAGTATGGTGCGATTAAGAGCCTTTTTATAGGCTTCTAACATTGGTTTATTTGCAAATTTCAATTCCAGTATGGTGCGATTAAGAGGATGGTGAAACAAACAAGACAGGTGAAATTTCCTTATTTCAATTCCAGTATGGTGCGATTAAGAGTTCCATTAAGAAAAACAAAAGAACCATCTTTTGACAATTTCAATTCCAGTATGGTGCGATTAAGAGAAAGGATTTTTTACCTTGAGAAGTTTGGATTTGAATATTTCAATTCCAGTATGGTGCGATTAAGAGCCGGGGTATTTCAGACAATAATAGGCATTTTCAAGCGCATTTGGCACTTCTCCAGATATAAAACTAAGATTTTTCTCGTCGACCTGTAATGACCCGTTTTTGCTGGGGATGCGACAACTGGCTTTCCTGATGTTTTGGTGGGTTTTTGGGAATGAGTAGTGCTTCTGAAATGCTCCAGTCTTTAAAAAAAATCTCCTTCGACAATCAAATCCTCATAAAAACGTCCCTAAATCGTTTTTCTCCTGACCAATGATTTCTTTTTCTAGCCATCTCTCATTTCGACTTTTAAATATAATCAAACTATCCTCCTCCTCTTTCATGAATTTCTTGGCTCCCAATACCAACTCCTTTAATTTGACCTCTGTGATTTCTCCTTCAAAAACGGAATTCTGAATCCAATTGAGATATTTTCTACAGTGTTTTAACATTTTAACCACCCTCCGCTCTCCCATATCATAAACCAATATCACATACATCTCTTTCCTCTTTAAATCTATGCCCTATCCTGAAAACCTACACTAATTTTTACCCTAAAAAAAAACCATCCTCCCTAAAAACCACTTTCATACAATTCTCACAAACTTAAATTTGCTCATTCATATGAAAACCACTCTCCTACCACCAAATTTTAAAAGGTTGATAGGTCTCTATTTCCAACATGTGCTTGCTTAATTTATAACATTCCAGCTTCACCAAATGCTTATAACTTACCTGACGGTTCAAGGTCCGATGTTTGATCGTTTCATTCAGGCGCTCTTCAAATGCTTTGATGAACGCTTTTTTTCCGGATTCCTTGAGAACTACCCTGTTGACATGAAAATCAAAATCCTTGGACTGTACTTCTTTTTTGTTCAAAACCCTAAAGATTGTTCGATCAACCAAGATAGGTTTGAAAATTTCAGCCAAATCCAAGGCCAATGAATATCTCCTATAGCCAGGCTCATGCAAGAAACTGATCGTGGGATTTAACTGGGTATGGTAAATCTGACCCAGACAAAGCGTGTAGCACATCATATTACCAAAGGAAATCAGGGCATTTACCTCATTCATGGGCGGTTGCTTACTCCTCCCTTCCATGGCATGATCTTTCAGGATGATATCAAACGCCTCGTAATACACTTGCCTGATATTCCCCTCTATTCCCATCAAAACATCAATTTCCTCGCAGCCCACTATCTTTTCACTCAGCTGTTGGATTCTGGCAATCTGTCCGCTCAAATCCTTATCACGGTTAAGGTAATACCGGAGGTTCTTGACGATATTAAATGCCGCACCTTCTACAAATTTCTGGGCTATTTTTATCCTTTTGTCCAACCTCATAAAATGAACAGTTTGTTGAATCTGCATCTTACCTGCCAATAAATATTCTTTCGACTGGAAACTCCCTGTATAGTGTTCGTAATAATCAAAGAAATGCACACTTATACCATTTTTTCCTAAAAAATTATACAACGCACTGTTGGCATCCAAAGAGCCAAAGCAATAAAAATCAGAAACCGCTTCAACCGGAATATATTTTGGCGTTCCTTCTATACCGGATTCATCCACAGGCAAAAACTTCAGGGTATTATCCTTTCGGCTTAACCGACCTGGATTAAAAAGGTAATAGGTTTTTTTCATCGGATATTTTTTAGGGATTTAGAGATCATGAAAACTTCTTCTTTAATGAGTTTTTTTGAGTATTAATTTGATTTTTTCCCTATTCTTATTTTTTTCTTCCAAGTCACTAAAACTACTATTGATTCAAATTTCCCGATAAGTCCAATTCAAAACGAGAAAAAACACATCGAGATTCCAGTTCACTGTTGTATCATATTGTATTAAAAAACAACCTAAATCATCGCAAGAGACCCAAAATCATTAAATGGATTCCCCTACGTAGCAAAGCTCAAAATAGCTGCAGCTTTCACAAATTTTGGCATTGATCACTGATGGACAATGGTCGCTATTTTTTAGACTTGCAATTTCTGACACTGCATGGATAAGATAACGGATGTCGTCCACTGTGAGCTCCACACGATCGATTTTCCGTAAAAGGGGATATTCAAGTATTGCAGTTGCTCCCTCAATTCCATTTAGTTGAAACATCCACAAATAGAATTTCACTTGCCAGACATGTGCTTGTTCTACCTTGTTTCCACGCTTTGTTTCATGGATAATCTTTTGCCTCGAATCGTAAAAATCTACTTTTCCAGTAAGGCTGATACCGTTGTAAATGGCTTCAACAATCATTTCTGAATGTTTTTCACTGCGGCCGGAATAGCTGTTTTCATGCAGCAACTTACCGTCATACACAGTATCACTTGTATGCTCCATGGTGATTCCATGCGAATGGAGCCAGCATTCCCGCTTGCAGATGTGATATAGATTTATAAGGGTGGCGTTGATTTGCATGGGATTAGTCTTCGAATTGTAAAATAACTTCCCTGTTTTTCTGCATCCGGTGAAATTTAACAAATGCTTCTGCTCCTCCAAACCACGCTATTCCTTCCTTTCTTGAAAGTTTTGTAGGCTTAGCCATCAGGTAAGTATGCCAGCTGCTATGTGGCCAATCAGCAGGATCCGTCACAAACTCGTGGTGCGCCGGATTATTGTGGATATAGGCAATCAAGGCGGTAAAATAGCTATCCTTATCTATAAGCTTTCGATGAAATCGGGGAATAAACAGACAGGTTGCCTTTTCGAGAATACATTTTGTTATTGGCTTTTGTATAAGCATTAAACAGGTTACTTAGGGGTTGACTCAAGAAGTTGGCATCCCACTCCAAACCTTGAAGGTTTATAATCTCCTCTACAATCCTAAACCTTACCATCAAGTGAAGATGATTGGGCATCAGGCAACAGGCGAAGGTATCCTCAATAGGGTAGACGTAATGAGTATATTTCTCAAGAAAATACCGGTAATTCTCAGCGTACCGAAAAAGGTTTTCACTCCCGCTAGCATGGGTCCAGATGTGGTACATCCACTCAGGTTCCAAGGGTATTCGTGGATCGGCCATTGTTTCAGTTTTTTTTAGCCCTTCAATGTTTTAAAAAAACTTGAAGGGCTGGTCAAATAAATATCAATTCGCTAAACTTCTGGTCAAGCAATCCTTTATCGTAATCGTACACCTCCCGATGGCTGACCAGGTACAGGTAACCATATTCTTCCCTATTGCCTCCCTGAATCAGTTCTTTGACCAGTTTTGATTCCGAAAAGAGTGAGAACGTGAACATCGCCATAATGGATTGCAGCATTTTCAGATTCCGTTTTCTATCCGTAAAGACTTCTGTCCGATCCATAATCAACTTGCGGTATAGGTTAAACACATCTTCTCCCGATAAACAATTATTTAGAGGAAACACACCGAAGGTCTCTAAAAATTCAAGTTGCTGTAGCGTGAAATCCTCATCAATCCCGTCCTTAACCCTAATTTCCAAAGGAACAAAAACACTGACATTGGACTGGGAAATCAGAGTAAACTCAGAATCCACCTTCGGGAAATTGAGTTTTCCTATCAACTGCTCTCGAAAATCCCTGCCCGTTCCTGCTAATCCTTTTTCCTGATTGGAGAGATCCAGCCATTCCTTAACTTTTTCATAAAGCTGGTCAAACCGCTTGGTTCGTAAGATGTTGAAATAATCCTTTTCCATACTATGACGGGTTTCCTTAAACCTTCTGTCCTTTCCATAGATCACACTTGCATCATCCAAGTCAAATAGATACACAGTGCAGCCCTCCTTTTTCACATTTCTATTGACACGCCCAGCCAGTTGCTCCTCTGAGTCAATTATGGAGCGGTTTTTAAAACCTAAGTCCATATCAATATCCACTCCTGCCTCAACCACTTGGGTGGTGATTAGCAACACATTCTTCTCTGTATCACCGGTAGATTTCAACTGCCGAATGATATCCTTTCTTTTAGGCTCTAGAATGGTCCCACTCAATACGTGGATCGTGTATCCATGAAATACCTTCTCAGCAAGTGTAGCAAATTCTGTAGCTGATTTTTTGAAAATAAATTCTACAATTGTCCTCACCTGTCCGTTTATAGACCGATAGGCTTCAGATTTTTCATGGATTTCATCCGCCAGCCAGTTCAGGTAATCTTTGCGACCCTCCTTTTTCGGTTGTTTTCTAGCCAATAGTTCGTCACTAAAACTTACTCTGTCAGCAAAATTCGGATTGGTAAAAAACCTATCTATGGCATCAGGAAGCAGATAGCAAAAATCAGCATCAGCCAATGAACCTATTTTGGGCAGGGTTGCCGACATGACAATAAAGCGGATATTAAGGGCTTGCGCATAAGATTTTAGCAAATAGGCCATTTTGTCCCATAGATCGGGATTATAGGCCTGTATCTCATCTATTACTACTATACTATTAGCCAAACGGTGCATCAGGTAGATACTGGATTTTTCATCAGCTTTTAGGATATCAAAAAAGCGCACATGACTTAGAAACGTATATGGGTAGTTTACAAACTGGTTATGAATATCGTCCTGCCTATCTTCACCATAAAGCCCATCTTTTATTTCCTCCTTTGTTACCTTTTCCTTCCATGCGGCCCTGCCATGCAGCTCTATCCATTCATCTGGCTCCAGGCCAAGAGTCTGTTGTGATACCTGAAGGGTCTGGGTTGCCAGCGTAGTAAATGGAAATACATAAAACACTTTATTCAGTTCCGGATTAGCCTGAAGTAGCTCCATGGAGGCGATGAAAGCCATATTGGTTTTACCTCCTCCGGTAGGCGCTTCTAGGTAAAAAAGGCGACCGTCTGATTGCTCCCGCACTTTTTGAATGATTTCAGCAGCCATTCTTGATCGAAGATTGTTTAGATTGCCCGGAGACTTTTGCCTATATGTGTCAGGACTTTTGGAAGCAATTTCCTCAAAGTGTTTGTATAAATATTTATTATGGGAATGTGTATGCATCAGAGCTAAGATATGCTTGTAACTCTGAATAGCTGTCAATACCCCAAAGGAATCGTAGAAACTTCCCCACTTGTTACAATAATGCGAAGTGGCATAATAATCTGCCGCAGTAAGCAATGAGAAATTTAACCTGATCAGTGCGAACCATTCAAAATCCAATTTCTCAAAGTGAACATTATTTTTTCGTAGGGAATGAATCCCCGCTACCAATTGTGCGTGAAAAGGTTTGTTGTAGCAGTCCAGATATTTTGCTAATTCATTGCATAATTGGCTATTGAGTTTGTCAAGAGATTTTTCTGCGGACAAATCATCTAAACTCGGATTATGATGCTGCATTATCGTATGGGCAAGCGCAAAAGTGAAAGCTATCATCTTTTGCTGATCCTTCAGGGGCTCCTTTTCCAGGATTTCAAAACCATCAGAAAGCTGGTGTATCAAAAACAGGAAAGCACTCAAAACAGAATGCTGGGAATCAATCCCGTTCTGTATGGATTTTGGAAAATGAGAAGTATTATCAAGCTTCCGCTGGAAGTTCTCATTTACTTTCCCAAAATCATGGTACAGGATCGCCTGCCAAAATAGTTTTTTGGCAAAAGGCGCAAGGTTCTCAGCATCTTTGCAGAGCTTTAATAGCATCTCATCTATCAAAGGTTCAAGCCCATGTACAGCGATCAACTCCTGAAAATAATGGGTCACTAGCCCCATATGTTCTCCCAGTGTTTCATTCGGAGTGTGCGCTAGGTAATGATCCGCGTTTTTGAGTAGCGTGCAAACCTGTACCTCAGATATCAATTCTTTGAATGACTTCATCATCAGTTGAGCTGTACCACTTGATTGTCTTTTAATCTGTATAGATTCTCCAATCGGTAATCCGAGGCAAATTTGGCATTGGAATAAACAAAAGGAGCCATTTGATACTGGTATTCCTTTCCACGCTTTTTCACCTCAAACTCATGAAAACCAACAGGCAATCGCTCGAAGTAGAAAAAAGATTGAGAATACTTTGTGAACATGGCGGCAAAGCCCAGGGTATTTCCACCGAATTCCTTTATCCTGCTACTTTCTCCATCCTTCTTACAAAACAGTGAAGCTACCTGATATTCCTGATCAAAATCAAACGGATCCAGCGCATACTCTTGGAAGCTTTCAGGCTTCCACCATACCGGAAATTCATTTTTACCCAAGTATGGAATGTACTCAGCTTGTCCATTTTTTAGGGAATGATACAAAGGGTTTTCATCGCTTAGCGCCACATAAACTCGGTAAGATGGGCTTATTAAGGTGTTTTCGTAAGCAATAAAGTTCCCATCTTTATTGGCATAGCCTACCGTATTGGTATAAATAATGGTTGTTTTCTGAAAATTGCCCCTTTCATCCCTCAAGGGGGCAATACCCACTTTCAAATGCTGTAGTTGCTGGTAATAATCCGGCAGTACCCCACGCTTTTGATAGCCATCCAATCCCAAAACAGCTCCGAATATACCGAGCAGGCTTGGTTTATGCAGCATGTTATAGCTCATGGAGATGCCTTCATTGGTATCCGGCTTTCGCAAAAAACCAAAATCCGACTCTAAATCAATGGATACTAATCTTTCCATGGATTAGAGGTCTTTTTCGATTGCACCCTCAGGCAAATTGATGACTGTGGTAATGACCTTATTGTAATAGATCTCTATTTTATCCAATTCGGATTTAACATGGTCTTGTGCAAGCAATCTGCTTATTTTGGCAAGGTCAATTTCCCGCTTTTCGGTATCCAGAACTTTGATGAGTTCTGTGAAAGACGGCAACACGAGTTTGGAACCTTCCTTTAGTTCTACCCACAGCAGAAGTTCATTATCTGTTCCAGCTTTGGCGGAGGAGTCGTAGTAGGTTGCTCCTCTTCGCAAACCCAATTTTAACTTTTCAATGTCGCTGTCAGATAGATAGTTGTCTGTCCCGGACAGCTCGGTCAGTGTTGTTAGATTTTTGGGGTTTACGGAAATTCCATGAACGTAATGTCCTTCCCGCAACTTAGACTGTGAGCCAAGTGTAGTCATGGCAGAATCCTCTTTGCCTTCTGCAGAATTTCGGAATGGTGACATAATCTGCTCAGAATAGATTTCCCCTCTTACAAATTGGTTTAAGCCGTGAGTAATTTGTGCTGGACCATGTAGGGATAAATTAGTTGATCCTGCATAAGTACCTCCGAACAAACGTATATCAAGACTTTTTAAAAGATTTCCAAGCATCTCACGCTTCTTTGAAGCTTCTTTTTCTACCCCTTTGCCTTCCCCTTTGGGTATCTCTCCAAAGTATTTCACATAGGTCTCGTCCAATGAGCGTGGGTTAAGAGTATCTTCTTTAAATGTTTTATAGAAAAAAATCTTATCCTCTGTCTCATGCTTAAGATAGTTTCTCACTAAGTATTTCAAAGCTTTGTCGGTTGCATAGATACGGCCATCAGGAAGGGTTCTGGGTTGGTGGGTGAAATCAGCATTGTAGTTGGAATTGATGCTTTTGATCACTGCAGCCCCGTAGGCTCTTTTATTGAATTTGCTCATGGTAAGAATATTTTAGGATGGAGAATCTGATTTTTTGGTGAAGAGAATATTGGGGCAGAAATAGCCTGCCAATAGCGTAGGACGCAGCTGCTGCAGTCCTGTCGTAGGCTCATAAGCAAGTACCTCCCCGGCAAGTTTATTGAAGCGCTTGTAGTCAAAGCCGATAGCATGCTTGTACTTAAGCAAAATACCTGCGATTGCTTCATTAAAGTGGGCATGATTTGTCTTTTGCAAGAATGGCTCCAGTACTGCATGGGTTCGGTCTCCTGCCTCGCTTTTTGAAAGCAGGAAATATATCAATTGGCCTGCCCCAAAGGCATAGGCATCATCCGTGGCAAAGTGGAAATCTGCACCATCCACCACCTTGGCTATTTCGGTTTTATGTGTTTCTATTTTACTTGGCATAATATGTTGTTGATTGGTTTTGTCAAAATGCGGGCACAAACTAAAGTAGATGTTCAATTTTGATTTAATGGCGTATTCTTTATTACTATCCTGGTTTCTGATATCGTCCATAATGCCAGTCATACAGATATCCTCGAACTGCTGCCTACCTATACTGCTACGAATAGATTTATAAATAAAGTCATAGACAGGCTTTCGATATTTGAGGATTAGAGTAAACAGAGCCGAACGATAGTATTTGGAATCCATTTCGTCAAAATAGCGCATGTTCATACTCCCTTTTTTCTCATCAATTTTGACCAACGCATTGTTAAAAAGCTCTCTGACCACAATACGCTCAAAGTCAAAAACGGATTTTAGACGAATTGAAGGTTTCGGTAATTTGTCCTTATCTCTGATTTCGGTAACGTTCTCAATATTCCAATATACAGTATCACCATCAGTGTCTTTTTCTTCACTGAGGTAATATCTGAACTTGCTCACATAGTCAAAATCATGTATGGCTCCACTAGAAAAATAAAGGAGGTAATAATTACCCAGATCCTTCTCTCTTTTCCATAATTCACTGATAATCTCCCGATGGGAGATTATTTGATCTGATGCCCTGTGAAATAGGTTGATAGCCTCTTGGGTTAAGTCCGACCTATCTATGAAAATGGGGGTCGGGTTGGGTATCAATCGTTTGTTAGCAAATACTTGAAATTCGGACAAGGCCTTGGCTTCCCGGGCACTAATTCTGGAAGTGATGTCAAAAGAGGCCGTTTGATGGGTAAGAAATGGCTTTTTACTGTTGAAGCCGTTATAGAAATTACTTGTACCCAGTATTTCTCCTTCAACTTCAATATTATATTCTGCTGTATTGAATAAGCCTTCTGATAGATATGTAGCCTGGAAAGCTCGGTATTTTTCTAATGGTTCATCTCTGTAAAAAACAACATAATCACTCCCTTCCAATTCTGCGTAAACAGGATTTGCCTCCAGTAAGCTGTTCATTTCGTTTTTTAAAAAAAATTTAAACTGTATTGTTTTCTGTTTCTCAGTCTCATCCAGACCAAATTTCTCTTCGAAAGTTTTTCCAAAATACGTTTCAAAACGCTCAATTAGGTTGGCTTTTTTGCCATCTACCGGATATTTGTCGCCCCCAATCCAGGACTCCCGCTTAAAAGCAATACAGTAAGGACTCGCCGAGTGCAATCCCTTCATTGGCAGATCAAAACATTTATTGGTATCAATCATCCAGCCTGCTTCCTGTCTCGCAGCGCAGTCATTTAAAAATTGCGAAGGTGCCCCATGCTTTCTACCCAAGTATCGTTCACTATTTTTTACTTGCCCGGCACCCTCTTCATCAAACTCAATAAGGATGTGAAGTCCTACTTTAGGTTCAACTGCCAAGCCCTTTACTGAAACAGGAATGTCATTTACAAATTCTGCTAGCTCTTTAATCATATTTTCTCATTTTTAACCTCCACACTACCAAATCCCTGACTCCCCAAATGCCCGAAGCCGGCAGTATAACCGATTTCCTGTAATTCCACTGGGGCCTTAAACTCAAATTCAAACATATAGCCGATTAGCATGCTCTGTTGGGCTGTGAGCTGTTTGATCTTGACACCGTTTTTATGGATTTTGCCCAGTGGTCGGAAACTGAAATCAGGAAGCACAGCTTTAAATTCTTGGTCATCTCCGGTACTTAAGGCAAAGGCCTTGGATTTGGAAATTAGATTTTGCATCAACAAGATGCCATAATCGGAGTCATCTGGATGTAAATAATCCTCTCCACCATCCGCCCTTTTCCTTCTGACAAACAATGGAGATTTACTCCGATACTGCATTGTTTCTATAAAATGCGGTGGCGCTACTGCCTCAATTGCCGTGACAGTAAAATGTACCTGACTAATTTTGTCTCCGATGATCAGTTCTTGGGCCATAAATAGGCCTCGTATAAATTCTTCGGCTGCTTTGTCTATTAAAAAGCTGATGGTAAAACTGGCTGTATTCCCAAAATGGGAAATCCTTCCCGCCTCAGGAATGACCTTAAAACCCTGGAATTCTATCCTTGAAAAAGTAAACAACCGAAACCGTTTTCCATAAGCCGCATATCCCTCCTCATGTAAAAACTTACTGAAATCACCATCCGCACGATCAATGACTCTGTAGATAGCTGAAGACAATTCATATTGGTAATTGATGGGAATAAATTCATTTCTCCCCATTTTTTCAAGATTGATCCTAAATCGCATTTGCTTTTGGTTATATTCTGGGTAATCTATGCCTTGAAAAGTTCTATATCAAACAATTGACTGTAGCTGTCACGATTTATATAATTTTAAAACTAAATGAATTGTAATAACGCCCAACTGTAAATTTTTAAATGTATTAAAATTGAAATGCACACAAATCATTGTGATGAAAACCGAGAGTCATTTCATCGGCACCAACAAATCAGATGAATTAAACCTTTGGTTTTCGACTTGCTTCTCTAAATAGTTACTGTTTTAAACCTACCCATCTTTTGGCTAAGAAAAAATACCCTCTTCAGGGTATTTTTCACCCTCAATTATTGAAATAATATTGGTATAAATGTATATTTTCTTATTATTCAATTCTATACTAGTGCTTTTAATTGGAATATTAAATTAATCCTTCTTTCAGTCAGCGGGAATTTCAATCTCCCATCAAGCCAAAACCCCCACGCAGCCGAAGCCCATCGCATTCTTGCTCCCAAACCCGCCGTAATACCCGAGCTCCTGAAGGATCGGGGAAGCTTTCAGCTTGAAATCGAACTGATAACCGATGACTTTGATGGGTTTTTCGCTGAAGGATTTTAGGGTGATTCCTTTCTTTTTTGGCTTACCTATGAGCGAAAAGGAAATTTCGGGACAGTAGCTGTCCAGGTCTTTCAAACCGACGACCTCTGGATGAAAGCTCAAAAATCTTCTGAGCAAATTGGTCTTAAAAACGCAGGAGTATCGTTCGTCCTCTGGCGAAAGATAATCCGCTCCTCCATCTTTTCGGACAGCACTCAAAAAAACCGGGGAAAGACAACTGTATTGCATTTCATCCGAAAAGTAAACCGGGGCTGCCGCCTCAATCCGCACAACCTCATAATCCACCTGGCTCAGCTTGTCGCCCAATCCTATCTTTTGGTTTAAAAACAGGCCTCTGATGAATCCTTCCGCTGCCCGGTCCACAGCAAAGCGGATATCCAAAGTGACATTTGTTCCGGTATGTTCCAACCTGTTGAATTCAGGATGGATGATAAAATTATCGAATTTCAACAAGGAGAAGGTAAAAGGTTTATAATGCTTGTTTTCGTATTGATAACCCTCAAAATGAAGGAATTGACTGTATTCCGCATCCGCCTGCTCCAAAACCTTATAAATGGCGGAAGACAATTCATATTGATAATTCAAAGGCAAAAAGCCACTTTTCCCAATCCTTTGTAATTGAAGTAAAAATTGCATCTGTTATGTTAAATAAAACGCTGTAAAAATAAATTCTGAACTGCTGTATTTGTCCACCTGCTCGCACATCTTTATGTGCTTCTCAATGCCCCATTGCCAAGCTCCACGTTGCGGCAACAACCAATTTATTCCTCATCCATAAGAAAGCGACTGACAACTTGTTTTCCCTAAAACAGTCTGGAAACGCCAACAAATTAGTACAAAACCGATCCGACTGCAACAAATTGACGCTACCTGTCTCGATAAATTTCGATAAAAGACTAAATCTTTCGTAATGCAAAGTAGACATTCCGTTCTTAATAAAAAATACCTGAAACAGGGTATATTTCAACCCCATTTACCTGTTTAATCTTATATAAAATCCATATATCTATATTTTTTGTTTTTCACAGGATTTTGAAAAATTCCAACCCACAAAAAAAGACAAATTAGAAGATCGGCTGGACATTGAATATTTCTGATGGGGTAAAGTCAAAAATTTGCAAACAAATGATTCTAAAATAATTTCCGACCGGAATAAAATTGGAAAATATTACAGGTTTAAATCGGGCATTTGTAATTTTCTATTTTGGGGAGATAGTCAGGGGCTAATGGCCTTTTTCCAACCTGACTTAAGGGTTTAACCCGGATTCTAAGACAGTGGAAAAGTAACCCAAAACAGCTAACTTGATGTGAATTAGATAGAAATATGCATTCCGTTTCCCATTGGGATTGGAACTTCAAAAAAATCAGATCATTGGATTAAATAAGTCATGTTACCGAATTATTGAAATCAAAAAAAAAATGTGAACCTAATTGATTGTCAGATCATTGAATTCTGGTATAGAAATGGTAATGAATAACACAGGTTTGATCATTGAAGCCCCAAGGATAAACGAGGAAAAATTGGGTTTCAAATAAGATCAACCCAATTACTTTTTATGAGAATTTTTTTGGAGCAACTCAATTTACTTCCATTTATCAATCACTTAGGCTTGGGCACTCTTAAAATATGAGTATGCTATTGGTCAGCTTCTAACAAGCTGGAGAATTTTTTTGCTTTGTTTTTCTTTATTTCCATCACTATGGGTACAATTTCCCCAGAATTAGCCAATTTAAAGGACGGCATATCCGCATTTTTCAATATCCCATACAACTCATTGAAGGATGGTTTATGGCCAATATAAGGGTCAACAATCAAGAAGTATTGGTGATCCCCACTAATGTCTTTTTTTTCTGCGAACTTATTTAGTCTGTCTATCACACTTTCAAATTCTGCAATTTCAGCTTTAATGGCGGAAATGTTTTTCTTGGCATTAAAGTCTATACTTTTCAAACCATACATGGCTCCATTATAACCCAAACCATCAAAATGGAAATCAAAAAATAGTGAGGGCAAAGAATCCTGTTTCAATGTGTAATTGACATCGATCTGTTCCTTCAATGGAAGATGCAGTTTTTGTTCAATTTCATTTTGAAATAATGAAGGTGCTTGAATGGATTCCATTTCGGCATCCACTTTGCCAATAAATTTTTCAAAATACAATTTAAAACTCTCCCTATCGAACTCTTTTTTAATGGAAGCTGGCTTGCTAAACTGTAATATTCCATTGTTGTAATCTGCCAGCCTTGAAAAATACTCATGATATTCACTGTTTTTGGGAGAAAAAAGAGCCAAGCCATTTCTATTGAAATTGAAATAATTTTCTAAGTTCTTAATTGAAAAATCCAATAATTTTTTACTTCCCGGGTTAAGTTTGTTCGCCAATTTAATTTTTTCAAGGGAGATTTTATAGAAAAAATTTTGGCCAGACATCACCATCAATCCTAGGGAGATACTCTCCTGGCTGATGTCGTTATTGACAAATTTTAAGATGCTGTATTGGCTGATCATAATTATTTTAGATAGGACAGGTAACTATTCGATATGGAAAGGATTCTTCCATTATCCGCAAGGACATGTCTAATTTTGTTTTTCCCTTTGTCACTAAGACCCCATTCTTTAGGCACTTGTTCAAAAATGAAATCCAAATATTTCAGTGTAGTTAGGATATTTTCATGTATCTCCAACTGAAGTTCTTTAAGTTCCGATATTTTTGCAAATTTAGCAATAGATTTTGATAGGGGTACATTTAAGATTCTGAATTTTTCTTCCAAATGAAGTTTTGGAATGGTTATATCCATTGGATGACTTAAATACCCCCATGCTGCAGCATGGTCAATGGGGTTAAAATCAAATTTACCGAAGCCACTGACAAGGATGTTAGGATTTTCGGGCTTTCTGTCCTTGTTGGCTACCCAGATATCGAAAACGCCGATTTTTAAAAAATCCAATGGCCTCCTGAAGAGATGAAAGTCCTGTTTCTTGCCCAATCCTTTTATATACTTTTCAAACTCAATAACTGGTTTAATCTGTCTTGAGGCAAAGCAAATTTCTTTTTCAAAATCTATTGACTTGTACTTCCATGATAGTGGCCCCTTTTCTTTAGTATAGGCATCCACAACCTGCTTGTCAAATTTTATCAAAGCAATTTCAGGAGTTTGGATATTCCAACATTTCAAAAAATAAGAACAAATCAACTCATTGATCAACTCCATTTTCGGTGGTTGAACGGAAGAAGCTTTGACAAAATATTCTTGATCATCCTCAGCTATAACGAAAAGGGGGGAACTACCTTTTGTGTTGGTTTCTGAAATAACCGCTATTGCATTTAGGCTCTTAATTGAATCAATCATCCGGGTCCCTGTTTTTAATTAAAAATGCATTTTTTCACTCGCTTTAAGTTTGACACAAAGTTCGATTTCTGCTTTTGCCATTTAAGCGAACATTATTGGGGTATTTGATTGATTTTCATTTCATTAAACCCGTTTTATGCATTGTGAACGCAATTCAACATTACAATTAACTGATAATCAATCGGATATTTACTATTTTTAACTTCACCCTTTCGATGTAGGAATTTATTCTCCCAATAGTCTGATTTTCTTCCCATTTCAATCCCATTTGGAAACCTATTGCACATTTCCATCTAACTTAATCAAGTTAGATGCCCTACGTTACTTTTCCGCTGTCTTAGAATTCGGGTGAAACAAGATGCCGTCATTTTCTTGAATTGGCAAGGGAAGGCGGCTATTTATTGGTGATGTTAGTTTAAAGTGGGTGTTTGCATTCATTCTGCAATCAAAATACACGTATAATCCTACCCCTTAAACCCACAAAAAAACCGATGATTTCCATCATCGGTCCTTTTCTAAAGCTTATTCCCTTTCGAGACTAAATAAACTGGTTCAATATGTTTTCATACCGCTCCTGCTTTCCGCTGGTTTGCTTAGGCTCCCCTACTGACAAGGCATGTGCCCTAAGGTCTTCTAGTTTGAGTTTACCGGTTTCATACTCCTTTCCTTTGCCGGCGTCGAAAGAGGCATATCTTTCCTTTCTCATCGACTTGTACTCGGATTTTTCCAGGATTTCACTGGCAATCAACAAGCCTCTTGCAAAAGCATCCATGCTGCCGATATGGGCATGAAACAGATCTTCCATGTCGGTGGAATTTCTTCTCAGCTTCGCATCAAAGTTTACACCACCCCCTTGGATACCGTCGCTTTCCAGGATCACCAACATCGATTCGGTCAACTCCTGCAAGTTGATCGCGAACTGGTCGGTATCCCAGCCGTTTTGGTAATCACCACGGTTGGCATCGATGCTGCCGAGCATTCCTGCATCCACCGCTACCTGCAACTCATGTTGGAAGGTATGACCGGCAAGTGTGGCATGGTTGACTTCCAGATTCAACTTGAAATCCTTGTCCAATCCATGCTGCTTCAAAAACCCGATGACAGTGGCTGCATCGTAATCATACTGGTGTTTGGTAGGCTCCATCGGCTTCGGCTCGATCAGGAAGTTACCTTTGAACCCTTTGGAACGTGCGTAGTCCCTGGCCATGGTCAGGAACTGGGCAAGATGTTCGGTTTCCCTTTTCATGTCGGTGTTGAGCAAGGACATGTATCCTTCTCTCCCACCCCAGAACACATAGTTCTCTCCACCAAGGGCGATGGTAGCATCTATCGCGTTCTTTACCTGCGTACCGGCCCAAGCCACCACATCAAAATCAGGATTGGTGGAAGCCCCGTTCATGTACCGTGGATTGCTGAACACATTGGCTGTGCCCCAAAGCAATTTCACGCCGGTTTCTGCCTGCTTTTGCTTGGCATATTCCACGATGGTTTTCATTCTGTGTTCATATTCGGCGATATCAGCGCCTTCGTCGATCAAATCGATGTCATGGAAACAATAATAGGGCGCTCCGATTTTGGTGATGAATTCAAATGCCGCATCCATTTTGTCTTTGGCACGTTGGATGGGATCGGCATCGGCATCCCAAGGATGTACGATGGTACCGGGACCGAATGGATCTCCGCCATTTCCGCAGAAGGAATGCCAATAGGCAATGCCAAATCTGAAATGGTCCTTCATGGACTTTCCTGCGATGATTTTGTTTTCATCATAAAATTTAAAAGCCAAAGGATTCTTGGAATCCCTTCCTTCAAACTTGATCTTTTCGATGTTTGGGAAAAATGTTTTCGACATGGTTAAATAGGTTTTGTTGTGATAGACCGAAGACCATCTTGGGCTCCGGATATTGTTTGTTGTATAAAATTATTGTTTTGCCAAGATCGCTGGCATTTCCTGATCAGCTCCGCACCTTCTCCAGCGCACTCAGCCAGTTGGCGTACACCTCGGCATATTGGGCGACCAATTTCGGTTCTGGGTCGAGGGAGGCGAGTTTTTCCAGACCACCAAAAGCCTCTTTCGGAGAAGCATAAATTCCCGCTCCGATTCCTGCGCCCCTAGCGGCTCCCTGAGCGCCATCGGTGTCATAGAGTTCAAGCGAAACCTGGTTCATGTTGATGAAAGCCTGCCTGAACAGTGGACTCAAGAACATATTTGCCCTTCCCGCCTTGACCGTTTTCATGTTCATCCCCATTTCCTTCATGATGTTGAAACCATAGGTCAGGGCACTGACGATTCCTTCCTGTCCAGCCCTGAGCACATGTCTCTTGTCGTGCTTCAATAGATTCAGACCTGAAAGATGGGCACCAAGGCCTTTGTTTTCCATGATCCTTTCCGCTCCATTGCCGAAGGGGATGAAATTCAATCCTTCTGCACCAACCGGAACTTCCAAGGCCAAAACATTCATTTCCTCATAGGAAATGCTTTCGCCACCGAGTATTTTTTTCAGCCATGAATTTAAAATCCCTGTGCCGTTCACGCAAAGCAAGACACCATAACGGGGGTTTTCCTGGCGATGATTGACATGTACAAAGGTATTTACTCTTGATTTTGGATCATATACCGCTTGTGTACTTACGCCATAAACAGTCCCGGATGTTCCGGCCGTGGTGGCCAGTTCTCCCTCTTCCAAGACATTCAATGAAAATGCATTGTTGGGTTGATCACCGGATCTGTAGGTCACGGGTACACCTGCTTCAATGCCCAAAAGTGCAGCGACCTTTTCTGTCACTTTTCCCTGTTCGGAAAAAGAAGGAACTGCCTTCGCCAAAATAGAGGCATCAATGCCATAATGGTCAAGCAAGTTTTGGGAAAGGCCATTGGCTTTGAAATCCCAAAAGATCCCTTCAGAAAGACCTGTCTCAGAAGTCAGTATTTCTCCCGTAAGTTGCATGGCGACAAAATCACCGGGGAGCATGGCCTTATGAATCCTTGCATACTTCTCAGGTTCATTTTCTTTGACCCATTTGAGCTTGGAGGCAGTAAAATTTCCCGGGGAATTCAAGAGATGGGGAAGACAAAAGTCCGCTCCCAATTCCTGAAAAGCTTTGTTTCCGATTTCCACCGCCCGGCTGTCACACCAGATGATGGAGGGGCGGATCACTTCCTGGTTTTTGTCCACCAAGACCAAGCCATGCATCTGGTAAGAAATCCCGATTGCCTTCAGTTCTCCTTTTTGGATATGGCCATTCTTCACAATGGCTTGGGTGGTCTCCACGATGTATTTCCACCACATCATGGGATCCTGTTCGGCCCAGTCTTTTTGTGGTGCATCGATGGTCATTTCTATCTTGGGCAAACCCTCTGAGGCAACGACTTTACCGGAATCAGCATCCAATAAAGTGGCTTTTACCGAAGAACTCCCAATATCATATCCTATTAATAATCTTCTCATTTTAAATTGTTCATTTTACCAGAACACGATGTATAGTGCTGCTGTAATCCCTACAATGATAAAAGCACCGATCTTGAAAGCTGTACTGGTTTGGAACAGGTCTTTGGAGATTTCAATGCTATTTGGATGGTCTTTGCCTTTTCCTTCTACCAAACTGATGATAATCATCAAGGAGGCAAGGACCAAGAAAACAACCCCCATCCTATCCAGGAATGGTAGATTTGGGAAGCCTATTTTGAGCACAACCGAAAGCGGAATGCTCAATGCTGCTGCTGTCAAGGCCGCATTGGAAGTGGTTTTTTTCCAGAAAACCCCGAAAAAGAAGATGGCAAAAACACCTGGGCTGATAAATCCGGTATATTCCTGGATAAACTGGAAGGCCTGATCCAATTGTCCCAATGCCGGGGCAACAAGTGCAGCCACAATAAACGCAACTGCCGCGGTAATCCTTCCCACTTTTACTTGCTTGGTTTCAGAAGCATTCTGACCAAAATATTTCTTGTAAATGTCCATGGTGAAAATCGTGGAAGTACTGTTCGCCATCGAAGCAAGCGAAGAAACAATCGCAGCAGTCAAGGCCGCAAATGCCAATCCTTTCAAGCCCGTAGGCAACAACTGCAACAAGGTAGGATAAGCCCTATCCGATTTGATGATGCCTGTCACAGGATCTTTCATCGATTCGATAAACCCTACATCAATCCCATTTTGTACAATCACATACGCTGCAATTCCTGGAATAACGACGATCAAGGGCATCAACAATTTCAGGAAACCTGCGAAAATCATCCCTTTCTGCGCCTCATCCAAATTCTTGGCAGCCAAAGCCCTTTGCGTGATGTATTGGTTAAATCCCCAATAACTCAGGTTGGTAATCCACATGCCACCGACCAAAACGGAGATTCCGGGAAGATCTTGATAAGCGTCTCTTGTGCCTCCCTGTCCGTCAGGAATCATCATTTCACCTCTGGAAAGGATCATGGAGAAATGTCCGGGAACTTCATTTCTCAACAAAGTAATCCCATCCCAAGCGCTGCCAGATCCCACCATCGACAATGCGATGTAGGTCGTGGCCAATCCACCGGCCACCAAAAAGAAAACCTGGACGACATCTGTCCAGGCAACCGCCTTCAAGCCACCATAGATGGAATAAATCATGGCAAATGCCGCTAAACCAAGGATCCCGTAAACCATTGGCACATTCAATATCGTGTTCAAACTTAAAGCGCCCAGATAAAGGACAGAGGTCAAGTTGACAAAAACGTACAACAACAACCAGAAAATGGCCATTGTGGTCCTTACCCTTGTATCGTATCGGTCAAGCAAAAATCCCGGCATTGTATAAATACCCTTTTTCATGTAGATCGGCAGGAAGAAAATCGCAACCACCAACAAGGTTATCGCCGCCATCCATTCGTAAGTGGAAATGGCCAAACCCAGGGCAAATCCAGAACCCGACATCCCGATAAACTGCTCAGCAGAAATGTTGGATGCGATCAGCGATGCTCCTACAGCCCACCAAGGAAGTGCTTTAGAGGCAAGGAAATAATCCTGTGAGTTTTTGACATGGCCTTTTTTCTCCCTGGAGACAAAAAGACCCATGCCGATAATGAGTAGGCAATATCCTATGAATACTGCTAGGTCTAAAGGTTCTAATAACATAAGTAAACGAGGTTGGGGTTATTTGATTTTGAGAATTTCAAAGATAAACTTTTCAAACTATGATTTTGAAGTTTTTTGATAATTATGCTGGACATTCCCATACGATCTTAAACAAAACCTTCTCTTTATAAGGGGAAAAAGGAGGTACTCCCAATATAATCGATTCATTTTTTATTTTTAGTTTGTTTTTATTTCACTATCCCAACAATACCATAGATTTGCTTGAATTGAAAATCTCTTAAAATACTGGACGCTAATGCTTGAAACCCACAGGTGAATTGCTCTCCAACCACAGTTTTGTGCCCTCACAGACCTGAAGACAAGGATTTGAGAAGTAAATAGAAATGCTTATCTCCTAAGTCTGTTTCTCCTCAGCCCAGATTTCTTGTATTCCACCCGTATGGTGCATTGCCCATTCAGTACCAGCCTGAAATCCCTTGATGATCAACGTTCCTTTACAATTTTTGGCGTCATGCTCATATCTTCAGGAATTAGTCTTCTAGTGATGTGAATTTCTTTCAGTTTCGACCCCATTTGGAAATCCAATGCATATTTCGGGGTTTATTGGTTCTGGGAGGACAAAATCCCCAACTCCAATCCTCTCAGTTCTGCCAGCCCCTTCAATCTTCCGATGGCCGAATAGCCGGGGTTGGTGGTTTTTTCGAGGTCATCCAGCATTTGATGTCCATGATCAGGTCGGAAAGGGATCGGCTCGGAACGTTCTTGGTTGAGCCGCACCAATTCCCGCATCACCGTCACCATATCCACATCGCCTTCCAAGTGGTCCGATTCATGAAAATTTCCCAAAGCATCCTTTTTCACATTTCGCAGGTGGGCAAAATAAACCCTGCCTCCAATGGTCCGCAATATCCTGGGAAGGTCATTGAAAGGTCCAGCACCCAATGAACCTGTACAGAAGCAAATGCCATTGAAAGGTTTATCCACCTCTTCGAGTATCCATTGGAGATCTTCGAGGTTGGAGGCGATCCTGGGCAGACCCAAAATCGGGAAAGGTGGATCATCAGGATGCAGCGTCATCTTGATCCCTTCTTCCTCACAAACATCTGAAATGGATTCCAAGAAATAAGCAAGGTTTTTCCTCAAGCCCAATTTTCCGATGGGCCTGTAAATTTCCAGGCTTTCCCTAAGGGATTCCACACTGACGCTGCCTTCGGTGGGCACGCCCATGCAGACGACTTCTTCGAGTTGTCTCCTTTTTTCAGTGTCAAATTCGTCCAGCCTTTTTAGCAGTTCCGCATTTATTTCGGAGGAGTAACTTTTTTCTGCCCCTGCCCTTTTCAATATATGTTGGTCAAAGAAAGCAATGTCCGTCCAATCAAAATAAAGGGCTTTTGCCCCATTGGGTAACGCATAGGCAAGGTCCGTTCGGGTCCAATCCAAGACCGGCATGAAATTGTAACAGATGGTTTTGAGTCCACAAGCAGCAAGATTCCGAAGGCTAATCCGGTAGTTTTCCAGATAGTGCTCCACATCCCCGTTTCGGGTTTTGATGGCTTCGTGAATCGGCAAACTCTCCACGACCACCCATTCCAAACCAGCAGCTTCGATCATGTTTTTGCGTTCCATGATCTGATCTTCTCGCCAGATTTCTCCATGTGGCAACTGATGCAAAGCGGACACTACGCCCGAAGCGCCAGCCTGACGGATATCGGACAAGGACACCGGATCATTTGGTCCGTACCAGCGCCAAGATTGTGTTAACTTCATAGAACCTTTTTTATTGATCATTCTAAAATCTTACTTTATACTTTTTGTGTTTGCCCAAGGAAATCTTGACAGCCATGCGCATTTGACTATTCCCTGGATTCATTTTGCTGGCAGATTCAAATTGCATTTTTACCCTTCATCTTGGATCCAATTGTTGGAAGCGTTTCCCCAAAGCCTCGAGACCATTTTCCAGGAATTGACCCGGACAAGCATTCCTCCTTTCAAGCCACTCCATCAAATATCGGCTACGATCGTGGTGATGGAGTTTTGGGTGATTTTGATGGAGGAATCCGGACTAAGGTTTTTGATTTCTTGAAAGTAAATCCCCTCGGTACTCTGAAATCCCTTAAGACCACTTACCACTTTGTCCTTCACTTTAATTTTGTAATCCAATTCCCGCGAATCGGGATTGAGAATCACATAGGTGACTTGGGTTCCCGCAGGGTTGATATAGGCAGACACCTCCAGGGAAGTGATGCTGGAAGTCACCTCAATCCTCCGATATCCCTTGTGGATAAATTTAGAGAAATGTTTGATCAAATGATAGTAACCGGTGGTATTGTAATTTCCCGAGGCATCGATATTGATCAAGGGGAAATCTGTCCGGTTGGGATCACCCCAGACCAACTCCCAATAAACATAGGCCGAAGCATTGGCCAATGTCAGGGACCGGTGGATGAATCTTCCGGTCTTGAACCAAGACATATTGGAATATTCCGTCATGATATTGGGTTTGTTGCCAAATCTGGTTTTGATATCTCCCAACCATAGGTCTGTGTGCTCGATCTGTGTGCCCTCGTTGAAGTTGTAGGGATGCCAGCCATAATGGGAAATGTAATCCTTCTGGGCAAGGAAAGGCATGAAATTGCTCCAAGCGGTTTGGTTTTCGGTTTCGGGACCTATCAATTTCGGGACTTCCGCTCTGTTTTTTATTTTCTCCCAAACACTTTCGATGGCTTTGTCATAGCCTGCCATGGCTTCATTTTCTGTTGCGGCCCATGCGCAGGTTGTCCAGCCAGCGTTGACATAACCCGGTTCATTCTGGATGCTCAGGTAATCCGGCGAAAAGGCAATATTGTCCAAAATATCTTCCCAATATTGGGCAAACTCGGTGTACATAAACCGATCTCCAACTTTTCTCAGCGTTCCTTCCCTTAAATTGTTATTGCTTTTCAAGGCTGCTGGAGGTCCCCAGGAAGACAGCATGACTTCAATATCCGGGTTGCGGGTTTTGGCTTTTTCATAAAAAACATTGGTGGCGTTGAACATCGTGAGGTCACCGTTGCTGACCATTTGTTCCGGCGATTTATTGTTGGGATAATCACTTGGGTAGTACCAGTTTTTTAGCCGGAGGATATCAATTTCCAAATCATCAAAAATCAATGCATAGATTTCCTCCGATTTGGGACTGGAAACGATCCGATCACTCCACCAGGTCAATGCTCCCCCAAAACCGATCATTTCCTGATGGGTCACGTTGGGATTGGCAAGGATATCAGCGGTGGCAGCAGGTGGTGAAGTTGGGCTTGGATTGGGTGCTGGATCCACGGAGCTTTCGGCGCCACAACCCACGGCGCCCAGGGCAAGAATAAAAAAGAAAGTATTTATTAAACTAAACTTCATGTTATATTGATTTTAAAAATAGAAAAACAGCAGATGACTTTGTGAACCCCTGGAATGATCAAATACGGAGGATTAAACCCTTGTTGTGCATTGCCAATTCTATCCCTCCAATTGCTCCAATTTCCTGCCCTACGGCCGTGACAAGGTTGATTCGGCAATGGGAAGATGGTCAATTGGTACGATTTGCGCCCATAAACTTGAGGAAATCGATTTATTTTTGCAACCGATTTCATATTTTTATTTTATAAAAATTCAACAGCGGTTCAATCCTTCCCATTTCTTGAAATTAATAAATGGAATTTTGTTCCGTTATCCCACAAAACAGACGCTATTTTCAGTTTTTAAGATCGTTTAAGCAGAATTGACAATATTATAATCCTGGACAATCCAGCTTAACTACTAAATCCCAACAGAATTGGACCGAGTTGCAGGATAAATTTTAAGACTTTAAGTTCATCGTCCTCCATAAAACTCCTAAAACAATTTGCCGACAGAAAAATAATAGCTTGGTTTTATTCACTTTATAAACTCAAAAAATTGAATTGAGATCAAAAACAAAATAATAAATTTAATACAACCGATTTCATATTTTTATTTTGAAATAAAATTAAAATCAGATACTTTTGAAAACCACGCTTTTTCCAAGTACAGAAGGAAAAGCGAATATTGAATAAAAAAGGTATCTTGATTTACCCAAGTGAATGCAATCAAAATCAATCAGGCACATGCTGCCGAAAAAGCATTCCAATCAACAACCATGGAAAAAGAAATAACCATCTACGACATCGCAAAGGACCTTGGTGTATCCCCCACCACCGTCAGCAGGGCCCTCAATAACCATCCGGCCGTCAAGGAAAAAACAAAAATGAGGATTTTTGAGGCAGCACTGAAAATGGGCTATCAATCCAATGTTTTTGCCGCCAACCTGAGGAGCAAAAAAACACACAACATCGGTGTGATTGTGCCCAGACTGAACAGCAGTTTCCAATCCTCGGTCATCGCTGGAATGGAAAAAGTGGCAACAGATGCGGGATTCAACCTGATCATCAGTCAATCCCTTGAATCTTACGACAAAGAAATAGCCAATGTGCACACGATGTTTAACAGCCGGGTAGATGGACTTCTGGTCTCCTTGGCCGCCAACACCGAAAAGATCGACCACTTCAAGCCATTTATGAAAAAAGGCACTCCCGTTCTTTTCTTTGACAGGATCGCCGAGTGTGAGGATTGCACGGGAGTCACCATTGACAACATCCAAGCTGCTTACAAAGCCACCAACCATTTGATAGAGCAGGGTTGCAAAAAAATCGTCCATGTCCTCGGCAATATCAAAATCAACGTCTATGCGGATCGATTGAAAGGTTATAAATACGCACTATTGGACAAAGGCCTTGCCTTTGAAGACGCATTGGTTATCCACTCCGACCTCAATGAAGACGCGGGAGAAGGTATCGTCAAAAAAATCATGGCCCTGAAACCATTGCCGGACGGCTTGTTTGTGTCTAACGATGCCTGCGCGGCGAGCTGCATCAGACACCTCAAACTGGAGGGGATAAAAATCCCGGAAGACATCGCCGTAGTTGGTTTCAACAATGACGTCATTTCCAGATTGATCGAACCCAACATCACCACGGTTAATTATCCGGGATTTGAAATGGGAGAAGTGGCGATGAAAAACCTAATCAATCATTTGGAAGGGCAAACAATAGGGATTCTTACCAATACCAACAAAATCACCCTGAGATCAGAACTGATCATCCGGGATTCCTCAAAACGAAAAAAAGAACAGTAAAATACATCAACCCAAACGATGTGATCCAACTGCTACGGAAGTTGGTGGAGCATCCTCTCAAATCCTTAAAACCTAAACCCAAAAGCATGAAAAAATCATTCCTAACTTTCACCTTGCTTTTGGCAAGTTACCTGCTGATGGCCAATGACGGTTACAAACTTTGGCTCCAGTATTACCCCTTGGAAAACCCCAAGAGTGAATACCGGGAAATCCTTGGAAATGCACGGGTACCCGGAGAATCCCCGACCCTATCCATCATCAAAACAGAACTCGAAATTGCACGATCGGGATTTTTTGGCCCGGCCACGCTGCAAAAGGATAGCAATAGCCCAAAGTTGATCATTGCCCTTAAAGATGCGGATCCGACCATCAACAAAAATACCACACCTGAAGAAATGGCTGTATTGGGCGAGGAAGGTTACTTGATCAAAAAATACAGCGAAGCGGGCCAAAACAAAATTCTGGTCACTGCCAATTCTGAAATCGGTTTGTTGTATGGCACTTTCAAACTCTTGCAAACCATCCAGACAGGCGAACAAATCCCCAATACAGGACTTAGCAATTCCCCAAAAATCAAACATCGGGTACTCAACCACTGGGACAATCTCGACAGATCCGTAGAACGCGGCTATTCCGGTTCCAGTATCTGGAACTGGCACCGTTTGCCCCGGCACATCGACCAGCAATACCTGGATTATGCCCGAGCCAATGCTTCCCTCGGGATCAACGGCGTCTCGGTCACCAATGTCAACGCAAATGCCCTGGTTCTGACACCTGAATATTTGGCGAAAGCCAAAGCACTTGCCGATGCATTCCGTCCGTATGGCATCAAGCTTTACCTGACGGCACGGTTTTCTTCCCCAATGGAAATCGGTGGACTTCCCACCGCTGATCCCATCAACGCCGAAGTACAAGCTTGGTGGAAAGAAAAAACAAAGGAAATCTACCAATACATCCCTGATTTTGGCGGCTTTTTGGTGAAAGCGGATTCTGAAGGACAACCTGGACCCCACAATTATGGGAGAACCCAAGCGGAAGGCGCCAATGTGCTTGCCGATGCGGTCAGACCTTATGGTGGAATCGTGATGTGGCGCGCATTTGTCTACAATGAAAAAACGCCCGATGACAGACACAAACAAGGGTACAATGAGTTTAAAAAAATCGATGGGGAATTCAGGGAGAATGTCATCGTCCAGGTCAAAAACGGAGCCATAGATTTCCAACCGAGAGAACCTTTCCATCCCTTATTTGGCGCTATGCCCAAGACGCCCTTGATGATGGAATTCCAGATCACGCAAGAATACCTGGGTCACGACACACACCTGGCATTTTTAGCCCCCATGTTTGAAGAAACCCTGAAAAGCGACACCTATGCCAATGGAAAGGGAAGCTTGGTCAGCAAGGTAATCGACGGTTCCCTGCACAAATATCCCTTGACTGCCATGGCGGGCGTTGCCAATATCGGGACGGACCGCAACTGGACCGGACACCATTTTCATCAAGCCAATTGGTTTGCCTTCGGCAAGCTGGCATGGGATCCGGAAACGCGTTCTTCCGATATCGCCGAAGAGTGGCTGAAACTCACCTTCACTACCGATAAAAAATTTACCGAGCCCATTCAGAAAATGATGTTGGCCTCGCATGAAATGGTGGTCAACTACATGACCCCTCTGGGCTTGCACCACATCATGGCAAGGGGCCATCATTATGGACCTGGGCCATGGGTTACTGGTGGCGGAAGAGATGACTGGACGGCTACCTATTATCACAAAGCAACCGAAAAAGGCGTTGGTTTTGACAGAACCGCATCAGGCAGCGATGCCTTGGGCCAATATGCCCCGGAAATTCAAAAAGAATGGGGAAACCTGAAAACTGCACCTGAAAAATTCTTGCTTTGGTTCCATCACTTGCCTTGGGACCACCGACTGGCCAATGGAAATACTTTGTGGGACGGTATCGCACTGCATTACCAAAAGGGAGTCGAAGAAGCAAAAGCCAACGTAGCCACCTGGGAATCGATGGAAGCTCATGTAGATGCTGAAAGATTCAAACATGTACTTTCCTTTATGAAAATCCAAGCCGAAGAAGCTGTTTGGTGGAGAGATGCCTGCTTACTTTATTTCCAACAGTTTTCTAAAATGCCATTACCAGATGGCGTGGACAAACCAGAACACGACTTGGATTACTACTTGAATTTCAACCCGAAATTTGTTCCTGGCAACGGTTGAGGAATTTGTGGGACCAACATGCAGTTGGTCCCTTTTTGAATTGAATTGGCTTGAATCCTTCGTATTGGAACCAGTACATGGAACCAATTGGTCTCATGCGGATGTACTTTTCCAATCGATTCCTCTAAAAATCAATGACAAAGACAGCTCCTTAATTGCGAGATGATTTTAACCCTATCCTTTTTTACGATGCAAAAACGAATTTCCCTTTTGATTTTAATTTCATTTGTCTTGTTGGCATTCATTCCCAAATCCACTTCGGTAGACAACAGCCTGAAGATTGCATTCAAAGACTATTTCCTAATAGGTGCAGCGGTCAATAACCGGCAAGTCTCAGGAATGGACCAGGCGGCACTTCCCGTATTGGAAAAACATTTCAGCAGCATTTCTCCTGAGAACCTACTGAAGTGGGGTCCTGTACATCCCATGCCGGGCGTTTACAATTTCACCCCAGCCGATCAATTTGTGGAAATGGGAGCGCAATTGGGGGCTTTTATTGTCGGGCATACCTTGGTGTGGCACCAGCAGACCCCTGATTGGGTCTTTGAAAATGACAATGGAGAATTGCTTGAAAAAAAGGAATTGATCGCAAGAATGGAAGACCATATCGAAACGGTAGCGGGCAGATACAAGGGGCGTATCCATGGATGGGATGTGGTCAACGAAGTGTTCTTCGACAATGGCCAGTACCGAACTTCAAAATGGTACAATGCCGCTGGAAAGGATTTCATCAAGGCAGCATTCCGAAAAGCACATCAGGTAGACCCCGAAACAGAGTTGTATTACAACGATTACAACATGTGGAAGCCTGAAAAAAGAGAAGCTGCAATCGCTTTGGCCAGAGAAATGCGTTCCGAAGGAATAAAGATTGACGGAATTGGGATGCAGGGGCATTATGGGCTAGACTCTCCAAGCTTGGACCAAATAGAAGCATCGATCGTTGCCATCGCAGCGGCTGGATTCCAGGTGATGTTTACGGAGGTAGATATCGATGTCCTCCCTAATCCCGTCAACCGACAAGGGGCAGATATTGATGCCACATTTGAGGCGGATGAAAAATACAACCCCTACAAAAACGAACTACCCCAAGAAATCCAGGAAAAGCTTGCCAAAAGATATGCTGCGCTTTTTGCGCTTTTTGTCAAACACAGTGACAAAATCAGCCGGGTTACCTTTTGGGGTGTCAACGATGGGGGCAGCTGGTTGAACAACTGGCCAATCAAAGGTCGAACCGCTTATCCCCTGCCTTTTGACAAGGAGTACAAAGAGAAAAAAGCGGTGCTGAAAGAAATTCTTGGCGTCCTCAGATAAAAAGGTTTCCCCTTTATACCGTCTAGTTTCTGGTGCGGTATCTCTCCTAAAAATCTACCTGAAGTCTTCCTTTCTGATTGCCACATTCAGTTGAACCCGAAATATGCAATAGGTTTCCAAATGGGGTTGAAACTACAAGGAAATCAGACTATTGGGAGAATAATTCCCGACACCAATAGGGTTTAGTCAAAAATAGTCAACACCTAATTGATTATCAGTAAATTAAAATGTTAAATGGAGTTCGCAATGCATTAAACGGGTTTAACCCGATAGATGAATGCAATGGGTTTCCTATTGGAGTTGAAATTGAAAAAAATTCAAATTCTTAAGAGCATAACACGGATTACTGATAGGGTGAAGTCAAAAACCAGAAACCAGAATCAACTGAAGAATATGCAGCAATTTCAGGCCGGAATAGAATTGTTCATGCGTGACAAGGTTTAATCCATCCCTTTTTCGTGAATTTGAGCATTTTGGGATTACTTTTTAGACCTCTCCGACTTCCACACTCATTTTGATCAAAACTCCTTTATCCATGCATCTCCAAAAATCTCTTTCCTGGTTTTTTTTAATATTCTTGATATTCTCTATTGCGGGGAATCTCGATGCCGCCAATGGACCTGCGAAAAATGATGATTTCTTGCAGGTGGAGAAGGTCGTCGATGGCGATACTTTTTGGGTAATCAACAAAAAAGGTGAGCGGGAAAAAATCAGGTTGATCGGGGTGGATACTCCGGAGGTAAGACGGTCCAAAAACAAGGAAATCGGACATTACGGAAAAGAAGCCTCCGACTTTGTCAAAAACCTTCTCGATGGCCAGCGGGTTCGTCTGGAATATGATGTGGCAAAATACGACCGCTACAAAAGAACCCTTGCCTATGTTTACCTGGAGGACGGGACTTTTTTGAATGCACATTTGGTGAAGGAAGGCTATGCCGCTGTCATGACAGTACCCCCCAACGTCAAACACGCTGATCTCTTTGTCGATCTCCAAAGAATGGCACGAAAAAAGAAAAAAGGGCTTTGGAATATTCCTTGAAAGAAGGACAGTTGCATCCAGCGTCTTTGAACAATTTTACCAATACCTCAAAATAAATTGAACTGGGACGGAAGCCAAAAATCATCCCATTTCCCAAAGGAGCTTGCCTAATGCGATTCTTCATCCATTGATTTTTAAATAATTACATGCTGGAATTCAATTGGTCATGGGTTTAAATATATTCATATTATTTCAACTTAAAATTATTTAGGAATGTTTAATTAGCCTTTAAACATGATTTTTTATATTTTTAATTTCTTTTTTGGCATAACCGATATGATGAGAACTTTCATTTCTATCCTGATTTTGTTGTGTACCCTGAAAATTTCAAATGCCCAATATATCAGGGACCATATATCTATTGGCATTGGCCCCTCCATGTTGTATGGCGACAATGCCGGGGAATACACTGCCTTTAAATTCAAAATCCTGCCTTCTGCCACTCTTGCTTACAACAACCAAATTGCAGATATCTTGGACTTGAGAGCCACTTTTGGAATCCAAATGCTTAACAGTGGTGGATATGATCCATTGAACACTGGAAGGGTCGTGAGGTGGGGTGACAATGACCAAGCCTTCGATTTCAAGGGAAATGCATACTTTGGGGACATCATGTCGGTTGTCAATTTCAACCCGAACATTCCGGGAAGAGCCGGTGAAATCGCCAACTTCTATGCGGGGCTTGGCCTCGGTGTCATGCATGTCAATCGAGATCAGGAGGTGTTCAAGAACGGAAGAATTGAAAATGAGATTTTATTGGAAGGGGAAATCATAAAATCAAAACAATCCACCACATTGGCTTACCTGCCATTCAGGGTTGGTGTCAGCACAAACCTGGAAAGCGACTGGGATTATTCTTTTGATTTCTCACTTTTCACCGCTTTGAACTCTGATTTGGACGGCAACAACATGAAAACCAAACGAATCAAACCAGACATGATGGGACAATTTCAGATTGTAATCAAAAGATATTTCGGCAGATCTTGGTAGTGATTTTTTTTTGAAGACACAAAACTTTTACCCCCCCACTAAGAATCGTAGGCAAATCTTCAAATACCTGGATTTTTACCCTAAATATGCATTGGGTTTTCTGGTAGGAATTGAAACTGCAAGAAAATAAGCCTACTTGGAGACTTGGGCCTATCACAAACGTAGAGTGACTGATCATTAGTTAATTACAGGCTTTATTGGGATTGATGATGCACAAAATGGGTTCAAACCCGACAGAAACGGGTTAAACCCGAATTCTAAGACAGCGGAAAAGTAACGTAGGGCATCTAACTTGATTAAGTTAGATGGAAATATGCAATAGGTTTCCAAATGGGATTGAAACTGAAAGAAAATCAGCCTATTGGAAGAATAATTCCTGCCTCCAATAGGCTGAAGTCAAAAATAGTCAACACCTAATTGATTATCAGTGAATTAAAATATTAAATAGCGGTCGTGTTGCATAAAACGGGTTAAATTTCAAGACCCGGTCTTTTGCTTGATAAATGGCTGAATCACCCAACAACAAAATAGACTTGATTTCAACCTATTTACATTTCACTTCCATTGGAGCCACCAAAACTCCTCAAGTTATAGGTTAGGCTGAGCATGAAAAATTGCTGCAACACCTGCGTTCTTTCATCCTGAATATAAACATCCGTCACGTTTCTTTCTATGCTCGTGTTCTGATTCAACAAATCAAAGACGGTGAGTTTCAATTCCAGTTTTTGTTGTTTCGGAAACCTATAGCCAACATCTGCATTCATCAACCAAATCGATTGGTCAAAGTCACCGCCCAGCCCTCTGTAGAACTGATTGTTGACATTGGTGCTGAAAAAAAATCCACCCGCAAATTGCCAATAGAGATCGAGTCTGGAATTCTGCGAATAATAGTTATTGTCTAGGTTTTCCTGAAGACTGCTTCTGACAATGTTGTAATTTCCATTCGTGGAAATATTGAAATCCAGATTTTCACTGATGTTGCTACTGAGTCCAAACCCCTGTCCGATCCCTATATTCCGATTGATGTTGACTTGATCATTGATCAATCCCGGTCGGTTGCTGATGTTTGCCCGCGCGTTGATATTCAGATTGCTTTTGATAAAGGACAAAGGAAAGCCCATCCCAAAATAACTCCTCGCATCCCAATAATTGTCCAAATTGACAGGCCTGTTGAATTGCCCCCCCTGCCGGAGCAATACGCCTCCCTGAAGCAGGGTATCACTTTGCGCGATAAAGGTAGAATTGCCAAGATAGTTGTTCCTGACCGAACCTGAAACAAACATGAACATCGACCTGGAGGATTCCGGATCCACTTTTCTGATCCGGGTAAAGAGCCTATGGCCATACTCCTGAACCAAATTTGGATTTCCAGTTGAAACCTGAATAGGATTGCTGTTGTCAATGACTTCCTGGAGCTGCCTCACTGAAGGAGCATCGGTACTTGCGCGGTAATCCACCCGTACATTGGTCTTTTCGCTCCAATCGTAATTGAACACAAATCGGGGAATAAAATTCTTGAATGTTCTTTGTGTATTCTCAAAACCGGGAAACAAACGGTCACTGTTCAAATTGGAAATCTCATAATCAAGTGAGGTATAAATCCTTATTTTATCCGTGTTGTAGCGATAGGCCATTCCCAATTGGTGCTGGAGGTAGGTATTTTCAAATTGATTGGACAAAGTGCTGTCTATTCGAAATTGGGTGGATTCCAATTCCCTCTGGAATACCTCCTGCTTGTTTTTTCCAAGGTCATTTCCCAATTCATATTGGAACCTCAACTGGGAAAATTCACTCAAGGGTTCTGTGTATTCAATTTCGATTTGATAATTGAGACCATTGGATTTTGAAATCGAATTTTGAATCAAGCTGTCCAGATTGTTGGTTTGAAAGTCCCTGTTTGTGGAAATCAAATTGGACGTGTTGTCATTTTGATTGATTCTGGTCCTGATCCCTGTGGAAAGTATTCTTCCCGGCTTGTCGAATTTATACCGATAAGTAAAATCGTTGTCAAATCTAAACCCCTCATTGTTGGACTTCGTGCTATTCTGGGTTTCGTTGATTGGCGTGTTCTGGTCAAATAGATTTTGGGCCGAAAGAGTATTTACAGTTTCCCTTTTGGAAAATCTCACCCTTGGCCTCACGATTATGGCATGTTTTTCGGAAATATCGTAATCCAATCTAAAATCAAGCCGATGGCTTTGGTTTATGTTTTCACTGCTGCTCACCTGATTGTACAGCTGAAGGCTATCACTTGGCAGAATGTAGGTTCTCGAAGAGCTGCGGGTCAAATTGTTCCGGCTATTGTTAAAGAAGTAGCTTCCGGTCAGTTTGGCTTTGCCATCATCGTATTTGTCCGTAAAATTGATCCCTAAAGCATTGGTAACCGTGATTCCCGGTCTTTCTCTGGTCATCAGGGGGTTTCCTCCCCTTCCCCCTCCGCCGGACTGCTCTCCACCTGATCCAAATGCGCCGGTCAAATCATCCGAGGAAAAATTCTGTTGGTTCACATTGTTGGTCAAACCCAACACGGTGACCCTTCTTGCTCCTTTGAAATAATTGACATTTCCCCCGACAAGGTAATTGTTGTTGGTCCCGTAGCCGCCATACATCCTTCCGAATTTACCACCTCTTTTTTCCTTTTTGGTAATGATGTTGATGGTTTTGATCGTCTGCCCGTCATCAAAACCGGTTAAAATGGCTTGATCGGATTTCTGATCCAAGAACTCAATTCGATCGATGATTTCCACAGGAAGGTTCTGCATGGCCATGGCCGGATTGTCCCCGAAAAAGGGCTCACCATCCACCAAAACCCTACCCACGGTCTCTCCCTGAACTTCAATGGTTCCTCCCATCATCACAACGCCAGGCATTTTTCTCACCAACTCTTCGGCATTGGCCTGTGGACGGGTTTTGAAAGCATCTGCATTGAAGGAGATGGTATCCCCTTTCACCTCTCCGGTCAGGATCTGGGCCTTCAGCTCAAAAGCATCCAAAAGTTTCCCCTCCTGCTCCAGTTCGAAAACACCCAAACTGATTCCCGCATCAGGAGTTTCGATTGTTTTTTTGAAAGTCTCAAACCCAATAAAACTAATTTCCAAGACAAAAGAAGCGCTCTTCGGTTTGTTGATGGTGAATTCCCCATTCATATTTGTAAACGTATTTTCAAGGGTTTCATCGGCAGCGTTTTTGACAAAAACGTAGGCCCCTGGAAGTGTTTCCTGCGAGGATTTGTCTATTATCTTACCCGTCAATTTGGTTTGTGCAACCAAAACACCTGGCACCATGAATAAAAAAATAAGCAATCTTTTTAAAATGAACATTTTTGATAATATGATTTGAATAGTGTTTAGGAGAATTGGGAATAACCAACTGGGAACACAAAGTTATCGTAAGGTTAAAGGGAAGACAAACCGCCAGTCAAATACCAGAAACAAGCTTTCAATCAATTTGAAGCCGCGGGATAAAGATTATATTTTTACTCAAACTGCTAAAGCACAAGCAAAAAAAAATCCTGAACCGTTCAAATAAATTCCCATCCTGCCATTGGTCGAATTTGAATCAAGCAATTCTTTATTGAAGAAAAGCGAATTGACCAACCTTCATATTTGCCCAATTGACATGTTTTTTTTAGCGTCAAAAAATCGTTCCGAGAAACGGAATTTTTTCCATTGAACCTATCTTGTTCAATACCAATCCTATTCCAACCTAAAATTGCCTTACAATCTTCAGCTGTTTACTATTTTTGACTTCAGCCTCTTGGCACCTCTCTTTAATTCTCCTAATAGTCTGATTTTCTTCCCATTTCAACCAAATCAAAAACTTCATCCATATTTCAGATGGAATGGACTTCCGGTAGCCATCTCCTTTCCAAAAAAACTTAAGGGAATTCCGAAAGCACCCAATCCAGGGAGGAGAAATGAAATCCCATAATAATTGTCTCTGATTTGAAGAAGAAAACCCCTGCTAAATGTTCATTTCTTCTTGCTAAATTGTGAGACTTTAAGTGATGATAAAATTGGTATAATGAAACAAAAAACCCACCCATAGTAACCAGATTTCAAATCTCATACAAGCGCATTCCATCTTTTGACTATTCCTCAATTCTTTCAAATTCAATTACAAATGAAAAAAACGCATCTTGGATTATCGATGTATCTCGTAGTTCTCCTGTCCTTTGGGTCCTGCCAAAAATCCGATCAAAAACATGAAGAAATGGATACAAAACCATTAACGGAAATATCAGAAGGTGATTTGGTTGAATTTCAGGATGAACACAACGCACAAAACTCTTTGGATTTCATGGGTGTATACAAAGGGATTCTCCCTTGTGCCGATTGTGAAGGAATCGAAATTCTCTTGGAATTGGAATCTGGGAATTCCTATACCAAGAAAGTCATTTACCATGGAAAAACAGACCAGAAAACCCAGGAAAGCAGTGGTATTTTTTCATGGAATGAAGCCGGAAACACCATTACCTTGGTAGGTGAAGCATTGCCCAATCAATATTTCGTCGGCGAAAATCACCTTTTCCATCTGGATATCGAAGGCAACAGAATCACTGGCGATCTTGCAGCGAAATATCGATTGACCAAAAATTAATCGGGGAAGAAAATTGGTGGGAGAGTCCGCATTTCTGCATGTTGGAGTACAAACTTGCTATTGGATGCCATCCATCATTGCGAAATCAATTCCAATGTGAATAGATTGGTTTAGGGAGCGGAATGCGGGAGTTAATGCCGGGCGGTGGCTACATTTCTTAGTGTTTTCTAGAAACTAAATTTCCAATAGAATAAAAAAAAAAGGAAAGCCGAAAACCACATGTGGCTTTCGGCTTTCCTTTTTTATGAATTTCCTTCTTATTTAAAGTCCCCGGTTTTGAGCCAGAGAAGAAGAAGAAGAGTAAATCAAATGATTTTATTGATCATCTGGATGACTCTCAATATTTCTTTGTCCAAATGTTTGTCCTCATCTGCATATCTGGCCTTGGATGAGATATTCCCTTTCATACTGACGTAGTTGTACATTTTGTTATCCGTCGGTGAAAAGGTGATGGTAAAGTTGTTTGGAGACTCAATCCTAAGAATATTGGCCGTATTATTGGTGAATTCGTGCTTTTTCTGTGTCAATAAATTGACAGATTTCCCTTTCAAATAGTCAATGATCCTGCTGATTGGAAATCTTTCCTCCAAGATCTTTGGGGTTTTTCTCCCAATGTCCATGATGGCAAGAAGATGTGCTTTTTGACTTGCAGAATAATAATCTACGGAAATGGTTTTTTCTTTATAGAATCCATATTCTGAATAGAGATCAACAAGCAATTCAAGAAGGGTCTCCCCTTTTTCCCTTTGGGAAGTTTCAAGCAGAATTAGGCTTTTAACGATCTCTTCCAAATCCTTTTCGCTATGAAAGACTTCCTGATCCACATTAAATGCAACCAAAACCTCATCATTCAAGTCGGATTGTACCTTTTTGATTTCGTCACGGAATTTCCCGATCGGAATGACAAGGTTATGACATTCATTTTTGGAAAGCATCACCATTTGCTCGATCATATCGGACACATGGATGGATTTCAGACAAACCAATTTCCCTTTTTCGGCAGCAGCCAACCAACCCGAAAGCAGAATGGCAGCCACTTGATGCGCATTCATGATGGTAAAACTATCTGAATCAGCTTTTTTGATGGCGAGTCCGATCTTCTGCTGAAGCTCATCTACACCGATAATCACGTTGAAATTACCCTCTTTGGCTAGGTCAATGGCCGGCTTTAGATACTTGAAAATAAAAGGGGCATCTTCATCTCGGCTTTCATCATCGAGAGGAAAAAATTCGAACTCATTGACACCATCTTTCAATTTTTCCGCAAAAGACCTGGAACTTTCAGGTCCTGTGATCAAAATGCGCAGTGTGGTATCTCTAATTTCGGTTTCTTCGACTTCCATATTGGCCTGAACTTCAAGGGTTGTATTTTGCATGATTATTTTTGAAATATTATACTTCGCGTTTTAGGTGTTTTTTAAAGCATTCCAAAGGTTTAAAATTGGGTACTTTTTTCATTTCACTTTGGCTGGAATTTAACTTGGGGGATACAAATATAGGCATTGTCCAACTTTCTATTCCATTTAAAGTCATTTTTACTTTTATAAAGCAATGTTTCCCATTCAAAATGCTCCAGAATCAATTTCCTGACAACCATATTTTCTATGGATGTTCACCCAATGTTCCCCACGAAAATCTGTAGGTTATGGAGATAGGGCAATTAAAATTATGCATTTTATTGAATGTTAAAGATTTTTTCAATTCATACCTATTGGTTCTTTTAGGTCAAATTTTATTTATAATTGACTCAATTTATAAGATTTTCACGATTGGGTCCCTACCTGAATCCTGTGCGGTAGCTCTCCTTAAAAAAAACAGACAAAGCCCTGCTTTGACCACTTATAGAATTTATTTGGGGAATTTTTGAAGGTTCCCGGGAGAGCAAAAAAATAAATCTGATTTACAGATTCTTTATTAATCGTATTTAGAAACAACCGATATACAATTTTAACTTATTATCCTGAAAATTACAAGTTTACAAGCATATTCAAGCCTTTGTCTTTCATGAAGCATGCGCGTCAATTTGAGGAAAAACAATAGGGTCCTTTGCTATTGCTGCAGTGAAGTGTGTTTTCGGAATTAAGTTTTGGAAGACGGAAGATGGGAAATGGGAGACCGGAAACGGGAGCCGGGAGAAATCTTGAATTCTGGGTTTTTAGGGTTTTTCAACTGGCCCATCGGTGTGTGGGTATGGCAGCGTGTTTACATAAAAAATAATTATCCACAGCAAAATCAAAAAATCATTCGCAAAACAAAGTCTTTTTTCAGGATTGAATACGCTTGGATTCCCGTTTCTTCATTCAAAAAATCAACCGGGAAAAGACGGATATAAATAATCGGAACCAGCGCTTTCGTCCGGTTCCGATTTTAAGATGCTTCCATCTCAACCAGTATCTTTCTTGATTAGGCTGCGATAAAAAGACCGGCAATGGTCAAAACCTCTTCCTTGGTCAAGGGTTCATCAAATGATTCGGTAATGCCATCGGATCCAATGGTGGTAACAGTGGTCACATCCACTCCCCCTTGCATCAGGTTGTTTTCTCCGTTATAAACCGCTTGGGTAGCTTCAGGCATTCCTGCTCCTCTTTCGTTTTGGGTTATCCAACCTTTCAAGCCACGAAGTCTGCGTACCTCAGAGGCATGTCTTGCTTCCACAGAATGGATTTGCAAAGCTGCCGTCAGTAAGGCTTTATTGGACATCAAATTGGCCGCTTGGCCTTTGTAAGCCCGAACGCCCGTGTCTTCAAATGCCTGTGCCAAAGCAAGAAACTGCTCATAATTCCCAAAAGGATTGAAAGCACCTCCAACAGTGAAATCAAATGTGGGTTTTGAAACCGGAGTTCCACCGCTAGCGGTGATGCCTGCGATCAAAAAAGCAACGTGATCCACTTCGTGTTTCTCTATCAGTTCAAAGATCGCACGGTCCTTTCCAGCAGGAATCAAACCACTTGCCGCTAGGCCTTTGGTGTAATATTCCGCTTCAAGATATTCAAGGGTCAAGGCAAAATTTAAAACATCAAGAGGTTCCATGGTGGCCGCATATGCTTTGTTACCCGCTACGGAGGCGAAACCAACTGGAATAGCAGCCATAGCTACTTTTTTGCCAAATGAACCCAATTTAGCGAATGCATTTCTTCTTGAGGTGAAAGTATCCAAGGTTTCAGGCTTGATACTGTACATTTCCAATAATTGAAAAATTTTCATAATCTTTTCGGCTAAATTTTAGGATGTTGGCAATTGAGATGCATTGATTTTATTGAGGATGAAGGTTGAAGCAGCATTCAAAACCATTGCTGGTTCAAAAGCTCTATCCAAACCATTGGCGTCGATGACGTCATTCCCTGCAAAGGATTTTGGATCACTGTCCAAAATGCTCCTGATGGCTGCCGCATGACGGGCTTCCACCGAGACGATTTTACCGGCGATCAAAAGAAAATCGGGATTTTGCAATAATTTTCCTGCACCATTGTAAGCTGCAACCCCCAAATCTTCAAAAACCTTGGCTGTTGCCAAAACACTTTCCCTGTTGTTAAAATTGACAGAGCTAAAATCGAATGTCAATTCCCCAATGGCATTGCTGCCCAGAGCCGCTTTCAAAAAATCGCGATGCGCAACTTCATGGTTTCGTAGATCTTCCATCATGGTTCTTTCCACATCGGAAATGTTTCTATACAAGTTGGTGACCACATTGATATAGAACGCAGCCTCAAGTTGTTCGAGAACATAGGCATAATTCAGTACCCCTACATCACCAGATCCAAGATTTACAACTCCGTCCAAATCCGGAACCATGTTTTCATTGTCCTCGCATCCCATCAAAAGAATTCCTGCGGTCGCAATACCCGCACCACTGTATTTAAGGAAGTTCCTTCGAGAACCCTTGTTTTGGAATACCGACTTGGTATCCTCTTTCACTTGATTTGTTTTAGACATAATAATTTGTGATTCAATGATGAATAAAAAGGTGAAAAATGGATTTACTTTATTTTCTTCACTGGAATTCCTTTTGGGAATGGCCGCAACAAAAAAGACACTGTAAAAACATTTCGATTCAATTACGAAGTCTGATCACGGATTGGATTACTTAGGAGTCAAATTCCTTTGAAATCCATTTGAAAAGTATTCGGGAAATTAAAACCGGAATATGCAATGCGTTTCTAATTTTGTTGAAACTGCAAAAAAATCAGACCATTTGGAGAAGTGCGCCTATTGCCAAAAGGATGAAGTCAATAATTGTAGAAAAGACCCATTATTGATCCTTTTCAAGTTGGATTAAATTTGGCCATACACCACAGGGGGTTTTTAAAAAAAGCAAGATCCTACCCCTTAAAATGGCGTTCTAAACCCTATAAAAACCTAAATCCAGCAGTGACAACCAGTGGAAACAGTAGGAATGGTTTCATTCGAAAACAGAATTCACCAATTCAACTATTTTTACATTATACTAATTTTAATTATTCTTTATTGGTGTTTATTGTGTATTTTTAAATTATAATTTTAAATTTTATCATTTATAACATCGTGAATTTTTACTGATTTGAATTCATTGAAGTTGTATTGGAATGGTGGGGATGATACTCCAAAAAAACAAAAGTTTTTTTGGAGCGCTTACAGCCAAAAAATAAGGACTTTTCTCAAATTTGAATTTGAGCCAATGGGCATCCCTAATCTTCTTTTACAAATTCAATTCACACATCAAGGACTCTCGAATAAAGGAGCAGCAAACATTTACAGCCAATTGATTTTTTGGGGATGAAAAACTGGGTTTTATTGATCGCTATTTGCATTCAATTCAGTTGCGCTACAGCAGCAAAGATTACGGTTTTGCCTACGGATAAGTTGGGTTTTGATCTTGATGCCTATCAGACATTTGGTTTTTATGGCCTGGATGTGAAAGGAGACACCAGCAACCAATTCCAAAGAAACGTCCACCTCTTGAAAACAGCCATCATCCAGCAAATGGAAAACAGGGGCTTGAGGGAAAGCCCTGATCCTGAATTGAAAATCAATATCGGCATACGCGTGGAAGAGAAAATACAAACCCGACAAACCGGCCTGATGACAGATCCGGGGACTTTCAATTACATCGGACAGCGTCGGTACACCTGGAAAACCGAAATCGTGGAAGTGGGCCGATACAAAAAGGGCAGCATTAGGCTGGATTTTGTAGATGCCAAACAAAACCAAGTTGTTTGGATGGGCATTTCCGAGAAAATTATCCCAAACAAAGAAAAAAAAATCCCCTCCGAAATTTTAAAAATAGTCGATGCCTTTTTTACCAAAATCAATGGAACAAGCAAATAAACCAAAATCCAATCCCATGAAAACCAACGTCCATTTTCTACCTTTTCTCATTCTTGGAATAAGCCTTCTTTTTTCCTCTTGTTCGTCTACGACCAAGATCCTCGGTTCTTGGAAAAGTCCTGACTCCCCTCCCAGTGGCTATTCCAATATTTTTATTGCTGCATTGAGCGACAATGTTCTCGCAAGAAAAACAATTGAAGACAACCTCCAAAACCTGTTGAATCAAAAAGGGGTCGCTTCTGTCACCAGTTTCAATATCATCAAACCTGAATTCAGGGCTATGGAAACCAAAAAGGAAGAGATCCTGACCGCAATAAAAGACAGGGAAAACGATGCGATTTTGACCGTTGCGGTGATCGATCAGACCAATGAGACCCGTTATGTTCCCGGAGACATCATGTATAACCCAATGGGATTTGCCTTTTACAGGGGGTTTTGGAGATACTATTCCTTTTATTACCCTATGATATACAGCCCCGGATACTATACTCAGGAAAAAAATTACTTCTTGGAAATCAACCTTTATGATGCCAAATCTGAAGATTTGGTGTGGTCAGCCCAATCTCAGACAACCAACCCCTACGATTTGGAAGGTTCTTCTGAAGAATTTGCCAAAGTGGTGGTAGGCAGGTTGGTCAAAGAAGGATTGATCGCAAGGCAAAGATAGAAATCCTTTGTTGCTGAAATTCAAAAATCCCCATCCCAAGAAAAGATTCGCTAGGGATGGGGATTTGGGTAAAATTTGAAAACCAATCAATCCGACTTAGAGATTGCTTTTTTCAACCAATGGAAAGAAAACTTATAAGCCAAACATTCTTGGCAACCAAAGGGTCATGCCTGGAAACAGTGTAATCACAATCAAGCCAATGATCATCGCGATGAAAAACGGAATCAGGGGTTTGACTACTTTTTCGATGCTCGTCTGGGCGACGCCAACCCCGATAAACAGGACCGATCCCACCGGCGGCGTACACAGACCGATACATAGGTTCAAGATCATGATGATCCCAAAATGAACAGGATCAATTCCCAATTCCGTGACGATCGGTAAGAAAATTGGCGTAAAGATCAATACTGCAGGCGTCATGTCCATAAATATTCCGACAAACAGCAACAGGATATTGATCAACAAAAGGATCACCCATACATTGTCACTGATGGACAATAAGGAATCGCTGATCGATTGCGGGATGTCTTCACTCGACATTACCCAAGACATGCTCATGGATGTGGCGATCAGCAACATCACGATTGCCGTGGTTTCGGAAGATTTCAGCAAAATGGAAGGAACCTCTCTCCATTTCAATTCCCGATAGACAAATGAAAGTCCCAAGGTATAGATCACGGCAATGGCAGAAGCTTCCGTAGCCGTAAATACCCCGCCAACGATTCCACCCATCACGATCACCAAAAGCATCAAACTGGGAAATGCCCTGAAAAATTTGGAGGTCAATTCCTTCAGGGATGTCGCTTCTCCACCGGGAAGATTTTTCCTTTTGATAAATATCGCTGCAGTCACCATCAACAAAAACCCGATAAAAAGACCGGGGATATACCCTGCAATAAAAAGAGCCGCTATGGAAACCCCGCCAGAGGCGAGTGAATAAACAATCAGGATGTTGGAAGGAGGAATGATCAAGCCCGTGGTGGATGAAGTGATATTCACCGCAGCACCCAATTCCCTTGGGTAGCCTTCAGCTTCCATTCTCTTACCCAACACGCCACCAATGGCAGAAGCGGCAGCTGCTGCCGATCCGGCGATGGCTCCGAAGAGCATGGCTGCAATGACATTGACATACAACAATCCACCCGGAAGTCTTCCCGTGATCGCCTTGGCCAATTCAATCAACCGGTTCGCGATGCCTCCCCGGTTCATGATCTCCCCAGCCAGCACAAAAAACGGAATGGCCAATAAGGAAAAACTGTCCAAACCTGTTCCCATTCTCTGGGCAATCGTGGTGGCTGAAGGTCCCGCTGCCACGGAAACCAACAGCGTAACAAAACTCGACAACCCAAGACTCCAGGCCACGGGAACCCCGATGGCCATTAGGGTGATGAAAGTAAGTACTAAAATAACAATGCTGATATAATCCATGCTATGCTGTTTTTTGGGTTTTGAGGATATCAAAAATCTGGGAAAGTTGATAAAAAAGAACCAGCAGTCCACTCACGGGAATGATGGTATAAATATAGGCCAGCGGCACTTGCAGGGTGGCCGATTTTTGTTCCAAGATAAAAGTGATGTAGACCAAATTGCTCCCTCCCAAAATCATCACTGCGACCACAAAAATGATCACCAAGGAATTGATCAGAATCTGCAGGTTGGCTTTTGCCTTCCCTTCCAGTTTCCTCAATACGATGTCAATGGCCAAATGCTGGTCCTGACCTGCCACATAGGCGGCGCCCAACATCCCCAGCCAAACCAGCATGTAGCGGGAGAGTTCATCGGTAAAGGATGCGGGATTTTGGAAAATATAGCGGGACAATACCTGCCAGGTAACATTGATCACCATCAATCCCATCAAAATGATCAGGGCACTTGAGACAACCTTGTCTACGCTTTGTTTTAGGGTGATTTTCTTCATAAAGCTATTTCTTTTCAAAGTATAAATTCCTGAATCCAAGTCCCAAAAACGGGGATGATCGGATGACTATCAGCGAAGAAACTCAATCGTGATTCCTGATCTGTTGGATCACTTCATAAAGCTCGGGCTGACTGACTTTTACTCCCTCGTACATGGATTCCACAGAATTCCTGAAACTCTCCTGATCAGGATAAAGAATGGTGACACCCGCTTTCTTCATTTCTTCCAAGGATTCTTCCACAGATTCCGCCCATATTTTATATTGGTAGGTGGCGGATTCGTCGGCAGCTTCCTGCAGCCATTGTTTTTCCTGCTCGGAAAGAAGTGCCCAAACTTTGGTGCTGATGACCATGATGTCTGGAACGGCAGTATGTTCGTTGATGGAGTAAAATTTGCAGACTTCGTAATGCCTCGAGGTGTAAAGACTAGGAGGATTGTTTTCGGCGCCATCCACTATCCCCTGCTGAAGAGCGGTATAGAGCTCTCCATAAGAAACAGGAGTTGGGGATCCCCCAAAACTTTTGACCATGTTGATGGCAGTATTGCTTTCCATCGTCCTGATTTTCAAACCCTTTAAATCTTCCGGAGATTCGATTGGTTTGCTTTTGGTATAGAAGCTCCTTTTGCCGGCGTCATAATAACAAAGGCCTCGCAACCAGAACTCCTGGCTTTCCAAAAGCAGGTTTTTCCCAATTTCGCTCTTCAATACATTTTCACGATGTTCGTCATCTCTAAACAGGTAGGGAAAACTCAAGACCTGAAGTTTGGGTGCAAAACTCTCCAGGATCGCAGAAGAGACTTTTGTCATCCCCAAAGAACCGATCTGAAGCAATTCCACCAATTCCCGCTCGGAGCCCAATTGTTGGTTGGGGTAGATTTTGACGATCATTTCTCCTTTGGACTTTTCTTCCACTCTCTGGGCCAAAAACTCCATCGCCTCATGGACAGGATGGGTGATGCCCAGCCCGTGACCGAGTTTAATCACCCGGACCCCACCGGGGCCTTTGCAGCCACCGATAAGGATGATCAAAAAAAGAACAAATAGTACAATAGGTTTTTGGGTCATTGGTATTCCTGGTTTGGATGATGAGAATTGAAGATCAAATGGCTGGCAGACCTTTCACACTCGAATACCCATTGCATGATTGAATAGGCGAAGTGAAAATAGGCATCCAGTCTCGGTGCGATCTTTTGTTACTTCCTGATCTCTTGGATTGTTTCCAAAGCTTCTTTTATTTTTTTGGTCAAGACATCAAATTCTTTGTTTTCAATTTCTTTTTTGTCAAATAATTGGGAGCCCATGCCCACACAAAACACTCCGGAATTGAACCAAGAAGTGAGATTGGCTGCTGTGGGTTCCACTCCACCGGTAGGCATCAACTTGACATCCGGCATGATGGACTTCACTGCTTTGATGAAATCCGGTCCGAGAAGATTTCCTGGAAAGGCTTTGATCAACTTCGCTCCCAAAGTCTTGGCTTGGAATACCTCCGTAACGGTAGCACAACCTGGGATCCACAATACGCCTTTCATGGTGCAATAAAGCGCTACTTCGGGAACCAATGCCGGAGAAACAATGAAATCGGCACCTGCATAAAGGAAATTCTTTGCCTCATCGACGCTAAAGATGGTACCGATACCCAAGAACAAATCCTGGTATTTTTCAGAATGCAATTTCAAAGCACTAAAAACCTCAAGGGAATGAGTTCCCCTATTGGTAAACTCAAAAACCTTGATTCCAGCAGCGTAAGCGGCATCCAAAACTCCTGTGGCGATTTCAACATTGGCATGGTTGAAGACCGGGATCATTCCTGTGCCAGACATGCTGTCCAATATAACTTGTTGATTCATTTTCATTAAAATAGTTTTTTATTTAGGTTAAAGGTACTGGGGCTTCATGCGCTATTGATGAAAATACCGATTTCCAATGGATACCTCCATTTACCTCAGTAATTTCCCCACATGTTCCCCTTTGACGAGAGACTCTACTTCCTCCAGGCTGACCAGGTTGGCATCACCGGAAATACTGTGTTTTAAAACGGAGGCAGCCACAGCAAATTCCAAGGCTTTCTGATCGGAATAAAAGAGCAACCCGTAAATCAACCCAGCCATGTAGGCATCTCCTCCCCCAACCCTGTCCACAATATGGGTCATGTCATACGTTTTGGAAGTCAATAATTCCCTTCCATTCCATAACCATCCCTGAAGTTGGTTGTGCGATGCGGAAATCGAATTTCTTTCCGTGGTCGTGATGTACTTGATATTGGGGAAATTCTTCCTGGTTTTGAGGCATGCCTCTTCGTAATCGTCCGCTTTGATATCCATGCAATTTTCGAAATCCACCAGACCGGCAACAATCACATTTGTATATTGGATCAATTCAGGCATGACGTCCAAAGGCCCTTTTCCGTATTGCCAGAGATTTCTTCTATAATTGATATCACCACTGATCATCAATCCTTTGCTTGAGGCTACCTGAAGTGCTTTCAAAGTCATGGCAGCTGCTTTTTCCGATAGTGCGGGTGTAATTCCTGTCCAGTGAAACCAATCCGCATCTTCAAAAATATTATCCCAATCGATTGCTTCTCCGTCAAAATTGGCAAAAGCGGAATCGAAACGGTCATATATGATCTTTGAGGATCTTTGCATGGCTCCATTCTCCAAAAAATACAGGCCCATTCTACCTTCGTTGAAAGAGACATGAGAAATGTCAACACCCGTCTGACGAAGGTATCGTGCAGCCGCATTGCCAAGATCATTTTTGGGAAATGCCGTCACATGGGCAGCATGAAGCCCCCATTGGGCCAGTGAAACAGAAACATTGGCTTCTGCCCCACCATAGACGATATTGAACTGATCCGCCTGAAGAAACCGCTCATTTCCAGGGGTGGTGAGCCGCATCATGACTTCTCCCAAGGTGATTATCTTTCTACTCATTTTTATTTTTAGGTTCAGGTCTTAAAATTATCATTTATATTTTCATTCTAACTTTTCTTTTGCATAAATTGCGCAATCGATTGCGCAATATAAATCAAAAATACCAATGAACCATAAGATTTTACAAATTCATCCCCAAGATAATGTTTTAGTGGCATTGACTGACCTAAAGTCAGGAGAATCTATTGAATTCAATGGCATAAGCATTTTATTGAAAGACAACACTCCCGCCAAACACAAGTTTGCCTTGGTCGATTTGGCACAAGGGGAGCACATCTATATGTATGGTTCCATTGTCGGAAAAGCCGTGTACCCCATCCTGAAAGGTGCTGTACTCACCACTGCCAACGTGGCCCATGAAGCCAATTCCTTTGGCAAGAAAACGGGGACCTACGAATGGACACCACCGACCCATAATCCTTTCAGCAACAGAACCTTCAATGGTTTCCACAGAAAAGATGGTCAGGTCGGAACGGCCAACTATTGGATCGTTGTCCCGCTGGTTTTTTGTGAAAACAGAAACGTGGAAGTCATCAAACAAGCCTTCACTGAGGAACTCGGATTCGGAAAACCAAATCCATACAAATCACTCGTGCAACAAATGGCGGAGTTGTTCAAAAGTGGGAAACAAGAAGCCATTTCCGGATTGGCTGTTGAGGAAGTTGCGCTTCAAAAAGACAATAAATTATTCAAAAACATAGACGGCATCAAGTTCCTGACCCACCAAGGTGGCTGTGGTGGTATCCGTCAGGATTCGGAAATGCTTTGTGCTTTGTTGGCAGGTTATATCAATAACCCCAATGTCGCAGGCGCAACAGTTTTGAGTTTGGGTTGCCAAAATGCCCAGCCTGCAATTCTACAGGAGAAACTGGACAAAATCAATCCCCATCAGGAAAAACCCATCATTCTGCTAGAACAACAGAAAGAAGGGACGGAACTGCACCTGCTGTCCCAAGCGATCAAAATGACCTTTATGGCGATGGCCAAAGCAAATGAACAGGAAAGAGCCCCTGCGCCATTGAGCAAATTGACTGTTGGTTTGGAATGCGGTGGTTCGGATGGATTCTCGGGGATTTCTGCCAACCCAGCCGTTGGTCATGCTTCAGACCTGATCGTTGCTTTGGGAGGAAAAACCATTCTTTCGGAATTCCCGGAACTTTGTGGTGTGGAGCAGGAATTGATGAACAGGTGTGTGAATGACGAAATCGCCGAAAAATTCGGTTCTCTGATGCGCGACTATTCCGCCTCGGCAGTGGCTGCCGGATCCGGATTTGACATGAACCCTTCTCCGGGAAACATCAAGGATGGCTTGATTACCGACGCCATGAAATCTTCCGGAGCTTCCAAAAAAGGAGGTAGCTCTCCGGTGGTAGATGTTTTGGATTATGCCGAATATGCTACCAAGCCAGGATTGAACCTGCTTTGCACCCCTGGAAATGATGTGGAAAGCACCACCGCCATGGCAGGTTCCGGTGCCAATATCATGCTCTTCACGACCGGTTTGGGCACCCCAACAGGAAATCCCGTCGCACCGGTGATCAAGATTTCCTCGAATACCAAATTGGCCGTGCGCATGCCCGACATCATCGACATCGATACAGGTGGGGTAATCTCGGGCGAGAAAACAATCACCGAAATGGGAGAAGAAATAGTCGAGCACATCATCCAAGTGGCCAGCGGAGAGATTAAAGCCAAAGCCCAACTCCTTGATCAAGATGATTTTATTCCTTGGAAAAGAGGGGTTTCTTTATAATTTCATTGCTGCTTTGACCCGAAGTAGGCAATAGGTTTCCAAAAGCAATTGAAACCTATTGCCTACTTCGGGTAAAATTTACCCTACCCCTATCCTCTTCCCCAATTTGGAAGAATCATAAATCGCCTGAATGAGTGCAAGGGATTTTCTGGCAGACTCACCGGTGACAATTGGTGCTCGCTCCTCTTGAATCGCTTGGATCATGTCTTCGAATTGAACCAAATGCAAAGCGTGTCCAATCGCCATGGGGTCTGATGCACCACTTTTGCTTTGTGCCAATGGTTCCACAATGGCACTTTCTTCTCCTTTGACATTCCATTGGATGATTTTGCCAGCTTCCAAAACGGCGCTTCCCAAAGCCCCATAGATTTCGAGTCTTTCTGGATATCCTGGATACAATGCCGTTCCGGCGGTGATATTTCCCAATGCCCCGTTCTTGAAATTCACAAGTGCAGCACCCAGATCTTCTCCTTCTATGGGATACAGCACCGTTTTGACCTGACCAAAAACCGTGGATACCTCCCCCATAATGTCCACCAACAAATCAATGGTATGGATGCCTTGGTTGATCAAAGCACCTCCCCCGTCCCCTTTCAAAGTTCCCCGCCAATCACTTCCGCTATAGTAAGTGGCTTCCCGAAACCAATTGACATAGGCATTGCCCATCAATAATTTTCCGAAAACACCCTGTGAAACGGCTTGTTTCAATTTGAGATAATCTTCAGTGAACCTGTTCTGAAAGATCACGCCCAATTTCACCCCTGCTGTGTGACAAGCGGCAATCAATTCATCCGTTCTTTCCAGATTGATTTCGATTGGCTTTTCTATCAAGAGGTGTTTTCCTGCTTTTGCAGCGGCCAAGGCTGGTTCAAGGTGTGCTCCACTTGCCGTGCAGATACAGACAATGTCTAATTCTGGATGGTTTAAAAACGCCTTGATATCGGAATAAGCCCTCACCTTGAAGGATTCCGAGGCCCTGGCTGCGCGCTCCTCGCTCGAACTGCAAACCGCCACCAATTCCGCTCCTGCCAATTCCCGAATCGCCGCCGCATGTTTGGAGGCGATGGCACCGGTACCGATGATTCCAAACCCTAAATTTCGCTTCATTTCAGTTCCTCTAAAATCTTGTTCCAAACGGTTTCATCGACCGGAATCCCTTGATCCATGTTTTCCTTTCTGATGTGCGCAATATTTTCACCGGGATACCGGATTTCCTTTCCGTCAAAAACAGCAGAAGATTTCAAATCCTGAAGGATCGAGTCCAATTTGTCATCTGACCAAGCATCCATTCCCAGTTTGTAGGGATTCAGACAGATAAAAACCTGGGAAACCCCATATTCCTCTCCCGATTCTCCAACTTCATGCGTGGCTTTCCCTCCCGACAGGATAGATGCCAACATGTCCAAAACAAGGGAAAGTCCAGCCCCTTTCCAAAGTCCAATCGGCAACGCCAACTCATGGTCAATGATTTCTCCGGTGGATTTGGTCAAATTCCCGACTTGGTCGAAACCGGCTTCAAAAGGCATTTCTTTTCCTTCCCTCAAATAGGTCGTCATTTTCCCATACGAAAACTGGGACATGGCCATGTCCAACACCACTGCTCCATTCTTTCGGGGAATAGCGACTACCAAGGGATTGTTTCCGAGTTTGGGTTCACTTCCTCCCCATGCTGGCATATTGGGTTTGGTATTGGTGAAACAAATCCCGATGCAACCTGCGTCCACAGCCTGCCATCCATAATTCCCCGCACGCATCCAATGATTCGTGTTTTGAAGGGCAACAATTCCCAGGCCATGCATTTTGGCCAGTGTAATCGCCCTTTCCATACATTGATGGGCATTGAGATTGCCGGGGCCGAGATTTCCATTCCACCTTTCGAACATCCCGAAAGCATCCATTTTTTCTGCTTCGGCAGTAGGGTGAACCAATTTTTTCTGAATCATGCTCAGAAAAACCGGAAATCGGTCGAGTCCATGGGAAGGCACGCCGTCCAGGCTGGATTGGGCGAAAAGAGCGGAACACAAGGCGCCTCTTTTTTCAGAAAACCCATAATGGGACAGGATTTTCTCCATGGTGGAGATCACAGTGCTGTAAGGGATCCTCATGCTTTGATTTCGGACAATATCCAAGGTCAAGAAATTTAAGGGAAATGAATGTTATCCTTTGGCAATTCCAGGGAAGATGTTTTTGCGGTTAGTCGATTCAGAGACCTTGGACCACCAGCATTTTGGCCTTGGATGCTTGGTGACGGATATTCTTGGCCTTGGTATATTCTTCGGATGCCCACCAAGTTTTCGCGATTTCCACTGATGGAAATTCAATCATCACAAAGCGCTCGGGATTCCAATCTCCTTCCAGAGATTCTGTCTGTACTCCCCTGACAATGAATTTTCCACCAAAAGCTTCCACTGCCGGACCACTCAATTTCTTATAGGACTCATACAATTCAGGATCGTGGATACTGACTTCGACCAATACGTAAGCAGGCATAAATATTTATTTTAGTTTTAAAATTGATTTAATTTTCTATCAGAAGAGCGCGATTTACTTGGATAATCTGGCATCAATCACCAACCGATTATGCTGTTGGATGTGCTATACCTTGTTCTCCAAATAGTCTGATTTTCTTTCCCTTTCAACCCCATTGGGAAATCCTATGCATATTCCGGGTTGAATTGCGGGCAATCTCCAATCCCTCTCGCCAAAGGATGAAGTAAATACAAAAACAGAATTATTCCCAACTGGAAGCAAAAATACCTGAAATATAAGCGCCTTGATATTTGTCCACTATTGGCTTTCCACTGAGGTGCATTTCAAAGGACAGGAATATTTAGAGCTAGTCTTTGTCCCGTTTCAAGCTGATTTTATAATCATCAGGGGTGCCTTTCATATTGATATTGACAAAACGGATTCTGCGATCCGTGTCCCGGTAAACAATCGCATCTTCTTGTTCAGGATCAATTTCATTCTTGTTTTTCCCTCCAAAAAGAGAACGGAACCCAACTTGCGTCACCATCGCCAAAGGAACCCTGATGAAGTAGTCCATGTTTAGGTCCAGACTTTGTTTGCCCGATAGTTCTATAAATCCCAAACTGGAGTTGATCGTCATCTTCGGGATACTCAAAACGCCACCCTTCAGGTCCAAAGTGTTACTCAAGGTGTCAAACCGAATGTTTTTGAGGTTTCTGTCCGAAAAATAATCCGACATGGCATCCATGGGCGCAAAATTCACAATACTTCCCTGATAGATGGTCAAATCCATTTTGGCATCAGATTTTTCGATGATCGGTGTCAAATCAGGATAAACCAAGAATTTGCTGGTAATGGTCCCACTGACCAAACCATGGAGATTTTCATTGATGAGATAGTCCTGTCCAAAATTCTCAAACTTGATCAACAATTTGTCCAAATCCAGTTTTTTGGCCTTCATGGTGCTGTGGAAGTAAATTTCATCAGGGTTTGAACCATTGAAATAACCACTTACGCCCAATGTCCCGTCGGCCGCGCTGAGACCTAGGGTATCCAAATAGAGATAATGATCTGTCGTTGTCCTTGCTTTGGCGAACACGTCTTCCAGCCAGAAGGTATGGTAATTCATTTTCCCAATTTCCAAGGAAAAATCCATATTCGAGAAAGGCAGCTCAAATACATTGAATGCATCCTGATGGTTGGTATCGGTTTCAAACCTATCAAAACCCATCAAAGCATCCAAATCCAACGTTTTTGCTTTGAGATGGAGATAATTGCGTTTTGATGTGAGGGTGTCTTTTTCTCCCATAAAATACCCCAGCATCAACCTGAAATCAGAGGTTCCCATTTTTCCGCTGAGGGAATCCAAAGTGAGATAGTCGTTTTCATAATGCAGTTTGCCTTGAAAATTCTCCAACTTAAGGGGATGGATTTTCATTTTTCCTTCCAAAGCCTTCAGGTGTAAGTCAGCAGAATGAAATCCACCCTGAAAATTCAGGTCCACTTTTCCCTTTAGCTTCAATTCAGAAAATACCTCCTCCCGATAATCCTCCGGTAAATAATTCACCCCATCATAACGCAGTAGGTCATTGATTTTCAATTGATTTGAAACCAGGTCAAATTCAAGACTGCTTTTCCCCACTTTTTCTTCCTGAAACCATTTCCGGTAGTTGTTGATCTTGCCCGTAAATAAAAAATCACTTTTATCGATTTCACCCCTAAAATCCTTGATTTCGATCGTGTTTTCATCGATCAGCAAGTCAACATCAAAATCATGAAAAACATGGGGGTAATGCTTCAATTTAGCATAGAAATCCTCGATGAAAAACTCACCTTTGGGCAGGTATTCATAATGATGCAAATCATATCCAGTGGTTTCAAAGGCCATCTTGATTTCAAAATCGGAAATCACCTCCTCCATTTTTGCCCCTGCAGAATCGGATGGAATGAGTTGTCCGAGGTCTATTTGTTTGGATTTGACCGTAAAACTGGCCTTTAAGGGCAAATTATTCCCATGCAACAATACGGGGAAATCGTCCAATTCCCCAGAAAAAGCAAAATCAGAATTTCCCATTTTAAAACTCAGGGCATCCAAAACCAGTTTCCCATGCTTCATAAAAGCATAACCGTTTGCTTGGGTGACGGCTTTTTCCAGACCGGGAACAGAAAAACTCAAATCCTTCAAAAAGATTTCACTTTGGAGGCTTTCCTGAACCGTGGCCAAGCCAGACGAGGCCAAATCCATGTCAATCATTTCATCAAAATCCATGTTCAAAATCACCTGACCGGTAATCCCCTGAAGACCTTCCACTTCGAAAAACTCACCCAAAAAACCCAAATCCAAGTCCGCATTTAAGTTGACTTTGATAAATGGATCTTCAAAATCCCGTACAATGAGTCTTCCTTGAAATGTTCCCTGATCAGGTCGGGCGGAGAAATTCTGCAATTGAATTTCGGAAGTTTTCAAATTCCGGTCTTTCCCATTGGTGTAGAATCCTGAAAAATGGAGTGCATCCACTTTTTTGTCAATGGCAGGATTTAGGAAATAAGCATTGTTGGCTCCAAATTCTACCGAAATGGCTGGGCTTTCCTCCTTACCGGCAATCCCCTTGACTGAACCCAAAAAGTAAACTTCGCCTTCATTTTTATATCTGCTCAGGATTTCTCCAACCTCTTTAGGTGCAAATGCTGCGAAAATATTGAAATCAGGCTTCTCTCCATTGATTTTTAAATCCAGCCCAATTCCTTCTTCCAATATTTTGATTTCTCCTGAAAGTGCCAATATCGCTTCTTCCAGTTTGAGCATTGAAGGGGAAATAATGACTTGCTGCAGTTTTTCAAAATAATCCAACTCTAAGTCCAGATGAATCTTTTTATCGGCAAAAAAAGTAGGTGCGCCATCCTGTTCATAGTCAAACACCAGATCCGAAAGTAAGTCAATGAAAATATGATCCTCCCGGAAGCGGAAATCAGATTGGAGCGATCCAATATGAAAAACAAAATCGCTTTTTTGGGCCAAATCTGAATAGGTGATGTCAAACTTTTCTATCACGATTCCCGCAAGGTCAAAGACCAATGCCTCTTCGGTTTCCGTTGCATCCTTCTCTTCCGAAATCCCTTTTGCCAAGAGCAAATTGATGTCTCCATTTTCATATTTGACAACATGAAGATGCCCATTGCTGATTTTCAACTTTTTGACGGAATAATTGCCTCTTATGATGTCCCAAATATTGAACCCTACATAAAAGTCTTCTGCTTCATAAATGGGTTTTGATTGATTATCCTTGCTTTCATAGAACTTTATCCCCTTCAAATCAATCGAGATATATGGGAAATTTGCAAAAGGAGAAATATAAGAATCCTCAATAGTCAACTCCCCCACAAACTGCTCATTGATGGCGGTGATTGCTTTTTGGGTGAGCTGATTTTGGTTTTGGTAGAGGATCCAAATGGAACTGATGCCCAACATCAGTGGGATCAATACCAAAAGTGAGAGATAGAATATTTTTTTCCTTTTCATGTTCAATCCTTGTTAGGCAATACCAATTCCATTCCAGCCTGGAATTGGTGAATAATCAGTCTTTGTTTGTAATTATCAGCTTCACCAAATCGCCAATATGCCAAAACCCCCAAATAGGCTGATTTTCTTGCAGTTTCAACCCTTTTTGTAAAAACCAATGCATACTTTCGTTTCAATCAATTGGCCGCTATATAAAGCCCAAAAAAAGGCAAATGGTTCGAAGGCCGGTTGCTCTTTATTCCAAATTCAAGAAATGGAATATCCATATATTTTTCACTTGATGCAGGCAAAACTCCATTTCACCCCAAAAACCAAATCAAGAAGTAGGCAAAAACAGAAACCACCAAAGACGCCAACAGTACCGGCAACAAGCACTTTTTCAGGATGGAGGCATAATCACTCACTCCTGCCACCGCTGCTGCAGCGATAATGTTGAACAGACAAACCGCATTTCCCAATGAGGCCCCCATAAGCTGCATGCTGAGTACAATTTGAGGATTTAGGCCAAGACTTACGGCGGAAGAGTTTTGGACCGAACCAAAAATGATGTTCGAAACAGTGGTACTTCCAGAAATAAACGTCCCTAGGATTCCGATCATCGGGCTGATCAAGGGATAAGCCTGCCCGGTTTTGATAAATTCAGCGGCGACGGCATCTATCATGGAAGGCATCTGCGCACTGCCACTGTTGAGCATCAGCTGCGTGATGGCGAGGGAAGGGAAAAGCACCAGAAAAACCGCGAAGGTTTTTGAAACCGCAGGTTTCCAATCAAATTTAAAGTCCTTAACCAGAAACAGGGCAAATGCGGAAGCGATCAAAAACGGTAGAAGTGGAGACCTTAGTGGCTGAAGTCCAGCACTTACATTTGTTCCGAGAATGGCTTTGAATTCGACCTTATAGGCCAGGAAGTCCGCTAATCCAGTAAATATCTTGGGAAGCAGCAGCAAGATGACCAGTACCAAATAAGGCATCCATGGCTTAAGGTGTATTTTTTTGTTTTTGAAAAGAAAAATGTAAGAGACCACAGCCATCACCACCGCGGCAATAATTCCAGTCAATTCCCTCAAATAAAAGGAACCCAAAACCAAGGGAGCCATGATAGCGAAATACAATATCCATGCGTAGGTTGGATTGTTTTCCGTAGTTTCTCTCTTCAGGAAAACCAAAACAAAGAGCAGAATCACCATTCCTGCCAAAAATATCCCTGCGGTCGAATAAAGATAAATGTTGCTGACAGCGTCTATCGGGAGCTCCAGGGGAATTTGGAAACCTGCGGTAACGGGTGTACCAACAGCTCCCGCCATCGCAAAAAGCCCGTCAATAAGCAGCACCACGGCAATGGACAGCAAAGGAGAATAGCCCAATGAAATCAACAAAAGAGGAACAATGGCTCCCGGTGTACCAAAGCCCGCAACACTTTCAAAGAATGCGGTAAGGAAGAATGCCAAGAAGTAAAACTTAAAGGACTTGTCGGGATGGATTGCGGCAAGGGAATCTTTAATGCCAGATATATAGGATTTCTGCTCCATGATCTGGTAGAGAAATATCGCCCCAAAAATGATCATCAAAATATTGACCGTCCCAGTCAATGCGCTTATCAGGGAAGCCAAAAATGGGAAAACTCCGTTTCCCCAGAGAAAAAACAAGGCCGATGTGACCATGAAACCTGCATAAATACCGGTTTTGACACCTTTTGCCAAGCTAAGAACGAGCAGGGTCAGGATGGGAAGAAAGGAAAGCAATATAAAAGGCAGCGTCATGGACCTGGGGAATTGTCAGATAAAACTAATGAAATAAATTACGGGGTTATCACTTTAGATTTGATAACCTGAAAAAAAGATTCCTAAGGCTATATCTCAAATGCAATTGCCTTGATTTTCAACAAAGAATATTGAAAATAAAATAAATTATAGGTAAAGTAAAGCTTTCGCATAAATCATGTCTGTTTTGGGAAGGAATTAAAAACTGAATACAATCGGTTTTAGAAAAGCCTTTAACAAAAAAAGCTGCCCCGAGTTGGGACAGCTTTTCTTATTTTAGATTGCTATGAAGTTCTATTTGATCAACAATCGCTCCACCGTCGTGTTTCCAAAACGGTCAGTGATCATAACCAAATAAACACCTTTTGCAAAGCTGCTCACATCAAACTCTACATCTCCACTGGAACTGAGTACCTGCGCGAGTTGATGGCCGCCCATAGTGAGCAATTGCACATTGGTCAGGCCTCTTTCACCCTTGATGCTTACATTGACTACTTTAGAAGCAGGATTTGGGAAAACATTCACGTTGGCCTTTGGTCCCGTGATCGGCAGTCTCACCTCATCGGAGATCGAAACACAACCCTCCGCATCTTCGATGGCTACCTGATACATTCCTGCGCCATTGAATTTTTCATTGGCAATGGTGGAGGTGGCAAACAAGTTGCCGTTTTTGTACCACTTGTAGGTGTATGCACCTTCTATCGTAACCACTCTTCCTTTTTCAAAGAAAATCACAGGCTTCGGAAGGGACTTGATCGACACGGCAAAAGGTGCTGTGCGGATGGATTCGCAGATTTCAGAACCCAAAACAACCCTGTAAAGTTGATCACTTTCAATTCCCTGAAGGGTCAAAAGACCCATGCCTTTTGAGTTGTCTACATTTATCCAAGTCGCTCCATTGTCACTGGAAGATTCCCATCCGAGAATTTCGTCATAGACGCCGCTGATCAGTGCCAATTGGACTTCATTTCCTGCACATACTTGCGCGGTACCGGCAATGATACCGGCTTCCAAGTTGCAGTTAAATTCAAACCTTACCTTAACCGGAATATGGTCGGAAGTGGTATTGGCATAATTCTGAACCAAATCGAATGGAATCACCACTCTTTCAGAACCGACAAGCCAGAGGTCATTCATCTCATTGGAAATGATCATGTGGTCAATCACATTCTCAAAAGAAATGAAAGTCCTCAATCCAGCATTGCTCAAGCTGATGGTCGCAGGAATATAGTTTTCCGAATCATTGATATAATCGATGAAGGAGGTTTCTGTGGTATTCACCGTTGGCGCAGACTGATCTGCTACGGTTTCATCCAAATCCTCATTGAAATCACCCAACAAAATCAAAGGCACATTGCCATAATACTGATCCAGTGAATCTTTCAGCACATTGACATCATATTTACGCATCGCATATCTTGGATTTGCAGCACTTTCCCCACCACCATTGGATCGGGTGTGTACGTTGACCAAGGAGATATTTTGCTTCACGCCATTGATGTTCGTCTTGATATCAAACAGGAAAGGAAGTCTTCCACTTGCCCAGAATCGATCCCTTGATGAAGGATAATTGCTCAAATTGGCAACATCGACTCCCTGAAGCAATACCCGGGTGCTGACAGAATCCACCGTTGCGGTTTTGTACAAATAGGTAAGCTTCTGTGCTTCGGAGAATTCTCCCACCTGCGATACCGCCGGTGAATGGAAACCTCTATAGCCAGGAAGCGCAGCTACCAATTCGTAGAATTTACCCAGATTGGTGATTTCCTGAAAAGCGTACACATCGGCATCAAGGTCCTCAATGATTGTTTTGACATTCTGCAATTGCAGGTCGACATTGTTTGGACCTTGGAAAGGTGTCGTGGAACCAAACCATTCAATATTCCAAGTCACCACGTCAAAGGTGTTTTCCTTGCCTTTGGTGGAACCTGTGAATCTGCCATATTCGACAGTTTCTCCCGCCGTGGTCAATTTCAGGCTTGCCACATCTACACCCACCATGGTTGGTGCATATTTGACTTGGATCGCAGATCTGAATTGATCACCTGGTTCAAATACGATCTCCTGACCGAAGGTGATTCCATCTCTTGAAATCACGAATGGTGCATCAATCGAAAGTGTTACAGCATCGGTGAATCCGGTTGCGGTGAAGTTGTAGGATTTTGCCGGGGAAATGTCTCCTGCATTGATCACCCCAAAGTGCATATTGCTCAGAGGACCGACAGCAAGGATCAAGTTTCTTGGCTGCTCCGCTTGGATACGGATATTGAAATCTTCCACTCTCCATTCGGCGGCACCAACTTCCTCATCGGAGGTATAAATGAAGGCCAGATGCAATTGCCCATTTTTAAAATCCGTCAAATCAATGTTGTCTGCCAGCACATAACTTCCTGTGGAAACAGCAAATTTATCTTCCAATCCCAACCAGGTAAATTCTGGGGAATTGGGATCGCTGAATCCGTCATAATTGGAAGAAGCGACCAGTCTCAATCTTGGACCGCTAAAGAAAGCCCTGGAATAGAAGCTCAAGACAGGGAATTGATCGGTAGAAAGATCAAACAAAGGTGAAATCAACCAATTTTCATTGTCTTGCGCACCATTGGAGAAACCATTCATTTGAACGGCACTTCCGACGTTGTTCAGTCCAGTGCCCGCAGCAGTGATCAACCAGTTTTGCGCTCCTCTTGCATTGAAATCTGTCCAACCTTGCGTAGAGAACAAATCCGGGGTATTGAAGGATTGGGTGTAAGGAATGGCAGTCGTATTGCCGGATTCTATCCCTTTCAACTTCACGATGGACCTGTAAATCTGCTCGCCTGTATGGACAATAAATCCGTTTCGGATGCCATTGGCAAAAGCTGTTGGGACGAATCTTACAAGGATGTCTGTTGACGCTGCGCTCAAATTGGGAAGGGTCAATGTTTTCACGAAGTTTTCGCCATCCAAGGAAATCTCAAATGGTCCTTCCACACCAAGTTCAATGGATGCAGATGGCTGATTGACCGTGAAGGTATAGGAAGCGTTTTCAGAAATCTGGCCAGATGGCGTAACACCAAAATCAAGAGTTTCAGCGGAGAAAACGATAGTTCCTGCAGCATTTTCAGTGATCAAGTCCGATGCGAACCTTGGATTGAATTGTGCCGTGGCATTGAACCTATCGACGATGCCGATCATATCAAAAGATTTGTCTGGGATAGGCGTGCCCACCAAAGGATGGTTTGCTGTCGGAATTCTAAAAATCCGATCTGCCGATTGTCCCGCAATCGCATAACTTCCAACAGCACCCGCACCTTCGAAAAGGATTCTGCTGTCTGCAAGCGCGATATTGTTTACCCTTACCAAACGACCTTGATTTGCTGGATTGCTTATTTCAGCAATCCCGATCGGCAATGGTTCTGGCAAAGCCACATTTGCGGCCAAGCGCTCGATGGAAAATGGTCCCACGCTGATTTGGATGTTTTGGTTGAAGGTGCCGAGTACGCCCGAAACCCTTACCATATCCCCAACATTAAGCGCAGCGGAACCAGCGATTCCATTGTCAAAGGTATTCGCGAAAGCACGTAAAAGGATTCCGCCCGTTGCATCTTGAATCCACCTGTTGTCTGGATTGAGGGTGCTTCCCGCAACCACAATTCCTTCCACAAAAACCTCGGCACCATTGGGCAACAATCTTGCTTCCGCAATGCTGACCTGATTGCCGATTTCTTCGCCTTTCAGGCTTACCACTCTGCTCACGGAACCTTCACTTTGGAAAGTCAAATTGCGCTCGAAGATGCTGTTGGTTCCACTTGTAGGTGCAAATCTAATCCTAAGTTCAATTTCCCCGTTTTCAAATGTTGCGGGATCCAGGATCAATTCCGAAGTGAATTCACCAGTTGCGGTGCTCACTTCAAAGTTTGCCGGAGCTGTTACTTTGATTTCGGAGGTCACATTGGTAACAGACAATACTACTGTTTGAAAATCGGTAGTTTGCCCATTTCTGATCCTACCAAAATCCTCCAATGAAGTTTTGTTGACAGCCAAAACCGGCGCATTCGGATCAAAAGTGGAGAATGTCCATTCTGTGGATGCCTGAATTCCTCCAAATGCATTGTTGAAGAGATCGACAAAAGCACCTGCCTCTATCAAGACGTAATAAGATGTGGCTGCCTCCAATTCCTCGAGGGCAATCGAAACCGAATTTTGATTGATCGTCACTGCGGCATCGGTTACGGCGATTGTTCTTGCGAGCGTACCGTCCGATTTGTATAGGAATATATTTCCCTGTCCTTTTATGATCTTTTCATCAAAGGTGATTTCAAGATCCGTCCCAATATTGATTTCTTCGGCACCACTTGACGGTGAAACCGCAGCAATCATTGGCGCAAAATTATCGTCAAAAGGAGTCCATTGGATATTGTCAATGGTGATCTGTCCTTCGGTTAGGTTTTTGATCTCGATGACGATATCACCACCAAGATTGATATCATTGACCACAAATTTCCTGATAGTCGCATCTGCACCAGAGGCATTGCCAAAGATTTCGGACCTGTCAATTTCAACACCATTGATGAACAAGGCAAGTTGTCTCGGAACGCTTCCGGTAAAGGCTTTCCTAAAGTCCACGCTGAATGAACCGATTCCTCCAGAAAGAGTCTGGGAAACAATACTTGAATTGTCACTGGCCCTTCTCAACATCAGGCCTTTTCCTTCTATGGGGAAATCCCCTTCATTTCTTGAAGCCAAATACGACCAAGTGATTCCCTGATTGCCCACAAAAGACCCAGTCACATAACCGGTACCCACTGTGATCAAATCAAAATTCTCGGTATTGACAATGGGTTCTTCGACGAATAACCCTGCGACCTGAACCGCTGTTAGGCCAATCTGTCGACTGGAACCCCCGTCATTGATTCCCCTTTCGGAAGCCCATGAAATTTCTATGTTCGCACCAGGTTGAATACTCAAACCGGTAATCAAATGGCTCACAACCCTGTCCTGACCTTCTCCCGTAGAGTAGGCCAATTCGGGAATTACGATTCCATTCACACGCACGGTGAATTCAGGGAAACGGGTTTGGGTAACTCTTTCGACTTTCCCCAAATAGGACACCTGCAATTCTTCTATGGTATTGGAAGATGTATTGGTCAAAAGAAGGCTAGCCGTGAATACACCTGAAGTACCTGTATGTTGATAGCCCAAAACGCCATTGCCACGGATACCACCTGCGGTACCTGCTCCAAAATCCCCATTGTAATTGAGGATATTTCCTGTGAATGTCCATTCTTGGTTTTCACCAAAAGTAGCCACCGGGGATACTTGATTGATAAAGGCCGAAAAATCCTGCTGGTAAGGCAAACCTGTAACACTTCCTTCGGGAATATTGATGACAAAAGATGCTTCGGCCACATCACTATTCTCCAAATCCACCTTCATGGCAATCGCCTTGATGGTTAGAGAAGTATTGATTTCTATGGGTGCAGTATAAAGTGTACTGCTTTCATTTGGAACAGCACCGTCCAAGGTGTAATAAATGGACGCATCGGCTGTTGATGAAGCGATGCTGACCATTTGTGCAGTGGTGAACTCGCCGGCTTCTGGAGAAAAAGCAGGAAAACCAGCTTTTTCTACTTGCGTTCCATCGGAACTGTTCCATGCGATATTGTCGATGACCAGCTGCCTGTTGGTCGTCCCACCCAAAAGGTGTCGGATTTCCAAAGTAAAGTCGCCTGGGATGTTGATGTTTTCAACTTCGAAGGTGAAGATCTCGTCACTTCCGCCAGTGAAATTCCCAAAAACCTGAGATTCGGCGATCAATTGGTTATTGATAAAAAGACCAACCTGCCTGTCCCCTGAACTGGTGAAGGCTTTTCTCATCAGCACCCGAAAGTTGGAGATACCGCCACTGATCGGGTTGGATTTAATGCCACTGGACTCTCCAGAGCGTCTCAAGAGCAGACCTTCCGCATTGATGGGAAAAGCTTGCTCGCCTGTGACATGGGTGTACGTCCAGGTAATTCCGGCATTGCCCACGAAGGATCCGTCCCTGTAGGTGGATCCGGTAAGGGCCAGGTTTTCAAATGTTTCTTCATACGCATATGAAGGACTATTTTGGGCCCAAGCAATGCCTGAGACGCAAAACAACATCAGAAAACCAAAAATAAATTTTGGTAGAAATTGTTTCATAGGGTGATTTTAATGTGACAATATAAAATTTTCCTCGAAAATAGGGTTTTATTTGGTTTCGGGCCTCACCTATGTTGTTATCAAATCATTAAGGCGAAATAAAAAGCAATAAATAATATAGAAACGGTGGATTCCGGTGTGTAAAAAAATTTTGGATGAGAAAAGTTAGTTTCGATTTTGCAGAAATTGGATTACTTTTTAAAAGACGATTTAAATTCAACTTTTTTCCTGAAGACTTTGACACTCAATGGAAACTTAAAGAAAGGGAAGTCAACACAAGTTCAATAACCATCAGCGGAACAGACATATTCATTGATGAACTGAGACTTCATCCAATTTTAACGCTCATGGAAACCTATACCTACAACCCACATTTGGGCATGACCTCATCATCAGACCCGAGAAATTATGTCCAAAAATTTATATATGACCATTTTGGAAGATTAGAAGCGATAAAAAACAATGATGATGATATTGTACAATATTATCAAGCTTGACCTTGATGGTCCGAGCCGATGCAAACCTAACTTTGATCACTTTTTATATTGTTTTTTATTGGTGTTCGCGAACCTCCCTTTGGTCGGTTTGTCTCTTATTTTTGTTGTTTTTTCCCTGCACACAACCAGGTTTCGGAGACGGGACCCGGACCGATGACGAACGCAACTTAACCTGTGACCGTTTCCGTTACTCCAAACTTCAATTTGAATCGGTGTTGAAGATCCTGTGTGGCAAGCTGTTTAAACTTTAAATTTCTTTGGGTCTTTCCGATTGGGTCTAAAGCTCACAACTTCTATATGGTCTTCTTAGATGCGGTAAAAAATACTCGTCTGTTTACTGAAGGTACATATTCTCAGACCTTCCTGTCTTTTGGATCTACGGTACATTTCGGGACCTTTCGATATCATATCCAGCGTCTTTTCAATACTGATATAAATTTCTTTCGCCTTGTTATGCCCAAACTTCCGAACGACATATTCCAACAATTCCATTTCTTCATGCCTGGCACGAAGAGAATAGCGAACTGCCAATGCCAAACCTAAAAGTTGAACCTGTTTTTGATTTCCTTACGGACTGATTCATAGGACACGTATTGGCCTTTATCCAGCTGCTCCAGTCCTTCATCGATGGCAGCCCTGTCTTCCGCACTTAACTCTTCCCAAAAATCCACTTCCTCTTCAATATTTAAAAGTGATTTGATAGCATTCAAGATCCGCTCGTCATTGCTATTGATGATTTCCGATATGATCCTATATTTTATTGAAGCATCCATTTGATGATATTTATTTGTTCCTTAAAGTTAACGATTTTTATCTTCAGTTAAGTTTCTTTTCACCCCAGCGGATGGTGTCGTCTATTAACTCTTTGCCCTGGTATAGACACCTGTTTGTATGCAGACCGCCGTAAATGTAACCCAGTCCTGTCAGCTCCAGACCGCATGGGTCATAAGAAGTTTCTATTACGAAGAGTGGGGGTTGAATTTGGATCCATGAAGTTATCAAATCTACCTGCCGGTAGACAGGCCATGCGTTTTCCTCGGTTTCGTTGGCCACAAAAGTCTCCATGAAACCAGATTTGTTCATATAAGAGGTTTCTGCAAGTTCCTCATGCTTGTTTTCTGCTTTTTCACTACAGGCCCTGCCCTACAAACCTGGCCCCAAACAAAACAGTCCACCGGAATGCTTATTCAATTTATGCAATTCAAATTCCGGCAACAATGAATCCGTAAAAAAGAAACATTATTACCGAAATTGTTCCTTCAAAAAATCAAAGACGATCAAGCATCCCCTGTAATTTGTCCTGGATTTCGCCCGCATGCACCCTCAATTCGGCATTTCCTACTCCCTCCATCGCAAACAAGGGATTGATTGTAGAGACTTCATGTTTTTCATTTTCGATTTCCCGAATCGTCACGTTGCAGGGCAACATCGTACTGATACTTGGATCGATGCTCAGGACTTTGTCCGCATAAACAGGGTTGCAAGCACCGAAAATGGTATGCGGCAAATAATCCTTATCCAGTTTCACTTTCATGGTCTTTTGCAAATCAATTTCGGTGAGAATCCCAAAACCGGCATCTTTCAAAGCCCCCTCCACAGATTTTCTGACCTCCTCAAATGTTTTTCCATTGATTGTTTTTGAATTATAGTATCTCATGGCTTGTCTTTTCTTGTGATTTAGCAATCTAGCCATCTTTGCTAAAAAATAATATGACATTGGTCACATCCAAGTTGGTGTTTTGATAGGGAGAAAGTTTTAGAGAGATTTTTAGGTTTATACATTACCAATTCAATTCCAGCCTGAGATTCCCGAATGGTAAGTCAATTGTTTGTTTTTTTGACTTTACCCTATGGGTTTTTCACCTTTTAATCCAAATAGTCTTATTTTCTTGCAGCTTCGACCCCAATTACGATACGGGATATATCTTTCGGGTTTAATCGATTTTAAAATTGGGTTTCATGAACAATATGAAAACAATCAGCCATCTATTTCCTTAAAAAATCCCACAAAAAAAGGAGTCGAAATCGACTCCTTTTCAATCCAAAATATGGATGTTCATACTTGTGGTTGTTGTTTTGAAAAATATACAAAATCAATCCATTTGCTGTTTTTTCACCCCTACCAATCCATTCAAATATACCTCCACATTCGTGTAGCCTTTGTCCAAATCAAAACCAGAGGCATCCGATGCATCATTGGGGTCGAGACCGTTTTTTACTTCCCAAGCATCTGGCATTCCGTCGCTGTCGGAATCCTTCGGCGCTTCCCCGTTTTTCAGGATCGGCCAACCTCCCACGTCCTTTTGACTGTCGATGATGCCGTCTTTGTTTTTACCATAGGAGCTTTGGCCGGATCTGGTTTCCTCCACCAGCCTTTTGTCAACTCCATCTCTTTGGTAGCTGGCACCGGCATATTTCAACACGGATTCAAATGCCTGCTGGGCGGATTCGGTTTTTTCCATCACGAATGGATAGGCATCACTGACCAGGACCATTTCCGGAGCGACATTGTCCACTCCCAATGCATTGTACTGTGAAACTTCCTCGTTTCCGGCAACATAATTTCCCTTCAGGAAAAAAGTGCCATAGGGTTTGTAGGGTTCCAAAATCCTGGATTTATTGGATCCGGTGGCAGGGCCTGCTTTGTAATAATTGTTTACCAAATTGTGTTTGCCTTCTTCCCCGGCGTAGGAGCTGTTGCTCTTCCAGTTGTAGATTACATTGTTCCGGAAATCAACGATTTCCAACTCAGGTTCCTTGTGGTAGCGGGAGCCATTGAACCTGGGAAGCCGACTGTTGTGGCTCATGATCAAGTTGTGGTGGAACGTCGCTTTTTTTCCGCCCCAGATTCCCCCATAGCCATGGTCGCCCTTGGCATGCACGGATTCGTTGAGGCTTTCTGAAATGATAGACCATTGGAGCGTAAAGTTCTCGTTGTCATAAAAGGAGGCACACTCGTCCGTCGCCCAACTCAGCGAGCAGTGATCGATGATGATGTCCTTGTTGCGGATCGCGCTCATCGCATCGTCTTGGACATCGTACAGATCCCCCAACCTGCTCCTGATATAGCGGATGATGATATTGTCCCCTTTGACTTTGATGGGGTAATTCTGGATGGTAATCCCTTCCCCTGGCGCACTTTGCCCCGCGATGGTGAGATTCCCCGTGTTGATGTCCAACACGGATTGCAGTTCAATATTGCCGGATACGGCAAAAACAAGGATTCTGGGTTCCTTTTTGCGAACCGCCTCACGCAGGGATCCCGGTCCGTCATCGGCCAAGGTGGTGATGACATACACTTTGCCTCCTCTCCCACCGGTGGTGTATTTGCCAAATCCATCGGCTCCCGGGAATGCCAGTTGCCTTCCGGTTTCTTCCGATTGGGTAGAATTGTCTGAATTGGCCGATTGGTTTTGCGCAGCACAGCCAAAGGCAAAAAGACTGAATGCAGAAAGATATAATGCTTTTTTCAACATGGTTTATTCTTTTCGCAATTTGATCTCTTCTCCGTTGATCCGAACATTTTCGAAGCGGATGTTTTTGGTATTGGAGAAGCGATAGTTTTCCTTGACCGATTTGATCTCGACATTCTTTAAGGTGATGTTTTCCACCGGAGAGCTTTCGTATCCTTCGAGCAAAACACCCACTTTGCCACCGTTTTGTACCGTCAGGTTTTCAACCCTGATGTTTCGAACCCTTGGCACATAAGCGCCGGAATCTTCATAAAACATATTGACCCGAATGACTTGCTCCGCCACCTGACCCACTTCGATATTGCGCATATAGATATTTTCGATCAGGCCGCCACGCATGGAACTCGTCTTGATCCTCAAAACCCTATCGAGATTGGGGCTGTTCATTTCACTGTTTTCCGCAAAGACATTGCGAACGCCTCCCGAAATTTCACTTCCGATGACCACACCGCCATGACCATCAGCCATTTTGCAGTTTTGGATGACGATGTTTTCACTAGGGACATTGATCCTTCTCCCATCGGCATTCCTGCCGGATTTGATGGCGATGCAATCATCCCCAGTATCAAAAAAGGTGTTTTTGATCCAAACATTTTTGGAGGATTCCGGATCACAACCATCAGAATTGGGGCCGTGGCTGATTATGCTGACACCATCGATGGTGACATTTTCACAGAGCACTGGATTGAGGATCCACATCGGTGAATTGACAATCGTCACGCCCTGGATCAACACATTTTTACAGCCATAAGGCTGGACAAACTGCGGTCTCAAGAAAAAACCATCGCCAAATATCCTTTCCGATACGGGAACATTGTCCTCCGCCATTTGGAAAAGCGCATGTCTCTTGTCCCGGTCTTCCTGATGGGGATCGCCTTCCTTCCATCCGTATTCCTTCTTGCCTTTCCATGGCCACCAATTGGTTTCGTTGGCCTGTCCATCGAGGGTACCTTCCCCAGTTACGGCAATATTGGTTTCCTCAAAGGCATAGATCAGGGGAGAATAATTCATCAGCTCCACTCCTTCCCAGCGGGTGAATACATTTGGCAGATAATCCTCTGGATTGGTGGAAAAAAGCAAGCGTGCCCCCTTTACCAAATGTAGATTGACATTGCTTTTGATGTAAATCGGGCCAGTGGCAAAATCACCTTCGGGAACGATTACCCTTCCACCACCGGATTCAGCGCATGCTTCGATGGCTGCTTTGATGGCAGCGCTGGCATTGGTCAACCCAACTGCCTTGGCCCCATAGTCTAGGATATTGAAGTCCCTGTCGGGAAATTCGGGTGCAATGATCTGAGAAAGGATCTCCGGCAATTGATCCCAGGGATCGGATTCCTGCTCCATGGTTTGGTTTGCCCCACAGGCCATCACCAGGCCCGAAAGTAAAATCAACCAAAATTTTGAAAGGTTTTTTAAGGTCATTATTATATGGCTTAAGCTAAAATGTATATGAATCTATTGTAATCATTCCCCAGAGTTCCCATCACTTAACGAATCATGGGAACAGCCCTTTTACAAAATTGAATGGCCAGCCCCCAAGGATCGCGAAGCATCACCAAATGGGATCCATCTTCCAAAAGATCATCCGAAACCAAGGTCGCTCCAGCCGAAACCAATCGGTCTTTGTCATGCGTGGGATCATCCGAAACAAAAGCCAGATGCACCACCAAAGGATGCTGGTTTTTAAAATCCAATACCGGACCTTTTGGATTGGCATAAATTTCCAACATGATACTCCCGCTATCATCGGCCAGAAAAGTCATAAATGGAGATTCCTCCATTTTCTTGACCACTGTCAATCCGAGATGGAGTACATACCATGCCGACATTTCCTGAGGCTGGGCAACATTGAGGGCAAAGTGTTCGAATTTCATAGGTAACAGGAATTGATTTTGGGAAATTGGCTTTTCTTTTTTTTGGCAGTGTTTTCTTTGATAAGACTGTTGATCAAACTCACATTTTCGTAGGCGGTATTGAAGGTTTACGCAACATCGTTTTTAAAAACTTACACATTCCAAATGACGAAAGAAGTAAAAGAAAAAAGTGGGCTGGGGAAATTTTAGGCAATACCCATTTCACCCCAACACCACTTCTTTTCACATCAAACAAACAAATTATTCATTTCTTAAAACGCCCACCTTGGATCACCGATGGGTCCTCCATTGGTGGATGCAGTTCTCAAAGGAGAAGCTGCGGGGAGCGTAAGGTCAACAGTTGCAGAAGTCCAACCCAAATCCACATTGGTGACATTTGGCAAGGTGACATAATCAGCAATGCTCAGGGGAGCCGAATCTGCACCACCTGTATTCAGGTTAAACAAGTTGCTGTTTGAAATGCTCACCTGTCCGGTGCTGCTCGCCCGAAGCAAACTTGCGCCAACCGTATTGCCATCGAGAGGCATATTGTTCAGAATGGAATTGCTCATTTGGAAATCCACTTCGTTGTTGTTGGCATCCAGGAAGGAATTGTTTCTGGCGTTGGAGCCAATTCCGTTGATGGTCACATTCGTTACCCTGATGATGGGCACAAATGGCATGGTCAAATTGGTTGCCCATCCGATAAACCCTCTGCTTCCAAGGTTGCTGAAGGTGGAATTGGTCACTTCCAATTCCCTAAACTCCAATTTATCTAAATGAAAGACGTAGTAGTTGGCCACCAAATGGTTTCTGAGAATGGAATTACTCACCTTGATCAGGTCGATTTTGTGGGCATTATTACCCGCTCTGTTGGCTCTCAGAAAAGAAACCCTGACATTTTCCACGATGGAGTTTTGGATGGTCACCTGCGTGAATGTGGTCGCGCCCCCCGTGAAATTCAGGAAGTAATCACCTGTTCCGGCTTGTCCATCAAAGGTGATTCCATCCGTGCTGAGACCTGCTCCATTTTCAGCGAAACTGAATTCCTTGAAATTGACCTTGGTATCTGCAGGATCACCGGAAACGGAAGCGAGATGGATGGTTTTGCCTACGATTCTAAGATTGGCATAAGCACCTGTTTCGTCTACAATATCATAAACACCAGGTTGCAAACCAATCAAAGCGCCATCTTCGGCTCCCTCAACAATCTCCCTGAAATTATCTGCAGGAGAAACCATGATGTCATAAATACTGGGTTCTTTGGTCACAAAGGAAGTAATCCCTTTGGTTCTGTTTCCTTCAAAAATCTCTGCCAAATATTCCGTAAAAGGATTCAGTCCCTCAAGGATTTTGGTTGCGGCTCCCTTTTCTTCATCAGAAATCAGAAATTCAATATTATTTCCGGTTGGATCTGTCAATACGATCCTGCTTGGATTGGCATTGGCTCTCCATCTCAACAATGCTGTATTCGACCCGATTTCATTGTCGAAGGTTGGGAGGAAAATCTGCTCTCCTGAAATCTGGAAGGCTTGACTTCTTACCCACTCTGAATTTTGGGCGGGAGTAAGTCCATTTGCCCTGATTCTTCCATAATAATCCACCTTGATGTCAAGAACATCATCGGTGATCACAGCCGTAGTGGCTTCGGTTACCAATTCCAATTCTATGGTGCTGAACAGACTGTCCTTGGCCACCTGCAGGGTGTAAGTAACTTCTCCCGGATCGGTAAACAATGCTTCAGGCCAAGATAGGGTAACTGCAGTTTCGCCATTACTGGAAGTTAGCGTGACTGGGCGAAACCGCTTCATGTCCTTAGGCACATCATAATCATCCGCAATATCCGTACAGGACAGCAGTACCGCTCCCAGAAGGAACAGTGAGGTTAAATAGCTTGGGATCAATTTTTTATGATTTTTCATTTCTTTGTCGGTTTTGGGCTTGGGTGATTTAATAACCATACTCTTGTTTCAACTTGGGATTGGCATCTGTCACAGAAGTGTGCAAGGGCAACAATTCACTTTTGCCGGGGGTAAAACCGATGGCATAAAAGGTGAGGATAGTCGTATTGATTCCATTTCCTGCCCAAGAAACACTTGCCGATCCCGCAGGAGCGACCACAGGCTGAGGTTGATAAAAGGAATTCAACCAATTCATCGAATTGGCGCCTGCCTCATAGTACATCAAGGAAGGAAGATTGCTGTATTGACCTGTTCGGCTGGCCATTTCCGCCAATTTGGCTTTGGTTTCATTCAATTTGGCATCAAGAAGGTTCCAACGAATCAAGTCATATTTCCTAACGCCTTCACCTGCCAATTCAAATGCCCTTTCGTTGACCAGGGCTTCAAAAAAGCCTTGGTAATCGGAAGGTGTCGCCCCAATCAAGCCGGCATCACCACCAAAAGCGCGCGTCCTTACACTTTCCAAGGCTGCAATCGCTGCAGGTGTTGGACCGTTGTTCAGTTCATTTTCAGCCTCGGCAAACATCAACAAAACATCTGAATAACGGATCATCGGCCAATTCACCCCAAAATACTGCGCGTTGGAATTGACAGAAACCGGATTGGTGATCCAATCCCTTCTGAATTTGCCATCCACCAAGGTCTGAAGTGTCTTGGCTACCAAGGTGTAATCCTGGTTGATGTTATAAGGTACCACGGTTACGTCCCTTCTTTGGTCATGTTCATCAAAAGCATAGAAGAAAGTCGGAAGGATTGTCAGTGCTGAGTTTCCGATATTGTTCCACCTTGGACCATTGTAATAACCCAATTTACTGTCTCCAAACTGGCTGGAACCTCCGGTCATGGCCACATCCCAAAGGATTTCACCGTTGGGCTCCGTTCTTTTGGACAATATCCCTTCCCTAAAAACATTCTCAAAACTTGGATTCAAATTATGTGCACCGCTTTGGATCACGGCCAAAGCTTCGTCTCGGGCAATGTTGTAAAACGAAAGGTAATCGGCACTTCTTTTCATCTGACGGTCCAGCCTTAGGGAATACCCCCCTCTAAACAAAGCGATTTTTGCTCGCAATGCCCTTGCAGCTCCTTGGCTGATGCGTTCGCTTGAACTACCGGGTGTTGCAAATGGCAGTAAATTGGAAGCTTCTGACAAATCACTCAACAACCGGTCATAGATCAAATCCCTGTCCATTCGTTCCGAAAACAAATCGGTCTGCAAACTGGAAGGCTCAAACTGTGCGGGAATATCTCCCCAGTTTCTGATCAATTCAAAATACAACTGGGCCCTTAGCACCAAGGCTTCTCCGTGCAATCTTCTCAATTCCCTTTTTTCAAATGCAGTACCCGTCTCGTACATGGCCATTTTTGGGATTTCATTGATACAGATATTGGCGCGCTCCACTCCCACATAAAGTTGGTTGAAGGGCAGTCTCAATTGCGTATTGCTGGGCTGCACGTTGTAATGTGCAATATCCCTTCTTTCGTTGTCAGGATAGGGATTTCCGCCCTGGCCCATCATGATGTCATCGTCAAGGGGATAATACATGCTCAACCGGATTCCATAGCCATTGTCTCCACCCAAAGTGGCATAAACACCTGCCAACGCTTTGCTGGTATTGGTTACATTGCTGAAAACGTAATCCGGACCAAATGAACTGATCGGGGTGACTTCCAAATAATCCGCGCAGGAACTCAATCCTGCAAGGGAAATGATGACCGCCAAAATACTTTTATATACTCTTTTCATGGTTGCTCTCTTTTAGAATGTAATGTTCACACCTGCGATGAATGTTCTGCTCCTTGGATAAGCGGCATAATCCACTCCTGGAGTCATTGGTGTTCTCCTTCTTGTGTTCACTTCCGGATCATATCCCGTGTAATTGGTGAAAATGGCCAAGTTGTTTCCCGTCGCGTAGAATCTCATTCTGGTGATCTTGAACTTGGTCAGGAAGGATTCAGGCAAGGTGTATCCCAAGGTGATGTTGTTGATACGGATAAAAGAACCGTCTTCAATCGCCCAAGAATGCATGTAAAAAGAACTTGCGGAGGTAAGCGGCGTCCATAGCGTGGCGTTTTGATTCAAAGCGGCCAATGCTACCGGCTCGGTCACCACCTGACCGGCAGGATTTACATTTGTCCATCGGTCATTCATGATGGCCAGCAAATTGGAGTTCGGGGTATATCCAGAAGAAAACTCAAGTTTGTTGGCGTTCAACACATCGTTGCCATATTGGAAATTGACGAAGATACTGGCGTCAAAATTTTTGAAGGCAAACTGTTGGTTCAATCCCCCGAAGAATTTCGGTGTGGCATTTCCAATGGCAGTCCTGTCATTGTCATCCACAACACCATCTCCATTCAGATCCTTGAACTTCAAGGTTCCTGGCTTGGGTACCACTGAGGTGATTCCCTGATTGTTGGGAACACCGTCCCGAAGGCTATAAATACCTTCGTTGTAATTAAAATCCTCTATTTTGTAGAATCCATCCGTTACCAATCCCCACATCGTTCCGACAGGTTGCCCTACTTGAATGGCATAGTCAAAAGGAACATTTCCTCCTGCCCATCCCGAAGGCACCAAGAAAGAAGTTTGGTCACCAAGGCTTTCCACTCTGTTTTTATTCGTCGACACATTGAAACTTGCATTCCATGTAAAAGCCCTTTTGTCAATGATTGCTCCTGACAACTGCACTTCAAAACCCTTGTTGGAAGTTTCTCCGACATTTTGTAGTTGGACGGTATATCCTGAAGTTGATGGCACTGGCACTTCCACCAAAAGATCACGCGTATTGTTTACATAGGCATCTACGGACAACTGAATCTTGCCACCGAAAAAGCCAACATCCAAACCTAGATTTTTGGAGATGGTCGTTTCCCATTTCAGGTTTTCATTGGCCAACGCAGTCGGGGAAAAACCCACTTCCAATTGGTTGTTGAAACCATAATAAGCATTTGGACCAAATTGGGTGAGGTAAAGGAAATTGTCGATTCTGTTGTTTCCGGATTCGCCATAACTGGCCCTTAGCTTCAAATCACTGATGGTATTGCTGATGCTGTACATGAATTGCTCCTCTGAAATCCTCCAAGCACCGGATACAGATGGAAAATACCCCCACTTGTTTGCCTTGGCAAATTTGGAAGACCCATCGGTTCTAATGGTACCGGTAAGCAAGAATCTGTCGTCGTAAGCATAACTCGCCCTACTGAAAAAGGAAAGCAAACGGGATTCCTGAACATTGGAAGTCGGAATCTGAGGTTGCCCCAAGGCAATATTGCCCAATGCCCTTTCGGCAGTGATGCCTATCGGGAAAAATCTCGACTCCATGTTATCAATCCTGAATTCCTCTTGGAAAATCTCATGGCCGACAAGAACATCAAGTTTATTCTTTTCAGTGAAAGCGGATCTGATTTTATTGGTGCTGAAAGTCAATACATTCGAATTGTTCAAAATCCGTCTTTCATTCTTCCTAATGGAGGCAATGGGTTGACCCGCACCTACCTGTCGCGCAGGTCCGGTGATGGTGTCGTTGAAGGCATAATCGTCCACGTTGGAAAGATCGACACCCACTGTGGTTCGGAAAGAAAGGTAATCGGTGAAATCATATTTCACGCTGCTGTTGAAGTTGGTGACATTCTGCTTGCGCTGTCTGTATTCCGCCTGCGAAAGCAAAATCGGGTTGACCAAAGCCAAAGAGTTCGCATTGGTCTGATCCGCATAATCCGGATCATAGGCCGTTACATCCGCTCCGTCCATCAAAATAGGTCTGTACTTGACCGCGTGACGGAGTCTGTTGGTAGAAGACGAACCTTCGGAGGCTGTTCCCGCTCCATTGACAAGCGTGTTGTTATATCTGACATTGAATCCTGCTGAAAGTCTTTCGTTGACTTTGTGGTCGAATTTAAAATTGATCAGTTTCCTGTCAAAATCCGACTCAAGCATGATGCCTTCTTCTGTATTGGAACTCACGCTCAAGTTGAACTTGGTGGCGGCTGTCCCACCAGTGATGCTCAAATTGTGGGTTTGCATGATGGCACTTCTTCCGAAAACCTCTTTTTGCCAATCCACGAATGGGACTTGACGGTAATTTTCGATATCACCATAATTCCCATACGTGTTCCTGAAATTATTTCTTTCCTGCTCACTTCCTCTTGACCGCTCGTATTGGTAGCTAACGAAGTCATAGGGACTCATCACCTCAAGCTTATTGGCGAGATTCCTTACTCCCGCAAAACCATTGTAGCTCACGGTGGTCTTCATTTCTGAGCCCCCTTTGGTGGTGATGATCACCACTCCATTAGCGCCTCTCGCACCATAAATCGCAGTAGCGGAAGCATCCTTCAACACATCAATGGATTCTATATCCTGTGGAGAAAGCACGGAAAGGGCATTCTCCACCTGTACACCATCCACTACATACAATGGGGAATTGTCTTGGGTAATGGATCCACCACCCCTGACACGGATCAACACATCTGCATTTGGCGAACCTTCGGTTCCAGTGACTTGCACCCCAGCCAATCGGCCTGCCAAGGCTTCTCCTGCGGAATTGAGGGGAATATCCGCCAGTTGTTTTGCCCCAACGGAGGAAACTGAACTCGTAAGATCCCTTCTTTCTATGGAAGCATATCCCACGACTACATATTCGGATAAGGTTGAAATATCCTCTTCCAAGACCACATTGATGATGGTTTGGTTTCCTACCAAAATCTCCTTTCTCACCATCCCGATAAAGGAAAATACCAAGGTGGCATTGGCAGGTGCCGAGATGCTAAATTTGCCATCAATGTCCGCAGCCACGCCGATCGCTGAGCCCTTGACCAAAACAGAGGCTCCGGGAATCGCCTCGCCATTTGGGGAGGTAACCGTCCCTGTTACCAGATTTCCCTGGGCTGCCAGTGGACCTGTAAAACAGGCCAAGAACAAGGCACCAAGCAAAACCATCCGCAAAATTGTGTGAATTTTAAACGTATTGTTCATTTCAAATTGTTATAGGGTTTTTGTTTGATAAAGTAGCATTGGGTACTGGGAGTACCTTGTGTTTAGATCTTGGAGGTTTCCTAGCCACTTAGGAACAGGGGAAGAAAAAAGAATTCGGAATTCATGAAGTTCGGGTTTAGGGTTTATTGAAATGTTCATGCGCGATCATTTTTATTATCAATTTTGCGCAATCGATTGCATTATAGGAAATAATTTTTTTACCCGCAAGATTTCCTGAAATATTTTGTTCTATTTTTATTTAAAATGAACTTTTTAATAGAATATCCAAATATTTCCTCAAGAAATATGCGATTTTGGAGGAAAGGAAAACGATTGGTTAGATTATTTTGTGCAATCGTTTACATAGATTATCCAATATCAAACTGCCTAAATTGAGGTTAAAATGATCCTAAAAAACCCTCTTTAAAAACCGATCCATCAAATCCGCAGTAGGATCAAACCAAGGTGAAAATAGCCAAAAAGTATGGGGACTGTTTTCCACCGTTTGTACTTCAGTATAAATCCCAAATGCTTCCATTTGGGCAATCACTTCATCCCGGCCCGCATGGAACCTTTGAAATTGGCTGTTGATAAATAAAATTGGCCTGGCAATTTCACTTACCTGAGATAGTGGTGAGGCCGCCTTCCATATTTCCGGGATTTCAGCATAAGTTCCTCCCAGCCAAAGGGCAGCCATTTCCCCTTCCTCAGATTCAGGATGGTGAAAAGCCAAGACGCCATCCATATTGATGATGGCATGCACCTCACTGGAATTGGATGATAGTGAAGATTCCTCATAGCGGGATTGTCCATTCGTGAAGCCCACCAAATTGGCCAACTGTCCACCGGCAGAACTGCCAGAAACGGCAATTTTATTACTGTCCAATCGAAATTGTTCCCCATTGGACTTGAGCCACTTCACCGCATCCTTGATGTCAAATACGGCTGCAGGGAATCGGGCTTCCAGCGAAAGCCTATAATCCACCACTGCCGTCACATATCCTTTTGCTGCCAAAGCTTTGGCAAGTGGGATTTGTAAGGTTCTGTCCCCTGATTTCCAACCTCCACCATGCACCAATATTATCCCCGGAAGCAATCCTCCCTTCTTGTTTTCGGGATAAAAAACATCCAATTGCAATCCCCGATAGCCCAATTCTTTGTAAGTAATCCCCAACCTTTCCATGACTCCTGTCATAGGTGTATCTTCAACCGGTTTGATTTGCGGGTACTTTTTCTTTTCTTTCTGGTATGCGCTTCGGAGGGTGAAACTCGTGTCTACGGCATGCCCAAACCAATCTTGGCCATAGGCATTCTTGGATCCAAATTTCCCCGCAAAAATCAATTCCTTCTGGTATTTTTTCGACTCTTCCTCGGACATTTGGTATGACCAATCCACCCTTTTGGTCAAATTCGCGCTCAGACCCTTTGCTACCAAACTCCCCATAATAGGTAGTTAGAGCCGTTTCAGGCCTTCCCCAATTGTCCCATCCTTCAGGCAAGATATGGCTTCCCATTTCACAATTGATGACCACGGTCTTGGCAAAGTCCCGCCAAGGTCTCCCCAAATAAACCCGGTCTATGCCCTCAGCTGCGGTCAATTTACAATCCTTAAAAACGTAACCGATTCCCACCCACTCTGGCGTGGACGCGGCAGTGATGAAAGAGTTGGATTTTGAATGGATTTCACAATTTTCGAACAAAGCCGTGGCCGACCCAAAAATGAAATCCGTAGTGCCTTCGATATAACAATTCTTGTAATACTGTCTGGAATTTTCACCTGAAGCAAACACCGTATCCTGGTCTCCTTTGAAATGACAATTCTCGAAAACCAAGCGGTCCCCTTCTGCATGCAAAGCCACGGCCTGCCCGACAATTCCAGCTGTATTTTGGATGGTCATATCTCTGAAAATCAATGAATTTCCCAGCACTTTCAGCGTATAAGAACCAAAGGTATCAAGCTTGTTTTTTCCGGTATGGTCATCAAAAGTGATGATCGTTTTTTCTGGGCCATCTCCCCTAAATGTCACATTGGTGATGGTGCCCGGGATTATCAGCTTTTCCTTGTAAACCCCCGCTTTGATATACACCGTAATCGGCCTGGGCAAATACACCCGAATCGACTCGATGGCATCTTGGATAAAAAGAAAATCCCCGGTTCCATCCTTGGCCACCACGATATCTTGCTGGACTTTTCCTTTCAAATCCTTGATCTGACCATCCTTGGGGTAGGCGTTGACGCTTTGCGAAAAAATATCCAAGGGAAGCAACAACACAAACCCTATCAAAAGTACAGACACAAAATTTTGGAGGAGTCTATTTGAAAGCATGGTACAAGATTAATTCAATTCCAACAGTTTTTTCAATCCCACCTTAGATTTTTGAAAAGACCCCTAACTGCCATTCACTTTGAGACGGATGGGGATGCTGGCCTTTATGGATTGGGATTCATCTTGGGTGGTACCTAAATTTATGAAATTATTTGGGATCCCCTATACCTGTACTTTTCAGTGTGGATCCGGTGTTTTTTAAGGTGATGTCCCCAAACCCTTCCCTATCCCACCAAAAAAATGCTTGACGTGACCAATGCAAGGAATACCCTGTTTTGATCAGCTGAATTCATTAAAGTACAGAGGTTATTTCAGACTGAAATGTAAATGCATAACAGGTGCGTAAGGTGGTAAATACCTGTTGCACATTTCTCCTATACGCCCAATACCCCGGAAGCAAACTTTCTTTCAGTATAAAGCACTGCCTTTGGCCCGGGTATTTCCTGCTTTGGAGTCAAATTGATTTGTGCTTGATTGGTTCAAAAGATGATTTTCGTCATGATTAAAATTGAGAAGTATCATAATTAAATAAATTCGGATATTAATATCTTTTATTATAATAATCTTAAATTTGAATCATAAAAAAACACCATGTTTTCAAAAGCCTGCAAGTACGCCATCAATGCCATGACCTATATCGCAACCCTGCCAAAGGAAAGGGATCGTGTGGGATTGAAGGAAATTTCAAAAGAAATCAATTCCCCTGAAGCATTTACAGCAAAAATACTTCAGGTTTTGGTCAAGGATCACCTTTTGACATCCATCAAAGGACCCAACGGTGGTTTTACGATGAGGGGCAAATCAGAGGAAATTTTTCTTGGGCAAATCGTGGAGGCGATAGATGGGGATTTGCTTTTTACCGGATGTGCACTTGGTCTAGAACATTGCAATGCCCATCACCCCTGCGCAGTCCATCACAAATTCAAGGCAATTCGAGACCATTTAGCAGGCATGCTCATGACGACAAGCCTTAAGGAAGTGGCCTTTGGCATCAACAACGGGACGAATTTTCTTCGCTCATAAAACAAATACATGAACCAATGGAGATCTCGACAAAAAGAAAAGTAGGCGGTATTGTAGTAGAAAATTTTAGAACTGCCAAAGTATTTACCGCGCATGGCATCGATTTCTGCTGCAATGGTGGAATCAGCTTGGAAGAGGCCTGTGAGAAAAACAGTGTGGATATGGAGACGCTGCTTATCGAACTTGATCAAGTCACGCAAATGCAGGATAGCACCAATTATTCTTCCTTGGATCTCAGCCAGTTGATAGACCATATCCTGAACCACCACCACCGCTACGTAGAAAACACCATACCCGCCTTGAAGATCTACCTGGACAAGTTAGAAAAGGTGCATGGTGAAAAGCATCCAGAACTCAGTGAAATCCGCAAGGAATTTTATAGTGCCGCCAACGCACTCACTGCGCACATGAAAAAGGAGGAGCTTGTCCTCTTCCCTTATGTGAAAGCCATGGAAGATTCAAAGGCAAAGGGGTTCCCACTTTCCAAACCCCATTTCGGCCATATTGATCATCCTATCCAAATGATGGAATCGGAACATGAAACCGAAGGTGACAGATTTAAGAATATTTCTGCGTTAAGCAACGGCTATACTCCTCCTGCTGATGGTTGCCAAACCTACAAGGTGACATTTGCTCTTTTGGAGGAGTTTGAGCTGGATTTACATACCCACATCCATCTGGAAAACAACATTTTGTTTCCCAAAGCCAAGGTCTTGTTCCAACATATCAATTCTTAAGCGATGAATCCGGAGAACCAATCCATTGAAAAAGCCCTGATTGGGTCAAAAACAGTGCATCACCTCGCAAGACAATGGATGGGCTGGGCCGTCCTGTTTTTCTTGGTCAGCGCTGTTTTTGGGCTGATGATGCGGTATTTTTTCATTGGAGAGATTCCTTATTTCCAATTCAAAAACCTGCTCCATGCACATTCCCATGTGGCATTATTGGGTTGGGGATTTCTGTTGGTTGCGGGTCTGCTCGTATTTTTCTTTGTCAAAGATCAGAAAAGAATAAAAATTTACTTGAATCTGTTGCTTCTCAATGTAGTGGCAGTCATCGGTATGGCCCTGACTTTTCCGGTAGAAGGCTATGGACTTTTCAGCATTGGGTTTTCCACCCTCCAGCTTTTTGTCGGTTATGGCTTTGCATTTTATTTTTTGCAAGACTTGAAAAAAACAGAAAAAAGCAATGCCACAAGCTTGATCACCTTCAGCATTTATTGGATGGTATTGTCCTCCATTGGTTTGTGGGCTATCGGTCCTATCGGGGCCACGCTGGGCAGACTCCATCCGCTCTATTTCATGAGTGTCCAGTGGTTTCTACACCTCCAGCTCAACGGTTGGTTTGTCTATGTTTTACTGGGTTTACTCGTCCATTTCCTAGGTGAAAAGGGTTTTAAAATCAACATCCCAAAGACCTTTGAATACCTTTTGCATATTTCCCTTTTCCTGACCTATGCATTGAGCGTTTCATGGAGCACACCCATGAAGGGGCTTTTGGGCATCAATGGAATTGGAGTGATTTTTCAGGCCATCGCCTATTTTTTTATCCTCAAACCCATTGTCTTTGTTTTGATTTCCGAATTCGAATTGGTGAAAGATTGGGCAACCAAACTGGTTTGGCTGGGAATCATTAGCCTCGGCTTGAAGGCGTTTTTACAGTGCTTATTGGTCTTTCCTGAAGTAGCCCAAATTTCCTACACCATCAGAATGTTTGTTATCGGATTTATCCACCTGATCATGTTGGGGGCCATCACTTTCAGTTTGGGAGGAATTGCGCTGAAAAACAACTGGTTGCCAAGAGACGCTTCCTCTGGTTGGGGCTGGTCATTCTTGGCCCTTGGCTTTCTCCTGTCGGAAATGCTCCTACTCGGGCAAGGCACCTTGCTGTGGTTGAAATTAGGCTTTATTCCCTCCTACCACTTCCTGATCTTCCTTGCTTCCACCCTCTTTCCAATTGGTCTTTCGATCATTCTGTACCGCATACCCAAAAAAAGCTCCCAAAATTTCGAGCATCAAAATGACAATTCAACAAAAATCAACAATCCAACAAACAAAAAACCTATGAAAATTTCAATGTTAGTTACAATAGGTGTATCGGTTCTTCTTCTGACCAGCTGCGGCGGCGGGAGTGAAAACCAGAGCACCTCAAAAGCACCAAGTGCGGAAAAAGTAGAAGCAGATCCAAGGGGAATCGGCGAAATAAAAAAAGTGGAATTGAAAGAAGCCATCGATGAGACCATGGCCAGCAATGGAAAAGCAATCGTGGACATGAAATGCACAGCCTGCCATCAATTGAATGACAAAAGGCTTGTTGGACCGGGTTTTCAGGGTGTTACCAACAGGAGGTCGCCTGAATGGATCATGAATATGATCACCAATGTGGAAGTCATGTTGGATGAAGATCCTGTTGCGCAAGCCCTTCTTGAAGAGTGTCTCACCAGGATGCCGAACCAGAACATTTCAATTTCTGAATCATATGAAATCCTTGAGTTTTTACGGAAAAATGATGAGGAAAAGGCTGGCGCAAGAGATGGGGCCGCTATTTAATATACAGTTTAAACCAAAAAAAAAATGAAAACAGGACAATGGCTTATGGCAGGTGCAATCGCAACGATTCTCCTGGCCCCCAGTTGCAAACCCAAAGGTGCACAAAGCGCCCTTTCGGGAGATGCTGCCAGCAAAGTATACGTAGCGCCAGGGCAGTACGATGAGTTCTACAACATTGTCTCCGGAGGATTCAACGGACAGATCAGTGTGGTGGGACTTCCCTCAGGAAGGGTATTGAAAATTGTCCCGGTTTTTTCTGTCCATCCGGAAAACGGTTGGGGGTTTTCGGAAGAAAGCAAGCCGATGTTGAATACTTCCCATGGATTCATTCCTTGGGACGATCTGCATCACATCGCTATTTCTACGACCAATGCAGAACATGATGGCAGATGGGCTTTTGCAAACGCGAACAATACGCCCAGAATTGCCAAGATAGACCTGACCACTTTCAAAACAACAGAAATCATTGAAATCCCCAACAGCGGTGGCAACCACTCCTCCCCATTCATCACTGAAAACACGGAGTATATCGTGGCGGGCACGCGTTTCAGTGTACCCACAGGGGACAATGTCGATGTGCCGATCGCTACTTATAAAGAAAATTTCAAAGGGACGATAAGTTTTATCAGCGTAGACCAAGAGCATGGAAACATGGACATCGCTTTCCAATTAGATGCCCCACCGTTCAACTTTGACTTGGCAAGAGCCGGCAAGAAAAAATCCCATGGCTGGTTCTTCTTTTCCACATACAACACCGAGATGGCCCATACGCTGCTGGAGGTAAATGCCTCGCAGAAAGACAAGGATTTTATCATGGCTGTCAACTGGAAAAAAGCGGAAGAATACATCAAGGCAGGCAAAGGCAAGAAAATCAAATCCCCTTACGTACACAATGTCTGGGATGAAGATACCCATACAGCCATTTCCACAGTCCGAGAAGATATTCTTTCCCTAGACCCAAGAGAACTGAAAGACATCGTTTATTTCATTCCCTGTCCAAAATCACCGCATGGAACCGACACAGATCCCACTGGTGAATATATCATAGGCAGCGGCAAGTTAGCCGCCATTATCCCGGTATTTTCTTTCACCAAAATGCTCAAGGCAATTGAAGACAAGAATTTCGAGGGCAATATTGATGGAATGCCCGTATTGAACTATGAGGCTGTTTTGCACGGCGAAGTCCTGAAACCAGGTCTTGGACCATTGCACACCGAATTTGACGGGAAGGGAAATGCCTATACCTCCATGTTTGTTTCCTCTGAAATCGTCAAGTGGAATATTGAAACACTTGAAGTATTGGATAGAGTACCGACTTTCTACTCGGTAGGCCATTTAATGATCCCTGGAGGCCCAACAGGAAAACCCCATGGAAAGTACATGGTTGCCTACAACAAAATCACCAAAGATCGCTATCTACCAACGGGACCTGAGCTGGCACACTCTGCCCAATTGTTTGACATTTCGGGTGACAAAATGCAACTGTTACTGGATTTTCCAACCATCGGTGAGCCGCATTATGCAGAGGCATTTCCGGCGGCTTTGATCAAAGACAAGCAGGTGAAGTTTTATAAAATGGAAAAAAACAACCATCCAAGAGCGCTCAAGGGGATCAATGATGCCCGGGTGGAAAGAGATGGAAACAAGGTCCACGTCTACATGACTTCTATCAGGTCAAATTTCCGTCCTGACAACATCGAAGGAGTAAGAGTGGGTGACGAAGTTTACTTCCACGTCACCAACCTGGAACAAGACTGGGACGTTCCCCACGGATTTGCGATAAAGGGAGCCAATACGGCTGAACTCTTGATCATGCCAGGAGAAACCGCAACACTCAAATGGGTTCCGGACAGAGTTGGGATTTTCCCTTTCTATTGTACGGATTTCTGTTCCGCGCTGCATCAGGAAATGCAAGGGTACCTCAGGGTCTCTCCAAAAGGCAGCAACAACCCCATCACTTTCAGTACAGGAGTAGCCGAATAAATAAACCATCAATACCGCCAGTACAAACTGGCGGTATTATCCCCTTTTGAAATGGAAAAATTAAGCCTTCTCAACCGCCTTTTGGTTCTTACCGCATCATGTTTGATGGTCGCGGCATATTTCACCCCTTTATGGCAAATCAGTCTGTGGGCTCCCCAATATCCAGAGGGATTGAACATGAAAATCTGGATAGACCGGCTCAGTGGAGATGTGACTATCATCAACGGAGTGAATCATTACATCGGCATGAAACACATCGGAGATGAAATGTTTCCAGAGTTTCAATATATCATTTACATCATCGGCAGCATCATAGTTTTCGGGTTTTTAACGGCCCTTATTGCCAAGAGATGGGCACTTTACACCTTTTTCGGAATGGTCGGGCTGCTGGGTATCGGCGTATTGGTGGACATGTACCTTTGGGGATATGACTATGGACACAATCTTGATCCAACCGCAGCGATCAAAGTCCCAGGAATGTCATATCAACCGCCATTGATCGGATACAAAGAGCTCCTCAACTTCTTGGCATATTCAGGTCCCGATACAGGGGGTTGGATTTTGGGAGGTGCGGCTACCTTGGTGGTTTTGGCCATCATTATCGATTTTCGGAATAAATCCAAATTGAAAAACACGCTTTCATAAAAGAAAATGTCATGAGAAATATAACCACACTGTGCTGCATCCTTATGTTTTTGGCCTCCTGTAATGTGGAACCCAGGGCCATCCGGTATGGAGAAGAAATCTGTCACCACTGCAAAATGAAGTTGATGGATCCGCACTTCGGTGCAGAAGTCCTCACAGAAAAAGGTAAAATTTTCATCTTTGACGATGTGAATTGCCTGATGACTTTCTTGGAATCCAATGAGATCCCCGCAGAAAACATCAAGAAAATCCTGGTTGCGGATTATCACAGTCCAGAAAGCCTGATCGACGCCTCCAATTCTTTCTACCTGAAATCGGAGCAATTCAAAACGCCAATGGCAAGCAGCATTGCGGCATTTGGAGACTATGAAACACTCAAAGAATACAAGGCCAAACATGGCGGAATCTACTTGGCTTGGGGGGAATTAATGACACAGTTTAAGTAAATGCAAAAAGTGGAAAGCTGGGATTATAAGCTGTACGCATGCATTGGGTCTAAATGAGAAGGACATGAAAGCAAAAATTTTTATATGTACTTTGGCTTTGTTGGGGGTAATTTTTCCAGTCTTTGGAAACACCCTCCAAATAAAGCCCGGGCAATCTATTCAGGCAGCGATAGACAAGGCTGAGAGTGGGGATACCCTTTTGATCGCAAAAGGATTGTATCAGGAAAATGAAATTACCATTAGAAAACCCCTGACCTTGATCGGTCAGGATTTCCCTGTCATTGATGGGCAAAACAAAGGAAACATTATCCTTGTGGCAGCAGCTCAGGTAAATATCGTAGGACTAGAATTGATCAACACAGGTTTTTCCAACATGGAAGATTCCGCTGCGATCAAATTCTTTGACTCAGATGAGGCGACAGTGGAAAACAACAGACTGAACAATACTTTTTTTGGAATCCATTTTTCCAATTCAAAAAACATGCGCATTCGGGGGAATCAGCTTCGGTCAACCTCCGAGAAAGAATATCAAACCGGCAACGGCATCCATCTCTGGAAGTGTCACCACGCCACCATAGAAAATAATTTTGTCACAGGACACCGGGATGGGATCTATCTGGAATTTGTCACCAACAGCACCGCCATCAAAAACCTGATTGAAGACAACAAGCGATATGGACTTCATTTTATGTTTTCGCATGACAACAGCTACGTGGAAAACACATTTAAAAAAAACGGCGCGGGTGTCTCGGTCATGTATACACGGAACGTCCTGATGAAGGACAATATCTTTGAAGACAACTGGGGTCCGGGATCCTACGGAATCCTGCTGAAAGATATCTCCAACAGCGAAGTGACTGGCAATATCTTCAGAAAAAACACAGTGGGAATTTATATGGAAGGCAGCAGTAGGACAACGTTCAAAAACAATACTTTTAGAGAAAACGGTTGGGCTTTAAAATTGATGGCCAGCTGTGACGACAATACCTTTGTTGCCAACAATTTTATCGCCAATACTTTTGACATCAGCACCAATGGCAGCTTGATCCTCAATAAACTGACTGAAAACTACTGGGATAAATATGAAGGATATGACCTGAACAAGGATCAAATCGGTGATATCCTCTACCGCCCAATCAACCTTTACAGCGTGATCGTGGAAAAAATCCCTGCGGCGGTGATGCTTTGGAGAAGTTTTTTGATCGGTCTTTTGGACCGTATAGAAAAAGCAATCCCTTCCATCACGCCAGAAAACATGGTAGACAATTCCCCTAAATTAAGACCTTATGATTTCGGTAAACAACATCTATAAGAAATTCGGAAGCCTGGAAGTACTTCAGGACTTCAATCTCAATTTTGAAGCAGGAATCAGTTATGCCATGATGGGCCCCAACGGTTCAGGAAAAACCACCTTGATCAAAACGATCCTTGGCATGGTAATCCCTGATTCGGGAGACATTGAAGTCCAGGGAAAATCTATAAAAGGAGAATTTGCTTATAGGGCAAATATCGGCTACATGCCTCAGATCGGGCGATATCCGGGCAATATCAAAATTGGACAGCTTTTCAGAATGATGCAGGACATGAGGCCAGGAATCGAAAATTACGACATGGAACTGGTCCAAAATTTTGGTCTGGACAAGATGATGGACAAACCCATGCATACCCTCAGCGGAGGAACCCGCCAAAAAGTAAGTGCCTGTCTCGCCTTTATGTTTCATCCTGTCATTTACATTCTGGATGAACCCACTGCAGGACTCGATCCCATGGCAGTGGAAGTACTGAAGAACAAAATCAAAAAGGAAAGGGATCAGGGAAAACTGTTTCTGATCACATCCCATATTCTGAGCGAACTGGAAGAGCTCACCACCCATGCGATTTATCTGTATGAAGGAAAGATCTTTTTCAATGACAGCATCGAAGAACTCAAAGAAACCACGGGTGAAACCAAATTCTCAACCGCAATCGCCAGATTGATGGAATGGAGTCTAAAAAAACAACCTCAAAAGAAAACCAATCATGTTTAAGCTACTGAAATATTCCCTGTATGATATTGTAAAATCACGTTTTGCAATCTTGTACACCTTATTTATGGTGCTGGTAACAGTTTCAATTTACCAGATCAGCGAGGACCTGAGCAAGGTTTCCCTGAGTTTGTTGAATATCATGCTGATGATCGTGCCGCTCATTTCGGCGGTGTTTGCCACCACTCATTTCTTCAATAACCTGGAATTCACCGAACTGATGCTTGCCCAACCCGTCAAAAGGCGGGATGTTTTCCTAAGCCAAATTCTGGCAGTAGTCATCATGTTGAGTCTGGCCATCTTGATCGGTATAGGGCTACCTATGGCGATTTGGGGTGCTGAGAGTAGCTTATTGGTGTTACTCGCCGTTGGTATTGCGCTCAGCATTGTGTTTGCCGGATTGGCATTTTTGGCTTCTGTATTGACCCGGGACAAGGCCAAAGCGATCGGGATTACCCTTTCCTTTTGGATCTATTTTTCCTTGGTGTATGACGGACTTGTGCTTTATATCATCTATAGCTTTGCAGATTATCCCTTGGAAAAAGCCACACTGGCCATGGTCATGCTCAACCCTGTGGATCTTGCCCGGATCATCATGCTGATGCAGCTAGACATTTCCGCACTGATGGGCTATACAGGTGCCTTTTTTCAACAGTTTTTCGGCAGTGCAAAAGGGATCATGCTTACCTCAGGGGTTTTGCTGATTTGGATGGTCTGGCCGGTTTTGCTGTCTATGCGGATCTTCAAAAAGAAGGATTTCTAATTTGTGCAGTTTTTGATTCTTCAGAAGCTGGACTCTACCTACTCAAATAAGCCCTACGATTCGACACAATTCGAATTATAGGATCGAAGCGACTAGTCCCTGATGATTTTTCGACAGCTTTCTATCTCAAGATTCTTATTTGCTTCAAACGTCTTCTCTTCTATAATTATCGTATCGATTTCACTGCAAACTATTGATCTCAAGTCAATCCCATCAACCCGAATCAACGCAAGCATCTTCATATTCTTTGATATCAACAGATCCAATATGGCTTGATTGATTTCAAATCCATCTAAATGAAGGATCTTTATGTTTGGAAATTGATCAAATATCCGGAGAATATCATCCGTACCTAAAGGGATGATCGGGTTTCGTCTATTCATTAAAGAAAGACCTACTAAATCCTCTACAGGAAAGTCCAAAGGGATATATATTAATTCTTTGGCAGGATCCACATTTTGCATTATATATAAGGAATTAGGAGGGAAATCTTCAATGGAAATTTTACCTAAAGAATAAAGTTCGGATTTAAAAATCGATTTATTCTCTACCCCGAACAATGTGTTGTCGGGCAAAACCACTAAAGATGGAGATTCAAGCTGCCTAAACGACGGTGTTTCACTTTGCATAAATAGAAAAACAGTTAAAATGATTTTAATGTAACGTTTTTTTAAATTAATTGCACAATGCCAATGTATGTTGCCCTAATTCTTCAGAAGCTGGACCCTACCTACACAAATAAGCCCTAAGTACTTGCAGACTCAACATTCAGTCTTTCAGGAATTTAACCAGTTCCGGAACCGTCCTTTTCAGTTCTTCCACAGCCAAATCACAGATTTTAAAAGCGCCGGTTGGAGAAAGATGGGTATTGTCTTCTTTTCCTTCCGGTAAGCGATTATAATCTCCGGGCCTGTAGTGGAGAAAAAGCTCCTTGGATTTTTCCACGCCGAATTGTTCCAAAAGCGCAATGGACTTTTTGTGCAAATCCCAGAGGGGGACGCCCAATTCCGCCGCCACTTCTCTCACCACTTCCGAATACCGGCCATGGGTATCGGTCAATTTTCCGTTTTCGTCAAAACTCCGACGCGAAATCGGCGTGGCCAAAATGGCCTTCCCTCCTTTTTCCCTGGACTCCCGGACATATCGGATCAGATTGGCTCTATAGTCCGTATCGGCAGCAGCATACCTGTCTTTTGAGTCCGACTTCTGGTCATTGTGGCCAAATTCAATCAGGACATAATCTCCGGGTTGAATCCGATTGAGCACCTTTTTCCATCTTCCCTCGCTTCTGAAACTTTTGGTGCTTCTTCCATTGACTGCGTGGTTTTCAAATCTGACCCCATCCTTGAAATAAAGTGGGAAAATCTGCCCCCAGCCTTTTTCTGGATTGCTCCCCGAGTAGGGCTTGTCCGCCAAAGTGGAATCGCCAACCAAAAAAATGGTGATTTGGGATTTCTTTTGAAAGGCAGAAATCCCCAAAACCAAGGCAACACATGCGATCAATATCAGTTTTTTCATCATGTTTATTCTATCTTCACTGCATTTTTCGGCAATTCGGGAGCGTGGAAAAATTGACTTCCAGCAGCTTTGAAGTCCGCTTTTTGGAAAGTGATGTTTCCGGATTTTTCACCCATAAGACGAATGGGCGTCTCTCCATTTTCAGCAAATGAAAATCCCTTCACGGCAATGTTCTTGCTGTTGTATAGCGTCAGCGCCGCATCCATTGGCGAAATCACCTTTACATTGACCAATTCCAATCCATCCGTGTCCACCGCGATGATTCCTTTTTTGGCTTCGAAAAAAGAATTTTCCAAGCGGACATTTTGCAGGTTCATTTCCGGCAAGCCCTGGAAATTGGCCGCCTGTCCACTGCCGGTGACATTGATGTTTTTCATGAAAATATTCTTAAAAGAAGGTGTTTTTTCGGTCACAGGAAATACCGTTTCATCCCTCTTTTCCCGGTCAGCACTTTGCTCGGCTTCCAATACGGGTGAATTTCCTCCGTAAAAAAGGTTGAAATTGATCGCATCTGTGGGAATATTGAGCATGTCAATATCGGAAATAAAGATGTTTTCCACAACGCCCCCTCTGCCCCTTGTGCTTTTGAAACGCAATCCAACATCCGTCCCCATGAAGGTACACTGGGAAATATGGACATTTTTGACTCCGCCCGACATTTCACTTCCGATCACAAATCCTCCGTGACCATGATAGACAATGTTGTTTTTGACCAGCACATTTTCTGTGGGCATATTCCTGTCCCTTCCATCTTGGTCCTTTCCGGATTTGAAGCAAATCGCATCGTCTCCCACATCAAAGGTATTGTTGTAAATCAACACATTCTTGCAGGATTCCAAGTCAAGACCGTCTCCGTTTTGGGAATACCAGGGGTTTCTTACACTGAGATTCCGGATGATGATGTCCTCACTCATCAAGGGGTGGATGTTCCACGCAGGGGAATTCTGGAAGGTCACCCCATCCAGCAAAATCCTCTTGCTGCTCACGATACTCACCATGACAGGCCTTAAAAAATCCCTGACTTTTTCAAATTCCGAAGCGTCGATCAGATCCGGCACATTGAAACTACTGCTGGAAATATAGCCTGTTCTTGAGCCTTCGGTTGGAAACCAGATGTCTTTTTTTTCATTCAGGAAACCTCCTGAAGCCAAGAGTTTTTTCCACTGCGAATCGGTCATTTTACTGCGTTTGACCGGTCTCCAAGCATCTCCGTTTCCGTCTATCGTTCCAGATCCGGTGATCGCAATGTTTTCCACTTCTAGGGCATAGATCGGGGAAACGCAGCGTGTGGTATTCAAACCCTCAAAACTTGTTTCCACCAGGGGATAATCCTCAAAATCCTTGCTGAACAAAATCAGTGCGCCCGCTTCGAGATGGAGGTTGATATTGCTTTGGAAGCGAATGGGTCCTGTCAACCAGATTCCCCGAGGAACCAAAACAGTGCCTCCCCCATTTTTTGCAACCGCTTCGATCGTTTTGGCAAAAGCCTCCGTGTTCTTTGTCAAGCCATCAGAAACGGCACCAAATTCCGCGATGCTAAGCAAAAAATCAGGAAAGCTTGTTTCCTTCACTTTTGGCATGTCAAACTCCACCCCATCGTAGATGGTTTGGATATTGATTTGGCTTGGTGAATTTTGGGCATTGGAGAAAGTATTGATCCCGATCAATAAATAAAAGAGGGATATCCAAAATGTATTTTTGCTTGTCATTTTCAATGGGTTTAATTTTTAATTTCTTTCCTATTTGGAGAACCTGAACCAGTCGATATCGACATATCCCGAATCGTTGGTCTTGGATTTTCTTGTGGCAAAAAGCCCGACTTTGGCCCCTATCCACTTTCCGGGAACAGCAGAAAATCGCTCTTCAACGGATATGAATTCCTGGCCGTTTTCGCTATAACTAAATGTTACCAAGCCACCCTTCTCGACTTTGACTCGAAAATGGATGTGGTGGAATTCCAATTTTTTGATTGTGATTTCTTGTTCCGGTTTGCCATGTTCAGCATCTAAACAGGTTACATATTTCAGATACAATCCATCTTTTTTACTTTCCAAACCAAGATACGCATAACTCATTCCCATCACAATCAGGCCGACTTGCTCATTTTCAAGCTTTTCATTTGGCGTAAAGGTCAGGGAAGTGGTTGTGGTAAATTCTTCTGCTGGGAATTTCTGCAACAAAAGATTGGGGGCATCCCACAGGTTTTTGGCATCCTCTGGGATTTGATCCGTGTAGAGGCGCAATTGTCCTTTTGCCGGATTGGAAAATGCCCAAGTGGCCTTTGGATTGGCATGCCACTGCCACTGCATTCCCAATTCATTCCCTTCAAATTCATCCGTATCAGGAGGAGTCATGGCAGGAAAGGATTTTCCGACATTTGGTTTTTTGTGGATCAAAACGGGTTGTCCCGTTCCATCACCATCATTATCCTCACCCATTGTCGGCCAATCATTTTTCCAGGACATGGGTTGGAGGTGGACAATTCTTCCATAAGCATCTTTGTCCTGAAAATGGACAAACCAATGCTCCCCATTTTTCAATTCCACCCATCCCCCTTGATGGGGACCATTGATTTCGGTTTCTCCTTGGGCCAAGGCAATATGCTCCTCATAAGGACCATATGGGTTTTTTGATCTTAAAATCAATTGCCAGCCTGTGGAAACCCCGCCAGCCGGGGCGAATATATAATAGTAGCCATTCCGCTTATAGAACTTGGTTCCCTCCACTGTTGGATGATTTTCATGTCCATCAAAAACCAATTTTCCTGCTCCCGTTGTTTTCGTCCCTTCCGCATTCATAGGTTTTACAACCAATACGCTCTTGATTCCTGCACGACTTCCGGCATAGGCATGAGACAAGTAGGCTTTTCCATCCTCATCCCAAAGCGGGCATGGATCAATCAATCCGAGACCAGCTTCCACCAAAACAGGTTCCTCCCAAGGCCCTGCGGGATCTTTGGTTTTTACCATATAGATCCCAAAATCCGGATCACCCCAGTAGATGTAATATTCGCCTTTATGAAATCGAATCGCGGGTGCCCATACTCCGTTGCCATGTTGTGGTTTGCTGAAAAAATCCAAGGGAAGTTGTCTTTCTAGGGCATAACCGATCAGGTTCCAATTCACCAAATCCTTGGAATGAAGAATTGGAAGCCCAGGAACGGCATTGAAACTCGATGCTGTCATGTAAAAATCATCTCCCACCCGACACAAATCCGGATCTGAATAGTCGGCATGTAGAATTGGGTTGATATAGGTCCCATCGCCCTGATCAGCTACCCAAACCTTTGAGATGGGTCCTTCCTGTGCGGAAATAATCCCTATAAACAGGAAGTTGAACAAAAAAGTGGAAAGGATTGGTTTTGTGAATTTCATGGATTATTTTTTGGATACTTATTTTAATTGATCAAATCCGAAATATGGTCACTTCAGCGGATTCCAACCGTCATTTCCCTTCAGAATTTCTTTCGCGGCAAAAGCTTCGGCTTGCTCGGCACTCAGTTGGCGTGACCAGGATTCCCTGGATGTAGCATTGGCTCCAGATCCACTGGAATTGTATTCCGCATAGAAACTCGTCTTTTCCGCCTGCGGTTTGCTCCAATTGTGCCAGCCCTCCTTTCGAATATGTTTACCCATATCACAGTTGATAAAAACCGTTTGGGCGTAATCCCTCCAAGGCCTTCCGAGGTAAACACTGTTTTCGGGCGCATCTCCAGTCAGCTTGCAATCGATGAAGACAAATCCATGCTTAGTTCCCACTTCTGTAGATGCCGCGGTGATGTATTGGCCTCCTTTTTTGGAGAAGATTTCGCAGTTTTCAAATACTACAGTGGACCAACCAAAGATAAAATCAGTGGTGCCTTCAATGTAACAATCTTTGTAGTACTGTCGGCTGTATATGCCATGTGGGTAGAGGGTATCCTGAAAACCCAAGAACCTGCAATTTTCGAAAATCACTTTGTCGCCATCTACTCTGACGGCAACTGCCTGACCAACGGGTCCTGAGGAATTTTCAAAAGTGATGTTTTGGGCGTGGAATCCATCGGCGAACACATAGAAACTGGTGGAACCTGTGGTGCCCATCTCCTCCCCGAATTTGTTTTTCTTTTTCGAAAAATCATCATAGGTCAGCAAAGTTTGCGCAACACTTTCCCCTATCAGTTTCACATTGACTTTGGAAGCAGGCAAAACCAACTTTTCCTTGTAGGTGCCATTTTTCAGAAAGATGGTCGTGACCCTATTCCTGAAATCCGGCACCGCCATAAAGGCTTCCTGAATGGTGGTGAAATCCCCCGATCCATCTTGGGCTACCGTGAAATCAAACTCTTGCGCTTTTGCCCAAGAGAGGGAAAAGCACAAGAGCAGGAAGAAAAATACAGTTTTAAGATTCAAATCAATTTTTGTCTAAGGATTCATATTGAAGGGAAGCCAAGATAAAAGGGCCAACTCCTTTGGGATCATTCTCCCGGATTTCTTCCCCTACATAATATTCATAGGATCCGTCTCTATAAGGATTTCCACCCAAACCGGCCACGCCACATACGTTCGTGATGGTGATGCCTCCATCGGCATCTTCTCTGATAAATTCCTTTAGAATTCCCTCATAAGCCTTCACACCTGCATCCCTAAATTCTTGATCCAGATATCCATTCTTGGCTCCTTTGATCAGAAAATAAGCAAACATACTGGTTGCGGAGGATTCCAAGTAATTACCTGCTCTGTCACCCTGATCAATCACTTGGTACCAAGTGCCTGATTCGTGCTGATACTTCACGATTCCTTTGGCCAGTTTCTGTGCGATAGAAACAATTTCCGCCCTTTTTGGGTGATCCTTGGGCATGTCGTCCAGGACATCCACCAAAGCCATAGCCAACCAACCGATACTTCTTCCCCAATAATTGGTGGAAAGTCCGGTTGCTTGGTCTGCCCATTTTTCGGATTTACTTGCGTCAATGGCATGATGGAAAAGGCCTGTTTCCGGACTGTAGCAATGCTTGTCGATGAGGTGAATTTGCTTGGCGACATCATCAAAAAGTGCTGGCTCGTTGAATTCAACGGCATATTTGGACAAAAATGGGGACCCCATATAGATGCCATCCAGCCACATTTGTTGCGGATAAATCTTTTTGTGCCAGAAACCACCATCTGGATTTCTCGGATGCTCCCGCATCTGATCCCTCAATTCCTCAATGGCAAGCTTGAATTTCTCCTCTTTGGTTTCCTTGTAAAGTTCGATCAGGAATTTCCCGCTATTGACCCTATCAATATTGTAATCGGATTTCTTGTAGGTTTTAATCACTCCATTTTCATCGATCATAAAATCGACAAAGTGCCTGACATAATCCATATACTGCTGATCGCCTGTATTTTCCCAAACTTTCAGCATTGAAGACATCACCAAGCCGTGGGTATATTCCCATTTGGGTTTTTCGTTGAAGTCGAGCGTCCATCCTTCGGGATTTCGTTTGATTTCGGATTGGGCCATCCAACTGGAGTATTTGGGTTTAGGGCTTGTTTCCTCCTCCTGTTGAACCAGCTTGGCATCTGAATTTCCTCCGCAAGAAGTTCCTACGAGCAAAAGTGCAAAAGCCAATATGTTTAACCCTCTGATTTTAAGTCTTATGTTCATATTTTGGGCATGTTTGGGATGGTTAAAATCCAGAAGCTGTTGCCAACTTCTGGATAGTTAATTTATATTGAAATTAATTATAACCCTCATTTTGGGTAAACTCATTTTTGTTGGTCACCGCATCCAACTGAGATTGCGGAATTGGCCTCAAGACATGGAAAGGCCTGATGTTGGCAGCGGCATCTGGATTCCAGGCTTGTACCCTTTCCACCAATTTACCGGTACGTTTCAGGTCAAACCATCGCTGTTGCTCGCCAGCAAATTCACGCGCCCTTTCATCCAGGATCATGTCAATGTCCAATTCCGCCGCAGAGATTTCCATTGCCTCTTCAAAACCAGGTAACGCTGCTCTTCTTCTCACTGCATTGAAGTGATTGACCGCTTCACCCATATTGCCCAGATTCATTTCTGCTTCCGCAACGATCAGGAACATTTCGGCAAGCCTGATGACGAAGGCATCCCTTTTCCCCTGTTGCTGGGAAATGGTGAGTCTGGATGGATCCAAAAATTTCTTCAGTGACATGTATCGGTCCCTTACCAATGGCGCATCGTTTGGCCCATAGGTTCTGCTTCTGTCGATGATGTTGTAATTTTTTTCATTCTTTACCGATTGTGGGATGATTTTTTTGGTAACAAAGATGGCTGTATCACCCAAATTCATGCCCGCAGGTGCATTTTTCGAATTATTAGCATACCATACAGTCTGGAAAGTGGCATTGAATCTGGCGTCTTTTGTTTCATCAAATAAATCCAATAAATGCGCTGTAGGCATAAATCTGGCGAAAGGCCGACCATTGTTGATATCCCTCAACATCCCCGGCATCTGGTCATAGGTCATCAAGAAAAACAGATGGGAATTGTTTCCACCATCTCTCAATAGGATATCTCCATCTGGATTTTCCAACTCCCTGTTCAGGACCAAATCAGCCGTGAAATTCACCAACCAAACCACCTCGGAATTGCGGACGTTATTAATATTCCATAAATCAGCGTAGTTGGCTACAAGTGAATAATTATAATCGTTGATGACATTTTTTGCCAACCTAGCCGCTTCAGCATTGTTTCCCCTGTACAGGTGCATTCTGGCCAAAAATGCTTCCGCCGATGGTTTGATTACTCGACCATAATCCGATGTGGTGGCGGGCAGATTGTTGACAGCAAAATCCAAGTCCTCAAATATCTGGGCATAAAAGGTCTCGATAGGAGTCTTGTTCGCAGTGGACTCGATTGCCGTTACTTCTGTGGTGGTGAAATGGACACCGCCCCATGTTTCCACAATGTGCCATAAATAAAACGCCCTCAGAAACCTTGCCTCTGCTTCTCTGATTGGCTTAAGCGTGCTGCTCAGTGGCGAGTCACCGATTCTTCCGATCACAGAATTGGTCGTATTCAAAGCCGAATACAGTCTCGTCCAGTAAAATCCGATCGGGGCATTTGCACCTTGCAAGTCGGAATTATACAAGGCCACGGGAGGATTTTCCATTCCATTTCCCCGCGTAAAAATATCTGTTCCCGTCTCTGTCAGGGCGATTCCGTTTTCTTTGCCATACCAAAACCGCATAGGTGTATAGCAGGAATTGACCAATGCCTCCATTCCCTCGGCCGTAGCATAATAGGCATCTGCAGTCAGCCCGGTCTTGTTGTCTTCCTCCAGGAAGCTTTCACAGGAAAAGATGGTGGAAAGCAAAAGCAATCCCATTATTTTATATAAAGCTGTTGATTTTTTCATGATGTTGAATTTGAAGTTGACTAGAAATTTATAAATCTATGTTGAGCCCGAATACCATCTGTCTGGTCATTGGGAAACTTAGATTTCCGCCTCTTTCTGGATCGTACGGACCCATATTGCTAAACACAAAATAATTTTTGGCAGTGGCATAAAATCTCAACCGTGACACTTTTAATCTTTCTGTCACTGCGGTTGGGAAATTATACCCAACAGTTACATCCCTGATTTTTACGAAAGATCCATCCACATATTGAAGGGTCGAATAATAACGGGTACTCGCTCTGCTTGTCCCTGCATTTGGTCTTGGATAATCATTGGTTGGATTTTCCGGCGTCCAATAATCCAGCTTTGGACCATTTTCCAAACCGTCGATTTTATAGGAACCTGCAGCTTCGCTGACAATCATTTGTCCTTGTCTGGCATAGATGAAAAATGACAATTCCACTCCTTTATAAGTCACTCTATTGTTGAAACCTAGGGTGAATTTTGGGACTGCGCTACCAATGATAACCCTGTCTTCCGGCGTGATCAAACCATCACCGTCTTGGTCCCGAACCCTTACTTCGCCAGGTAGCTGTTGATTTACAGCAGCAGCATCCTCTTCTCCCAATTGCCAGATTCCAATCTTTTGGTAGTCATAAAAAGAATTGATGGGATGTCCCACAAACCAGCCATTGGCCAAATCCCGATCGCCGTCCACCAATTCCATAATGGATTCTTTGTTGCTGGAAAAGGTGATGTCAGAATTCCACCTGATGCCATTCATGCGGTCTACATTGATGGTGCTGATAAGTGCCTCAATTCCCCTGTTTCTCACTTTCCCTACATTGTCCCATGAGGAAGAAAAACCTGAAGTCGTCGGCAAGGCCCTTTGCATCAATAAATCCTTGGTGTCTTGCTGATAGGCATCAATTGAACCAGTAATCCTGTTGTTGAAAAACCCGAAATCCAAGCCAAAATTGGTCGTGGCGGTGGTCTCCCAGGAAAGTGTCGGCGCGGAGATCAAGGAAGGATAAAAACCAAAAGCTGGACTTTCGGCGGTTCCCCTGTCAAAAGCATATGTGCTTTTGGAAAGACCACCCAATGTTTGGTAAGGATTTACCGCACTGTTGCCTGAAATCCCATAACTCGTCCTGATTTTAAGATCTGTTAAACCTTCCATATTTTGTAAGAAACTTTCTTCTTTCAGTATCCATGAAAGTGCCGCAGATGGGAAATAGCCCCACTTGTTCCCCTTGGACAATACCGAGGACCCATCAGAGCGCATCAATAAAGTCAAGAGATATCTGTTTTTGAATTTGTAATTCACTCTTCCGAAGAAAGAAGCAAGAGAACGCTCTTCCAAAGAACTTCCAAGTCGGATGCCTGTTTGTGATGCACCAAGATTATTGAAGAGCATCGTTGGAGAAAGTAGGTTGCGGCCTTCAGCAAAATAGTTTTCCGAACTTTCGGTCCAAATACTTGTTCCCAACAATCCCTGCCATTCATGATCTCCGGACACATAGGTGTAGGTGGCAAAATTCTCCCAAGTAGTCCTCGAAAAGGAATTGTTGTCCGCACGAGCGAGTGACAATCCATTTGCACCCGTTGCTATGGTATTGGTAGCAGCAAATAATCCCCTTCTCATCGTAATGGCGTCGATTCCCAATCGGGAAGTAACAGTCAGATTTTTGGTAGCATTCCAGTCAAGGCTAAGGTTTCCAAAAAATCTTTTGTTCAGCTCATTGTCCTCGAAGTTGCCGCGGACCTGATCCATCAAAGGATTCAAAGTCGATGCATCTCCCACGGGAAAAGTATTGACATTTCCTTCACTGTCGAAAGGCATTCCCAATGGACTCATTTTATTTGCCTGATTCATCGGATCCGTTCTTCGGTCTTGGTCTTTCATGGTGTACATAAGATTGGTCGTGAGTTTCAAATTGTCCAAGACCTTATAATCTACCGTCAGCCTACCGCTATATCTGTTCAACTCATCTCTTTCCAAAAGCCCTTTTTCATTGAAATATTCCATAGAAAAGTAATAAGTGGCCTTGTCTGATCCACCCGAAGTGCTGATTTGATGGTTTTGTTGACTACCAGTTCCCAAAAGCTGTTGAGCCCAGTCTGTGTACCTGCCGTTTTGGAAATTCTCCAGTTGCGTTGGGTTGAAGATCTTTTCATCATCTGCAGGACTGTTCCACTCCCCTACGGTTCTTCTGGATTCCCGTCTCAGGTCCACCCACTCAGGTCCTGTCATGATATCTGCATAGCCGCCTAGGGTTTGAACGCCGTAGTAACTGTTCACCGAAATTTTACTTTTACCAGAAGCCCCTCTTTTGGTAGTGACCAAAATCACACCATTTGCACCCAAAGTACCATAAATGGCCGTGGCAGAAGCATCTTTCAACACCTCTATAGAGGCAATGTCGTTTGGATTCACATCCATGTTTGGACCATAAATGATCCCATCCACAATAATCAAAGGACCGTTGCTCGCATTGAGGGATCGATTTCCCCTGATGGTGAAATTAAGTCCCGCACCGGGTTGTCCACTCGCTTTGGTCAAATCCAAACCAGGAACTTTTCCCTGCATGACTTCCAAGGCATTGGTAACAGGAATCGCAGTGAGGTCTTTGTCCCTGATGGAGACCACCGAACCCGTCAAGTCTGATTTTTTGACCGTTCCATATCCCACGACTACGACTTCACCCAAATCCTGGGTATCGGTCTGAAGGGTTACATTGATGGTATTTTGATTGTTGACCTGAACTTCCTGGGTATTGTAGCCCACATAGGAAAAAATCAGGATACTGCCAGTACTTGGTACCTCGATAGTGTAGAGTCCATCAACATCTGTAATTGTTCCTTTTTGGGAATTCTTGAGCAAGATGGTAGCACCGGGAACAGGAAGATTGTCATCTCCTGACATGACTTGTCCCTTTACCAGAATTTGCTGTGCAAAAGACATGGAAGGTAACAATCCCAGGAAAATTAGGGAGAGAACAAAAAAAGCCTGGGACCTGATTTTGTTTTGGAGAGGGAGGAAAACAGGATTCCACCTTGATTTGAGCTGATGTTGCATTGTGCGCATTTGGGTTAATTGAGGGTAAATTGTTTGATTTATATTAGGTGGTTGAATTGATTTTTCAAAAGGTGAGGACAAGTGGATTCGACAGCTCTTCCACTACCTGATCTATGTAAATTTTAAAGCTTTCCTTGTCTTGAATCCCACCTTTTTCCTGTTCCCAAGCGGCGAGGAAATAGTAGGTAATGGTATTGCTTTCAGGTTTGAGGACCACTACATGGGAATGCTTGTCTTGGGTAAGCTCCATTTTTTGGGCACTTGGATAAATAACCGCAATACCGAGTTTGTCCTCGGCCAAACTCTGCGGCCCATAAGTAGCCAAATATTCAAAGGCCAATCCTTCTCCCCCAGTCATGACTTCAGCTTTTTGATCCTTGATCAGCCCGGTGGCAAAATTCCCGATTTCACCGGAACTGTTGAGCATTTGCTTGCTGAGCCTGGTTCCGGAGTGGATGCTCAAATTGGAGGTGATGGTGGTCTTGGAATCACCCAAATCCCATCCATAATATTTTGTTTCGATGGAAGAGTAAACAGGACCATTGTTCCTGACCGCTGCATAGAGGCTGTCGGTGACATCAACCCTTTTGGCTTGTCCATCGATAAAGGTGGCAATCGAACCTACACCGAGTGAACTCCCGACTTTCAACACATCCATTCCCCAATCCGACATGTCGTGGTAGGAGTCAAAATTGTCATGACCTACCCTCTGGAGAATGGGTTCCGGCACTTTCTTGCCAAAAACATCCACGCCATTTCTCCAATCCAAATAAAATCGGTAGCCCACCTTGTCTGATTCCCAACCCGGGCCTTCGTATCTGATAAACCAGGAATGATCGGTATGCTCAGCTGGCACATGCAATTCATCCACGTTTTGGAATGTCCCTCCCATATACACTCTGTTTTCAAAATGACCATCCACTTTGTGTGAAAGTTCTGCTTGGGTGAGTTTGGGATAATCTCGGGAAATTTCATTTTCGGAGTGATAGGCAATTTGGATAGACATTGTCTCTTTTGGCCCTATAAAAGGCAACACAAAAACAATCCCGATTTCATGCCCTTTGTCATTGTATTGTGAAGGGATTTCCATTTCGCCATTTTTCACCACAAAGCCTTTGGCGTTGAAATTTGGATACTTGCTGAGCAGGTCCCTCTCATTCAGATAAACCATCACATCGCTTCTCTCCCGATCCAAAGGATTGAAAACCTCCAGATCCATGGTGTCTGAAAATTCGGAAAGCTCTTTTTCGGGCGATCCACAGGAAAAGAGCACAAAGCTGAGGGCAAGAAAAATGTAGAAATTTAAAAGTTGGAAACAAGTAGCAGGTTTGTTCATGAAGGATTTGAGGTTAGAAGTTTTTTGTGTTCCAGTCAATGGCTTGAAAACGAAAATTGGGATTTGCGCAACATTTGCACAAAAGCAATCAATTAACAACCTATTGAGCAATCGATTGCACAATAAAAAGAGAATATTCGAAATAAAAAATAAAGCCCTTACTTTTTTCTTGAGAGAACCGTTTAAAAGATTACATCTGGTTTAAAAAGAAATAATATATGGCTGATCCTGTTTTTACGTGTTGAAAAAAATTTAGTCTTTTCATTTGTTTTTTGAGAAATTATTCAAGTATATTGCGCAAACGATTACATTAAATAAACTGCATGCATACCTTTATCCATACCCGATACGCCAACCATCCCGCTGATGTCAAAAATTATGACACAAAAGCTTTGCGGGAGCACTTTTTATTGGAAACCCTTTTTGTTCCCAATGAAATCCACGGAATTTACACCTTGAATGACAGATTGATCGTGGGGGGAATCCATCCCAAAAACGCTCCAGTTCAATTGGAAACAATCGACCAACTCAAAGCCGAATATTTCCTCGAAAGAAGGGAAATCGGAATCATCAATGTTGGGCAAGCAGCTTCCATCGAAGTAGATGGTACACAGTATACCCTAGCACACAAAGAAGCGCTTTACATTGGCAAGGGCGCTAAGGATGTCATTTTTCATCCCGCGACTGAGGGTGAAACCTTGTTTTATTTCAACTCCGCCCCCGCCCACAAATCCTATCCCACCAAAAAAGTGGGGCTGGAAGATGCCGAAGTGGTCACCTTGGGAGCCTTGGAAAACTCAAACCATAGAACGATATACAAGTTGTTGGTCAATTCGGTAGTGGAAACCTGCCAATTGCAAATGGGAATGACTTTGCTAAAACCTGGGAGTGTATGGAACACCATGCCAGCGCATACCCATGACAGAAGGATGGAAGCTTACTTTTATTTTGACGTTCCGGAAGGACAGGCAGTCTGTCATTATATGGGCCAACCAGAGGAAACCAGACATCTTTGGATGAAAAATAACCAAGCAGTCATCTCGCCGCCTTGGTCGATTCATAGTGGTGCGGGAACTTCCAATTATACATTTATATGGGGAATGGCAGGCGAAAACCTGGACTATGGAGACATGGATATCGTAGCCCCTACTGAATTATTCTAAATATGAAAAACCTATTTGACCTAAGTGGAAAAGTTGCATTAGTCACCGGAGCAACCCACGGATTGGGAATGGCCATGGCCAAAGCGCTTGCCCTTCAGGGTGCGACTTTGGTCATCAATGGCCATACCCCTTCCAAAATGGAATTGGCCCTGCAGGAATATGCAAAAGAAGGGATCTTTCCAAAACCTTACCTCTTTGATGTGTCCGATGTGGCGCAAGTCGCTGAGAACATTTCAAAGATCGAAACCGAAGTTGGCCCGATAGATATTCTGGTGAACAATGCAGGCATCATCAAAAGGGTACCCGCCTTGGAAATGGATCCTGAGGATTTCAGGAAAGTCATCGACATGGATTTGGTTTCCCCTTTTATTGTTTCCCAACGCGTTGCAAAAACCATGGTGGAACGAGGAGGAGGAAAGATCATCAATATTTGCTCCATGATGAGTGAATTGGGTCGGGACACCCTCAGTGCCTATGCATCGGCCAAAGGTGGATTAAAAATGTTGACCAGAAATCTTGCCACTGAATGGGCAAAATACAACATCCAAGTCAATGGAATAGGCCCTGGCTATTTCGCAACGGAACAGACCGCCCCCCTTAGGGTACCGGGAAATGCATTAAATGAATTTATAATCAGCCGTACACCTGCAGGGAAATGGGGCGATCCGGAGGATCTTGCAGGAGCTGTTATCTTTTTGTCCAGTAAATCTAGCGATTTTGTCAACGGACAGATTTTATATGTGGATGGAGGGATATTGGCCACGATTGGGAAGCCTAGAGACTAAAAAACGAAGTTGACTGAAGTGAAAATTTAAGGGTATCTTCCACACCATCTGCCCTGTTTGGTGAAGGCATACTGAAGGATTTTCATTGACGTTTTATTTTCCAAGTCCTGCTAGATACAAAAGATGGATTCACTAAATTCAGCAAAATTATAAAGACAAGCCCGCCAACTTTCGGTTTTGAAATGCAAATTGCTTTTAACCCGAAAAACGCCTTAGGTTTCCCAAAAGGGTTGGAACTGCAAGAAATTCAGACTGTTTGAAGAATAATGCAGTTTACCAATATGGTGAGGTTCAAAATCACAAACAATGACGGATTGTTAGGTAATTTCAAGCTGGAAAGAATAGGTAATGCGCCACACGGGTTAAACAATTCAATATGAAAAAGGGTAAATCTACCATCCATGATATCGCGGAGAAACTTGGAATCACCGCATCCACGGTATCCCGTGCACTGAATGATCACCCCCGGATTTCAGAAAACACCAAAAAACTGGTCATCAAAATGGCCCGGCAGTTAAACTACCAACCCAACAACATCGCCTCTGCCCTGCGCAGTGGCAAGAGCAAGTTGATCGGTGTAGTCGTTCCTACCGTAAACAGAAATTTCTTTTCCTCCGTCATCCGGGGAATTGAGGACATTGCCAACACCCTGGATTATAAGGTGATTATTTCACAGTCATACGAAGACTATGAAAAGGAAGTGCAGACTGTTGAGGCGCTACTCAATGCTAGGGTGGATGGAATCATCGCTTCCATTGCCAAAAACACGGAAAAATTCGACCATTTCCAGAAAGTTTTAGACAAAGGGATTCCACTTGTCCTATTTGACAGGATCACCAATTCCCTTGAAGTCAGTCAGGTGGTGATTGATGATCATTATGGCGCTTATCAGACAGTGGATCATTTGATCCAACAAGGTTGCAAACGAATTGTACATTTTACCAGTCCAAAAAAAATCAATATCTACAAAGAAAGGTTGCGGGGATACATGGATGCCTTACAGGACCATTCGATTCCCTTCGACCCTTTGTTGATCGAAGAAAGCAATATGCAGCTCGAAGATGGCAGGCAGAGCATGTTGAACATTCTTGAAAAGAACATACCCTTCGATGCCGTGTTTTCTTCCTCGGATTATGCAGCCATGGGCGCCATGCAGGTGCTCAAGGAAAGGGGATTCAAAATCCCCGAACAAGTAATGATGGCCGGGTTTGGAAATGAACCCTTCACCTCTTTCACAGATCCTCCCCTGACTACCGTAGACCAAAAAAGTATTCCCATGGGGAAAGAAACCGCCGAAACATTTTTCGAATTGCTGAAATCCGACCAAAAAAAGGACTCCCCCCAAAAAACAGTATTGAAACCTGAGTTGATCATCAGAAGATCAAGCCAGAAAAAATAATCAAAACATTTTATATTATGCATTCACCCGTAATTGAACAAAACAGGTTTTTGACTCAGGATTTTCTTCTCAAAACTGATTTTGCCAAATTGCTTTACCATGATTATGCGGCCAAACTGCCCATCATCGATTACCACTGCCATTTATCTCCCCATGACATTGCCACCAACCGAAAATTCAACTCCCTCACGGAGATCTGGCTGAACGGCGATCACTATAAGTGGAGAGCGATGAGGACTTTGGGTATTTCCGAACATTTCATTACCGGGAAGGCAAGCGACGAAGAAAAATTCCAAAAATGGGCGGAAGCAGTTCCCTATACACTGAGAAATCCACTGTATCATTGGACACATTTAGAATTGCGGCGTTATTTTGGAATCGAGGAATTGTTGACTCCAAAAACCGCAACGAAAGTATATGGAGAGGCGACGGCACTTTTGCAGGGTCCGGAATTCCATACCCAAGGCTTGTTGAAAAGAATGCATGTGGAAACCGTTTGTTCTACTGATGATCCCACGGATTCTTTGGAATACCACATCCTGGCCAAGAAAAACAAGGTCCCAACCAAACTCCTTCCCACATTCAGGCCAGACAAGTCTTATGCGGTAGAAAATCCAGGAAGCTATGTAACGTATCTGAACCTTCTTTCCGATACCAGTGGAGTGGAAATTTGCAGGTATTCGGATTTGTTACAAGCCCTTGAAAACCGGATTTCCTTCTTTCACGACATGGGAGGAAGACTTTCGGACCATGGTTTGGAGCAACTATACTTCTTTGAGTTGGGAACCTTTGACGTGGAAACACTTTTCAGGAAACTTCAGGAAGGAAAAACCCTACAATCCAAAGAAGTAGACTATTTCAAATTTCACACCTTGGTGGAGTTGAGCAAAATGTACCATGCCAAGGGCTGGACACAACAGTACCACTTGGGCGCTCTACGCAACACCAACGACAGGATGTTGCGCACTTTGGGTCCGGATACGGGATTTGATTCCATTGGAGACTTCTCTCAGGCAAGGGCATTGGGAAGCTATCTGAATCTCTTGGACAGCAGCGACCAACTCGCCAAGACCATCCTTTACAACCTGAACCCATCCGACAATGAAGTGTTGGCAACCATGGTGGGGAATTTCAATGATGGCTCCATCAAGGGCAAAATCCAATTCGGTTCAGGCTGGTGGTTTTTGGATCAAAAAGATGGGATGGAAAAGCAGCTCAACGCCCTGTCCAATATGGGGATGCTGAGTTGCTTTGTGGGAATGCTGACGGATTCGAGGAGTTTCCTTTCTTTCCCGAGACATGAATATTTCCGCAGGATTCTCTGTAATCTAATCGCTCAAGATGTCGAAAATGGAGAACTTCCCGCTGACGAAGTTTGGCTGGGCAAAATCATTTCCGACATCTCCTATTACAATGCGAAGGAATATTTTCGCTTTTAAAATCCTGTCTTAAACCTTCTTATAGTGAAATCCACTTCCTTTCCCAATGTCATCCCCAATCCAAAACCATGAAAAATCTAAATAGACAAAATATAGACACAGCCAAAAGGCCAGTCAAAATCCTTCAGTTTGGAGAAGGGAATTTCTTACGGGGATTTGTAGACTGGATGGTGGATGTGATGAATGAGAAGACCTCATTTGATGGAGATGTGGTCGTGGTGCAACCCATTGCCCAAGGTCTGGCTAAAATGCTAAAAGCGCAGGATGGATTGTATCATGTGCTGCTTCAGGGGATCCAAAACGGAAAGTCCACTCAGGAAAGTCGATTGATTACCTGTATACAGGAAGCCATGAATCCATTTGAGGACTATGCTGCATATTTGGAATTGGGTGAGAATCCGGATTTGAGATTTGTCATTTCCAATACCACAGAGGCTGGGATCACCTTTGATCCAGAAGACAAGGAGCATCAATCGATCCCCCTCACTTTCCCTGGGAAATTGACAGCTTTGCTTTTCAAAAGATTTCAAACTTTCAATGGCGATCCAAAAAAAGGCTTGGTGCTGATTCCTTGTGAATTGATCGACAAGAATGGTGCTATCCTGAAGGAATGTATTTTGAAATATGCAAAACTTTGGCATTTGTCGGAGCCATTTTCCTCTTGGATCGAAGAAGCCAATTCTTTTTGCAATACCTTGGTGGATAGAATTGTCCCGGGATTCCCAAGGGAAACCATAGGAGAGATTCAGGAGGAATTGGGTTATGAGGACAATCTTGTCGTGATGGCGGAACCCTTTCATCTTTGGGTGATCGAAGGACCTGAAGGACTAGAAAAGGAATTCCCCGCTGCTCAGGCTGGACTCCAGGTGAAATTCGTAAAAGACCAAAATCCTTATCGCACCCGAAAAGTAAGAATCTTGAATGGTGCCCACACTGCTTTGGTGCCGGTTGCATTCCTGAAGGGTTTTAGGACGGTCAGGGAATCCGTAGAAGATCCGGAAATGGGTGAATTTATCAAAGCAACCATTTTTGGGGAAATCATCCCAACCTTGGATTTGCCCAAGGAGGAATTGGAACAATTCGCCAATGATGTTTTGGACAGGTTTCGAAATCCATTTATCCGACATGAGTTGGTCTCGATTTCCCTCAACTCCATTTCAAAATTCAAGGTCAGGGTACTTCCCTCGATTTTGGAATACCATAGAATCAAAGGGATTTGGCCGGCACACCTTATCCAATCTTTTGCCGCCCTGATTGCTTTTTACAAAGGAGAAATCAATGGAGAACCAATTCCGCTCAAGGATGATGAACCTGTCATGGCTTTCTTTAAGGAGGTTTGGAAGGAGGAAAATCTGGAAACCGTCGTGGAGAAAACCTTGGGGAGGATAGATTTCTGGGGAATGGATCTGAGCCAATTAGAAGGTTTGAAAGACGCTGTATTGGGAAATCTGAAGGAAACCACTGTAGAAAGTTGACATAAAAAATCAAATCTGTTTTATGCATTCCGAACACAATTGAATATCACAATTTACTGATATTCAATTGCTTAATTACTATTTTTAAATTCACCCTATTGGTGCAGGTATTTATTCTCCCAATAGTCTGATTTTCTTTCAGTTTCAATCCCATTTGGAAAACTATTGCATCTTTCGGGTTAAACCATCAATAAAATAAAAAAGGCAGTTCCAATGATTTGGAACTGCCTTTTTTCATTATACAGAATAAGAATCCTTATTTCAGATTCAAACGCTTACTTTCTGGGTAGCACATCAATGATAACCGTACGATTATAAGCACGCTCCTCAGGAAACTTGTTTTGGAAAGGAGAAAGGTTTGCGTCTTCGCCAAATGCTTTGACGTCAAACTTCACATCGTTTCTTCCAGCCTTCAAAAGACTTCTTTCAAGAATGCTTTTCACATCATTGGCACGAGCCTGAGACAATGCCAAGTTGTAGGCTTCTTCCCCTATCGCATCCGTATGACCATGAATCACGACAGTAGCACCTTGAGTGATTTTTGGGGCAACCACATCCGTAAGATATTTCTCATAGGAGGCAATGGCTTTTGCATCATTGAATTCATAGATTACGCTGAATCTCATTCCTTCTTGACTGGTAGGAGGAGTCCATTTTACAATTTTGGAGGTGGTTTCTTTCCTGATGGTTTCTCCGCTTTCGGTTTGACCCACCATGGCAATCTTGTATTCACCTTCAGGCTTGTCACCCAAGATCAATTTACCAGGGAGACTTATTTTGTTCTCCGTGTAAGGCCCAAAATTTTGCACCCTTCCCTGATCATCCTTCACTTCAAGTCTCCAAGAAGTAAATGCTTCTTCGGCTCCTTCAACATCAAAAGATACATAACTCTCCTCTGGGGCTTCCGTGGATACAGGTCTCAATGGAGCGTCCAATCCACCTTTGAATTCCATCAACAAAGCAGGGAAACTACTTTCGATAGACACTCTTCGGTCTCCTTCAAGCAATAGGTCGAGCTCACGCGTGCCTCCTTGCTTTTTAGATGGAATTTTTGGTTTATCCAAACCTTCGGTAGCGATCCTTGTTTCTGCAATTCCCCATGTGCCAACCAAATATTTTTTGATGGTTTCGGCCATTTTGGTTCCTTCTTGGGATCCTTTTTCTGAGGATCCTACCAGCTTGATGCTTGCAGAAGGATTTTTCACCATGCGATCCCCAAGGATGTTCAACACATTGTAATACACCATCATCTGTCGGTCAGATCGACCAGACAATACAGTCGGCGCAAACACTTCCAATTGGTCCGCTTTGAAATCCTTTACTTGCTCTTTTTCAAGAATTACATAACGTTTGGGGATTTCGGTTGATCCAGCATTGAAGAATACATAATTCCGAAGTGGGAAGGTTTCAATGATTTGATTGCCCAAAGGAAGATTTTTGGGTGAATCGATCTTGAAGCCGACCTCTGGAGACACGTACGAGACAGGCGCAGCCAAGACAGCCGGGATTTTACGCCCTTTGCCAAACTTCAGTGCAGCGCCTACCCTTACTGTGGTCAAAGTCCAAGTTTCTGAAGACCTTGGATTCTGCCCAAAATAAGGCTGGAACGAAACAAATGGAGCAAGCACAGTTTGGACTTTGTTTGCTTGGGAGGAAAGCGGGATATCATATCCAGCACCGATCTGCATAGAGATCAGATTTTTGTTGGTATTGCTAAATTCACCATTGACCTCAGGCGTGGGCGCCTGATCCGGAAAGTCCGGATTGATTCCCAACTGATAGGTAAATGCATTGGTCCTGTTGAAGCCAAATCTCGGGCCCCCGTACAGATAAAAGTTCGACTTGAACGGTGCAAATCTAAGGCTCGGTTCTATGGTCAAGTAACTCAGGTCAGTTGACAAGTCAGCAGGACAGTTGCAAGCGGTTCTGATCTGGTCGAAGCTGCTTTTTCGCGAATCAAATCCGGCCTGAAGCATCATTCCCCATCTCGATTCCGGACGGTGATACTCCAATACGGGTCCAAGAAAAAGCCCAACACCATTGCCATGGTTGAAGGCTGCGGGGATCATCAAACTTGAATTCAACCGCTGGGTAGTCCCTTGATTGAAATTGAAATTTGCTCCTGCTGCAGCCCCAAACCACCAAGAGGGCCTAGAAAACTGGACTTCCTGGGCAACAAGTGGTGCTTGAATACCCATAAACATCAATCCCCCGAAAATGAGACTTTTATTGACCATGTGGTAAGGGGACCACGCAGCGCGCGATCCCTTTTTTATATTATTGGATGATTTCATTTTTCTAAGATTAAGGTTTTTCAATGATGTTTGTATTGGTCATGACCACTGCTCCATTGAGGACCAACATTCTTCCTGTAATTTTTGCACCTGAATTCATGGTGATGGAAGTGAAGGCCAAAACATTCCCTTTGAAATTGGTATTGTCACCAATCGTCGCAGAGCTTCCCACTTGCCAGAAAATGTTTTTGGCTTGGGCGCCTCCGGTCAAAATAACGTTTCCACCAGATCCGCCAACAGTGGTGAAACCTGAAGCGATTTGGAAAATCCAAACTGCATTGGGATCACCCTGGGCATCAAGTGTCAAATCGCCTGCTTGAATCAAAAGCGTGGAATTGGATTTGTATATCCCTGGGGCAAGGGTTTTGCCACCTTGGTCTCCGGCCATCGTCGCAGGTGCTGGGGATGATGCTCCTTCAGCAAACAAATAAGCCTGTAACAAATCCGATTTGGCCTGTATCAGCATGGCCGCAACACCAGCTGGCGAAGCATCGTCCGAAGCATATATGGCACCATTCACCACGATCGCAGGAGGAAATCCTGTTACCGAAGAACGAGCGCCTGGAGAAATCCCCACATCCAAGTTTCGGATTTCACTGAATCCTGCATTGTTGCTGATTCCCGTTGCTGCAAAAATCCCAAATCTACCAGCGGTCTTAAGATCCACAAAATAGGCAGATGTCGGGTTTTCAATTCTGAAACTCCAAACATAATCATTGACCAAATTTGAACCTGCTATACTTTGTGCTCCAGTGGTGATGGTCGCTGTGTACACTTGATTTGCTGAAAGTAAGCTAGTTGGTGTAAATGAAGCGGTTGTTCCACTGTAGGAAACCATTCCAGCAACATTTGCCCCATTCAATTGAAGCTTAAAGGTGTTTCCATTGATCGATGTAGCATCCATTGGAATACTAAATGTCGCTCTAACGACCTTATTACGCGCCACATTAGTAGCATTGTTCATGGGGTCCGTCGATAGCACCGTTGGTACAATAGGCGCTACAGTGGTGAAAGTCCAAACATAATTGTTTGCCAGGCCTGTACCCGCTGAATTTTTGGCTTCAGTGGTGATCGTTCCAGTATAAACCAAATTGGGCAAAAGCGGAACGTTTGGCGTAAAGGATGCCGTTGTTCCATTGTAGGAAACATTTCCTGCTATTGCTGTTTGACCTTGTTTCAATGTGAATGTTGCTCCGGTAATCGTCGCTGGATTCATGGCTTCGCTGAAAGTGGCATTAACCACCTTGTTGAGCGCCACGTTGGTTGCATTGTTTGCCGGATCGGTAGAAACCACAGTCGGAGCCACATTGGCTGCTGTCGTAAAGGTCCAAACAAAATTGTTTGCCAAACCTGTACCCGCTGCATTCTTGGCTTCGGTTGTAATGGTTCCCGTGTAGACAAGACCACCAGAGAATGGATTGGTAGGTGTAAAGGAAGCTGTTGTTCCGCTATAGGTAACAGTTCCGGCAACCGCCGTTTGACCTTGTTTCACTGTGAAAGTTGCCCCTGTGATCGTCGCTGGATTCATGGCTTCGCTAAAAGTGGCTTTAACCACCTTGTTGAGCGCCACGTTGGTTGCATTGTTTGCCGGATCGGTAGAAACCACAGTCGGAGACACATTGGCCGAAGTGGTAAATGTTGAAACAAAATTGCTTGCCAAAGGAGTGCCGTCCACATTTTTTGCACCAATGGTAATGGTGACCGTGTAGACTAGGTTCGATGCAAGTGGATTGTTTGGTGTAAAGGTCGCTGTTGTTCCATTGTAAGAAACTATTCCTGAAACCGCGTTTCCACCTTGTTTCACTGTAAAGGTTGTTCCGGTAATGGTAGCTGGATTCATTGCCTCGCTGAAAGTTGCCTTGATCAATTTATTGATTGGGACACCCGTGGCATTGTTGGCAGGATCAATGGAAACAACCATAGGAGCAATACTTGCCACTGTGGTGAAAGACCATACATAATTGCTGGCAATTGCAGTTCCTGCTCCATTTTTTGCTCCAGTGGTAATGGTACCTGTGTAAACCAAATTAGGAGAAAGCGGATTGGTCGGCGTAAAGGTCGCAGTGGTACCCGCATAAGTGACCGTTCCAGCCACAGCCGTATTTCCTTGTTTCAATGTGAAGGTACTTCCCGTGATTGTAGCCGGATTCATGGCTTCATTGAAAACAGCCTTGATTGCCTTGTTCATGGCTACACCCGTGGCGTTATTGGCTGGGTCGGTTGAGTTCACCGTTGGCACGTTCAAAGCCGCAGTCGTGAATGACCAAACAAAATTATTTGCAAGGCCTGTTCCAGCTGCATTTTTAGCATCGGTGGTGATGGTACCAGTGTAAACCAAACTAGGAGAAAATGGATTGGTCGGCGTGAAAGTGGCCGTGGAACCACTATAAGTCACTGTTCCAGCAACATTTGTAGTGCCTTGTTTGATCGTGAATGTTCCGCCAGAGATTGTGGCTGGATTCATCGCTTCAGAGAAAGTGGCTTTCACTACTTTGTTGAGTGCTACACTGGTCGCGTTATTTCCTGGGTCTGTAGAAGATACCGTTGGGGCAACAATTGCAGCAGTGGTGAAGGTCCAGACAAAATTGTTGGCCATTGCTGTTCCTGCAGTGTTTTTGGCTCCAGTTGTAATGGTACCCGTATACACCAAATTGGAAGAAAGTGGATTGGTCGGCGTAAAAGTAGCCGTCGTTCCACTGTAAGTCACTGTTCCGGGAACATTTGTGGTACCTTGCTTGACCGTGAAAGTCGACCCAGAGATAGTGGCTGGATTCATCGCTTCAGAGAAAGTGGTTTTGATCACTTTGTTGATGGCCACACCAGTCGCATTGTTGGCTGGATCCGTGGAAGCAACTTTAGGGATTGCAAAATTTCCGGTGGTAAATGTCGATACAAAATCATTTGCCATTGGAATGCCCGCAGGATTCTTTACCAATTTGGAGATTGTCACCGAATAGGTTGTATTCGACAACAGGCTGATGATCGGCGTGAAAACCGCACTGGAATCCGAATAAGTGACAGTTCCGGCAACTGCTACCGAACCAATTTTAACTGTAAAGGCAGAAGCATTGATCGTTGCCGCATTCATCAGTTCACTGAAAGTGACTTTGATGGCTTTGTTGGCAGGTACACTGATGGCCAAGTCTTTCGGGTCAATGGCGATAACGGTTGGAGCCGTTCCAGTATTGAAAGTCCAATTGTAAGTTGTTGCCATTGGGATTCCATCTTTGTTTTTAACTTCGGTGGAGATGGTTCCTTTGTAAGTAGTACCTGGCAAAAGATCATTGGCAGGTTTGAAGCTGGCCGTATTGCCCGCATAGCTGATTGCACCTGAAACTGGGGTGGTCCCTGCCATCAAGGTAAATGAAGCTGCTGAAATGGACAATGAATCCATTTTCATGCTGAATGTGGCGGTGATTGTTTTATCAAGTGCAACTCCCGTTGCCAAATTAGCTGGGTCGGTCGCAATCACAGTCGGCGATACACCCGTGGTGAAAGTCCAAACATAGGCGGTTTGCAAAGCATTCCCCATCACATCTTTGACGATGGGTTCTACCCTACCTGTATAAGTCGTGTTTGGTGAAAGATTTGCGGAAGGTTTAAAATTCATGCTATTGGTCTCCGCTTGGAAAGTCAATTCACCTGAAATTTCTTCGGCGATTCCACCCGAAGTATTGATCACTCTCAAACTAAATGCGCCAGGAACAATACTTGCCGGATCCATGGCCTCATTGAAGGTAACAGTGATCGTTTTGGTCAATTGGACTCCGATGGCATCGGTAACAGGATTTGTGGATTCAACCTCCGGGCAAATCCCCAAAACCTCATCAAATTCATCCTTACAGCTACCAAACAAGGCGCCTAAGGATACAGCTGCCAATGCGGTCAGCCATATTCGGTTTTTGGTACTTTCTTTTTTCATAATATTTGTGATTCAAATTAAACTGGGTGATTTCTTGATTTTTTGTCCGTGGAATACGCGCTGAAGTGGAACCAATCAAAATGATAACAAATCACACAAATACGGCAAAACGGATTTTGTGAATCCATAACTGCAACTCGTAGCGAAATTTGTCTGGGTGATTGAAAATGGCCTATTTCCAGCGTATTGTGACATAAAGGTGAGCAGGTTTTCAAAGGAAAAAATTACACTAAAACAAAATAATCTTCCATAAATCACAGATTTACAAAATATTATTTAAGATGGATTAAAAATTCACAAAATATTGATTGTCAAAGATTTAAACTTTTTTATAAACTTTTTTATAAAAAATTGACTGCCGAAATTAATCCATATAAGGAAGCAACCCAACCCAATGAAAATTCAACGTTCAAAACTTCACCAGCTACAACAATATCCATTCCTCCAAAAATTAAATTGTAAAAAGAAGTCTTTGGGTATGACCAACGAAATGCAGGAATGAAAACCTGATTGTCAATACCACACCAAAGAATTTCAAACCCGTTTTATGCATTGCCAATTCAAGCCAAAAAATGCTTCATAATCAATTGGTTGTAAACTATTTTTCATTTCACCATATCAGCAATAGACCATATTGCCCTAATACGTTGATTTTTTAAGAGTTACTGCCTCTCCTAGAAATCTAATCCATATTTCGGATTAAATCCAAAACGATCAAGCGACCAAAATTTTAACTTGATAAAAATTCAAAATATGATTTTTTTATAAAGTAAAAATTAAATTAATTATGTAAATTATGCAATTGTTTCAAAAATAAGCAAAACGGTTTTTTAGCTTTCCAACCAAATACCAACCCTTGGGATGAGAAAAATTTCATTGGTCAGATGAGCTTCCCTAAAAGTACATCAACATGAAAACACGCTTTCACGAAACGCTCAACCTTCGGATCGACCAGGTGCAATTGTCCGGGGAAATGATTCTCCCCGAAAAGGCGAGTTCCTTGGTGCTTTTTTCCCATGGAAGTGGTAGCAGTCGATTCAGTCCCAGAAATAATTTTGTGGCCAAAGAGCTTCACAACGTGCAAATTGGTTCATTTCTGTTTGACCTATTGACCGAGGAAGAAGATGAAATGTATTCCAACCGATTCAATATCGAAATGCTTACCTCCCGTTTGGTTCAGGTGACCGAAATGATCGCTGCTGACACGCGTTTTTCTGATCTGAAAATGGGGTATTTCGGAGCGAGTACGGGTGCGGCCTCTGCCCTGAAAGCCGCTGCAAAATTACCCGATTTGATCCATGCGGTGGTTTCCAGGGGAGGCAGACCCGATCTGGCAACACCTGAAATTTCAGAAGTAAAAGCCCCGACCCTATTGATCGTGGGAGGTTTGGATTTGGAGGTGATCCAGTTGAACAAAACCGCTTACGAATTCATGACTTGTACCAAAAAATTGAAAATTGTGGAAGGTGCCACCCATCTCTTTGAAGAACCTGGGACACTGGAACAGGTGGCTACCTATGCGGCAGTTTGGTTCAAAACCTATTTGGTGTAAACCCAAAATATGCAAAAGATTCTCAAATGGGATTGAAATTGTAAGAAAACCAGACTATTTGGAGAATAGGGCAGTGTACCGATAGGGCAAAGTCAAAAATGATGGATAACTGAATGATTATTATGACATCTAAGACCGGAATAAAATTGGAAATGCATGACACGGGTTAAACTTTAATCTTATCAAAATGAGCATACTTTTCAGAAACCGAAACGAGGCAGCCCTATTGCTGGCTGATCAATTGATAAAATACCGCGGAAAGGATGGAATTGTCTTGTCAATCCCCAGAGGAGGCGTACCAATGGCTGCCATCGTGGCCAAAAACCTTGGCTTTCCTTTGGAAATCATTCTTTCGAAGAAAATCGGGCATCCCTTAAATCCCGAATATGCGATTGGCTCTGTCACCATGGACACTGTTCTAGTGGATGATTCAATTGCTGATGTTGACAAAAGCTACATCAAAAATGAGATCGATCGACTTTCCAAAGAACTGAAAAAAAGATTTGAATTTTTTATGGGAAACCGAAAGCCTGCTTCCCTCAAAAACAAAATCGTGATCGTGGTAGATGATGGCATTGCCACCGGCCACACCATGAAATCCACAATCGAATCCATCCGAAAAGAGAACCCGAAAGAATTGATCGTGGCCGTGCCTGTCGCTCCTCCCCGTACTGCCCGAGAAGTTCGCGAAATGGTGGATGAACTGATATGCCTCCACACTCCTGATGATTTTTATGGTGTGGGACAATTTTATGCGGATTTCGGTCAGGTGAGTGATGATGAAGTCATCGCGCTGCTAAAGGAAATGCGGGAAAATCCAACTTCATGAACTTTCCATGAAAACTGTCGTCCATTTTTTTCGCAAATGATTGTCAAATTGGCCTTGCATGAGCCTACTTTTCTGTCGGCAATCGTACATATAAAAAAAAACGATCATTTGGTGATTTTGATTTCATCAAACACATTTCCGTTGCCATCCAATTGTCTCAAAATCAGTGTTTTTCCATCCGTTTCCACCATGGTAAAGGAATGCCGATCCGAAACCAGCTTTACGGTAAAAGGAGCCCAGTTTTCCGGCGTTCCTTTTGTCCATAAATCAGGGTTCTCACTGATTTCGGGATCATACAGGGCCGCCCCTCCGGCACCCGTGACGATGTGAATGATACCTTCCGGTTTGGTGACGTTGACACCATCAAAATTGAGATCCAAGGTAAATTCTCCATCGACACTCCCCTCTTCCGACACGACAAATCGGGTCCCTTCCTCATTGATTTTTGGATTGAACTTCAAGGGAATAGTCCGCTGGTAATTGTGCACATGTCCATTAAATACGAGGTCAACGCCCAAAGATTCAAATATAGGGGCGGCCAATCTCATCACCTGATATTGGTGGTGCTGGAGACTGGAATTGAAAGCTGGATGGTGATAAGCCACGATTTTCCAATCTGCTTTGCTGCTGCGCAAATCGTTCGCCAGCCACTCCATCAATGCAGGAT